>VGEV01000029.1 GCA_016869175.1 Alphaproteobacteria bacterium
CACCTGCATGGGGTTCTCCTTTGCTTCGAGTCTCAGCAACCCGAGCTTCGGAGAACCCCTTCCCTTACTCAACCCGCCTCACTTCTGTGCGAACCCGGACAGCCGGCGACCGCGCGCCCGTCGTGGTCGGCAGGGCAGCGTGACGGGAAGACCTCGAGATGAACAGGATGTGCGCCGGGGACGTGGCCTCCGCCATGCCGGTCCGGCAAGCCTGGCGACAAGGCCGCGCCTCTCTTCCCCAGGCCGTCCGGTCGGCGGCCCGTCGACCCGCTATTGGTCGCGGCCCGCCATCATGCGCAACGGATTGTAGGTGATCACCGCCTCGCCCCTCTGGTTGACGATGCGGTTGAAGGTGCGGACCAGGCCGCGGTTGTTGCGCGTGGGCTTTATTTCCGTCACTTCGCACTCGACGTGAATGGTATCGCCGGCGAAGGTCGGTCCCTTGACGTTCAATTCCATCTTGAGGAACGCCAGCCCGGTATGCTGCATGGTGGACTGAACCAACAGGCCCTCGGCGAAGCTATAGACCAGGGCGGCCGGCGCCACCCGGCCCTTCATCGGCGCATGCTCCTTCAGATATTCAAGGTCGGTGAACAGCACTTCCAGCATGCCGGTGCAGCCGATGAAGTTGACGATGTCCGGCTCGGTCACGGTGCGGCCGACGGTCTTGAACCGCTCGCCAAGGCTGAGGTCGTTCCAATGCAGGCCAAGCCCGACGGTGCGCATGCGATGCTCCTAGTTTGGCGGCAGCAGCAGAGCGCCGCTGGCTCTGAGGCTGTCGATCTCGGCGTCGCTGAAGCCGATCTCGCGCAGCAGTTCGGGGCCGTGCTCGCCGAAGCGCGGCGCCGGCCGGCGGATTTCGCCGGGCGTCGCCGATAACGTGACCGGCACGCCGGTCAGCAACACCTCGCCCTCGCTGGGATGGTTCTGCCGCTGGAACAGGCCTACTTCCCGCAGGTGTTCGTCCTGCAGCAGCTCGTCCAGGTCGGCCACGGGCGCGCAGGGGATCTCTTTCTCCTGGCAGGCGCGCAGCCATTCGGCGTTGCTGCGGCTTGCCGCCAGTTCGTCGAGAAACCGGTAGAGCGCATCGATGTTCCGGGTGCGGCTGCCATAGTCGTGGAACCGCGGATCGGTCGCCAGGTCGGGCCGGCCAGCGATCTCGAACAGCCCCCGCCAATGCCGATCGGTATAGGGCACGATGGTGATGAAGCCGTCCTTGCTGCGATAGGGCCGGCGGTAGGGCGTGGTCAGCCGGCCGTACCCGGTCTTGCTGAGGGGCGGCACGAAGCCGGCGCCGTAGAGGTGCTCGATGCTCATGAAGGCGGTCAGCGTCTCGAACATCGGCACTTCGATGAACTGCCCCTGGCCGGTTCGGGCGCGATGGTACAGCGCCGCCGCGATGCTGAGCGCCGCGGTCAGCCCCACGGTCTTGTCTGCCATTACCGTCGGCGCGAAGCGCGGCTCGCCGTCGATGCGGGCGGCCATGCCAGCCAAGCCGGCATGGCTCTGGATCAGGTCGTCATAGGCCGGGCGCGCGGCATAGCGGCCCTTCTGCGAATAGCCATAGGCGCCGCAATAGACGATGTCGGGCTTCCGCTTGGCCACCGCGGCATAATCGAAGCCGAGCTTGGCGATGGCGCGCGGACGCATGTTGTGCATGAAAACATCGGCGCCCGCGATCAACCGGTCGAGCGCGGCCTTGGCCGCGGGCTGCTTCAGGTCGAGCGCGATCGAGCGCTTGTTGCGGTTGGCGTTGAGAAAGGTGCCGCTCATGCCGTGGTTCCGGTTGGGGCCGACATGGCGGGTGCTGTCGCCCTCGGGCGGGGCTTCCACCTTGATCACGTCAGCGCCGAGATCGCCCAGCCACTGCGCCGCATAGGGACCCAGCAGCACCGCCGTCACATCGATCACGCGGATGCCCGCGAACGGTCCCGCCATCGCCCTCTCCCTGGTGTGGCTCAGTAGGATTTCGGCAGGCCGAGCACCCGCTCGCCCAGATAGTTCAGGATCATCTCGCGGCTGACCGGGGCGATGCGCGCCACCAGGATCTCGCGGAAGTAGCGTTCGACATGGAATTCCTTGGCATAGCCCATTCCGCCATGGGTCAGCACCGCCCGCTCGCAGGCGTGGTAGCCGGCCTCGGCCGCGAGATACTTGGCGGCGTTGGCCTCGGCCCCGCAGGGCTGGCCGCTGTCATAGAGGGCGGCGGCCTTGAACACCATCAGGTTGGCCGCTTCCAGCTCGGCCCAGCTTTGCGCCAATGGGTGCTGGATCGCCTGGTTCTGGCCGATCGGCCGGCCAAACACGACGCGCTCCTTGGCATAGGCGGTCGCGCGCTGCAACGCCGCGCGACCCAGGCCAACCGCTTCCGCCGCCACCAGCACGCGTTCGGGATTGAGGCCGTCGAGGAGATAGTAGAAACCTCGGCCCTCCTCGCCCAGCAGGTCCTCGTCCGGGATCGGCAGGCCGTCGATGAACACCGCGTTCGAATCGACCGCCTTGCGGCCCATCTTGTGGATTTCGCGCACCTCGACATAGCGGCGGTCGAGGTCGGTGTAGAACAGGCTCAGGCCGTCGGTCGATTTGCGGCATTTGTCGCGCGGCGTGGTGCGCGCCAGCAGCAGGATCTTGTTGGCGCTCTGCGCGGTTGAGGTCCACAGCTTGCGGCCATGCGCCACCCAGCCTTTGTTGTCGCGTTCGGCCCGGGTCTCGATGGCCGCCGTATTGAGGCCGGCATTCGGCTCGGTCACGCCGAAGCAGGTGCGGTCCTTGCCCTGGATCAGCGGCGGCAGCAGTCGCCGCTTCTGTTCCTCGGTGCCGTGCACGACAATGGGGTTGGGGCCAAACAGGTTGATGTGCACCGCCGAGGCGCCGGAGAAGCCGGCACCCGACTGGGCGATCGCCTGCATCATCAAGGCCGCCTCGGTGACGCCCAGGCCCGAGCCGCCATATTCCGGCGGCATGGCGATGCCCAGCCAGCCGCCGGCTGCCAGGTCGGCCACGAAGTCGTCCGGGAAGCCACCTTCGTCGTCGCGCCTGAGCCAGTAGTCGGCATCGTATTTGGCGCACAGCTTGGTGATGGAATCGCGGATCGATTGCTGTTCGGCGGTAAGGCTGAAGTCCATGGTTGGTCCCGGGTCTCGGCGTGATGCTTCCCCATAGTCTAGCCGAAAGCCGGCGCGCAACACCCGGCCGGGCAGCGATGCCGGGGCGGCCGCGTTGACAGAGCGGCGGGCGGGGCCTTTGCTGCGGCCATGACTGATGCGCAAGCCCCGGCGGCGGCGCGACCGGCCGGCTTGCGCAGGGCGGCCGGCGTCGGCTTCGTGTTGCTGCTCGGCATGTGCTGGGGCTTCAACTGGCCGTCGATGAAGCTGGTGCTGGCGGATTTCGACCCTATGTTCTTCCGCGGCACGTCGGGCGTGGTCGCGGCTGTGGCGATGATGGCGACGGTCTGGCTGGCCGGCACACAGCTGCATGTGCCGCGCGCGGAGATCCGGCCCCTGGTCGGGGTGTCGCTGTTGAACGTTTTCGCCTTCTCCTTGCTGGTGGTCCTGGCCTTGCGCTTCTACCAGGCCAGCGCCGGCGTGATCATCGCCTACACCATGCCGATCTGGGCCTCCCTGAT
The DNA here is from genome assembly GCA_016869175.1 of Alphaproteobacteria bacterium. GTDB lineage: Bacteria > Pseudomonadota > Alphaproteobacteria > VGEV01. The sequence continues at coordinate 3,626 of VGEV01000029.1, forward strand.
CGGCGGCTTGGTGCTGCGCGAACGGCTCGGCTGGCGGCCATTGCTGGCGCTGGCGCTGGGCGTTTCCGGGCTTGCCTTGCTGCTGCTGCCGCGCGTGCTGGCCGACGGAGGGCTGCCGGCCGGCTCGCTTTTCGTACTGGGCGCCGCCTTGTTCTGGGCGGTCGGGATCGTCTGGCAGAAGCGCACGCGCTGGACCATTCCGGTGACGGTGCTGACGGCCTGGCAGCTCACCATCGGCAACCTGCCGTTTCTGCCGCTCGCCATCTGGGCGGCGACGGAGAGCGGCCTGCCCGAGCTGCATTGGCCCTCGGCGCTGGCCTGGTGCTACGCCACCTTCATCGGCACCATCGGCGGGCACTACTTCTTCTACCGCATCGTCGCGGTCTATCCGGTCAGCATCGCCAGCATCGCGAGCCTGGCGGTGCCGGTGTTTGGTGTCACCGGCAGTGCCGTGCTGCTGGGCGATCGGATAACCTTTGCCGTGGCGGCGGCACTGGCCTTGGTACTGACGGCCGTATCGCTGGTGCTGTTCGAGCGCCGTTAGGCGGTGCTGGGAGGTGTGATCCGATGCTGATCTTGCGGCGTGGCGACAAAGGCCCGGAAGTGCTCTCCGTGCAGCGGGCGCTGCTGTGGGCGGGACAGACACCCGGCCTGCTGGACGGCGACTTCGGCCAGGGCACCGAAGCGGCGGTCAAGGCTTGGCAACGCAACGCCGGTCAGACGCCGAGCGGTGTCGCCGACGACGCGTTGCGGGCCGCCTTGCCACGGCCCGCCCCGCCGACCGCCGTTGTCGCGGGCGACGGCGTGCTGGCGTCGGTGGATCTGTCGGTCATGCGCGCGGTCTTCCCGCACACGGCCGAGCGCAATATCACGCTGCATCTGCCCTTCGTGCTGGGCGGGCTCAAGGATTTCGCGCTGACCGACCGGGTCATGGCCTTGGTGGCGTTGGCCACGATCCGCGCCGAGACCGAGCGCTTTCTGCCGGTGGACGAGGCCGTCAGCCGCTACAACACCGATCCGGGCGGCGCTCCCTTCGGGCTCTACGACCGGCGCGCCGACCTGGGCAACCAGGGACCGCCCGACGGCGAACGGTTCCGCGGCCGCGGCTTTGTGCAATTGACCGGGCGGGCCAACTACCGCCGGCACGGCCCGCTGGTGGGCGTGGCGGACCTGATCGATCGGCCGGAACTGGCGAACGATCCCTGGGTGGCCGGCTGCCTGCTGGCCAGCTTCCTGGGGTCGGTGACGACGCGCATTCGCAATGCCGTCGCGGCCGGCAACCTGAAGGTCGCGCGCGAGGCGGTCAACGGCGGCAGCCACGGCCTCGACCGCTTTCTGGCGGCCTACGCCGCCGGTGCCGCCCGGCTTGCCTGATCAGGGCAGCCGATAGAACCGCCTGGCGTTGTCGTGGAACAGGCCGCGCCGCTCGGCCGGGCTCAGATCCTGCACCATCGCCTTGAAGGCCTCGAACATGGCGTCGTAGCCGATGCGCACACTGTCGACGGGGAAGTTGGAAGCGAACATGCAGCGTTCCGCGCCGAAGATGTCGATGGTCTCCCGCACGATCGGTCGGTTGCCTTCGAGCGTCCAGGGGCCAGCGCGCAGGCACAGGCAAGACAGCTTGCAAGACACGTTGGGCTGTTTCGCCAGGGCCCGCATGCCCCGTCGCCAGAGCGCCAAGCCTTCCGCGCTGCGGTCCCAGGGAAACCCGGTGTGATTCAACACCACCGGGATGTGCGGATGGTCGCCCGCCACCTTGGCCGCTTCCTCCAGATGCCAGAACGGTACGCGCAAGTCCCAGGACAGGTTGTATTTCCCCAGCAGCTTGTAGCCGGCGAGCCAGTCGGGATGCTGCATCGTGCGCTTCTGGCCGGCGACGGACTGGCCGGGCCTGGCGGTGGTGAGGGGCTTGGAACGGATGCCGCGCACCAGGGGGAAGCTCGCCTGTTCGGCCAGGATCGCCTCGGCTTCCGGCACGTCGAACCAGGCATGCGCGACGATGGCGGTCGGCAGGCCGTGTTCGCCTGCCACCTTGGTCAGCCAGCGGGTCTCCGCCACCTGCTGTTCGCGGCTGCATTCGGCTTCCACATGCACGCTGGCGACGAGGTTGTGTCGGGCGGCGTCGCGCCTGAGGTCGGGCGGCAGATAGACGCGCTTGATGCTGGCATAGTCGCCAAGGAAGAAGTCATGCGGCTCGCTGTCCATCAGCCAGGGATAGTAGAGCGCCTTGAGATCCCAAAGATGGTGATGTGCATCGACGATCGCCAACTCGTCCATCGGAACACTCCTGGCCCTGCATGGCCGTGACTTTACAGGCGCGGCCCTTACGCTGTCACATGGACGCTGGCAACGGAGGTAGACGATGGCCGAGGAGATCCATCTCACGCGCGAGGGGCACATCGCCACCATCGTGCTGAACGCGCCCGAGCGCATGAACGCTCTGGGTCTCGACATGTTCCGCGGCTTGCGGCGGCTGTTGGCGGAATGTGAACGCGACGGCGACGTCCGCGCCATCGTGCTGCGCGGCGAGGGCGGCAAGGCGTTGTCGGCCGGCGCCCATATCGGCGAGTTCAGCGAGTGGCGCTCGTCCAAGGCCAAGGCGCGCGAATATGCCGGGATCAGCGTGCCGGCCTTCCAGGCATTGTGGCATTGCCGGCATCCGACCATCGCCGCCATACAGGGCCTGGCGGTCGGCGGCGGCCTCGGCCTCGCGGCGTGCTGCGATTTCCGGGTGTGCGGCCGGTCCAGCCGGTTCGGCGTACCGGTGAAGCGGCTGGGCCTGGTCGAAGCGCACGACGAGATGGCGCCGCTGGTGCAGAAATTCGGCGCCAACGTGGCGTTGGAGATCCTGGTGCTGGGCGAAGTGTTCGGCGTCGAGGACGCTGTGCGCTTGCGTCTGGTCAACAAGGTGGTGGAAGACGACAAGGTGCTGGACGCGGCCTACGACATGGCGCGCAAGATCGCCGAGGGTGCGCCGCTCGCCGCCCGGTGGCACAAGAAGTTCATCTACCGCCAACTCGACCCCCGGCCGATCGCGCCATCCGAGCAGGACGAAGGCTATGATTGTTATGACACCGAGGATTTCCAGATCGGCTACCGCGCGTTCCTGGCCAAGCAGAAGCCGACCTTTGTCGGCCGCTGAGGCGGGCATGGGCAACATGCTGCAAGGCATCGGTGTCGTCGCAGGCATCGCCGAAGGGCCGGCGCTGGTCACGCGCGACGGCGTGGCCTTCAACCTGGGCGTCGACATGACGAGCGGCCGCGTGGTGGAACGCGGGCACGAACTGGAGGGAGCGTGCCTGAAAGGCGCGGTGCTGGTCTGCCGTGGCGGCAAGGGCTCGGGCGGCTTGTCCTATGGCTTGCTGCAGGTGGTGGCGAACGGCTGCGGGCCGGTGGCGATTGTGGCCGAGCAGGCCGACGCGCTGATCGCCGCCGGCGCCGTGCTGGCGAACATACCGCTTGTGCACAGGATTTCGGGGCACGATCGGCTGCGGCCGGGAATGCGGCTCAGGATCGACGGCGGCCAGGGCACCGTGACCGTGCTGAATGGGCAAGGCACGCCATGCGGCTGACGGCCGAGCAGCAGGCGATGGCGGACGGCCGGGCCGGCGAGGCGGTGCGCCAAGCCATGGCCATGCTGCTGGCCGTCGGCAAGGCGGTCGAGGCGCCGCGATTGATCCCGGTCGCCTCCGCCCACATTGTGATCGACGCGGTGACGCTGGGCGAACCCGGCCTCAAGCAGGTGGATGGCCTGGCCAGGGCCGGCGGCCGCTTCGTCATCCCCACCACGATCAACGCCGTGGCCTGCGACCGCCGGGCCGCGCCGGACCGTTTGCAAGGCGCTGCCCTGCGCCAGCACGAGGTGCTGCAGGCCTGCATCGCGATGGGCGGGCTTGCCACCTGCTCCTGCAATCCCATCGGCCAAGGCATCGTGCCGTCCTTTGGCCAGTCGGTTGCCTGGAGCGAGTCGGGCACGGCGCCCTATGTCAACGGCGTCCTGGGCGCGCGCACCAACCGGGAAGGTGCCACGTCGCTGGCATCCGCCTTGACCGGCTTCACGCCCGACTACGGCATGCACCGGCCGCAAGCGCGCAAGGGCGAGATCCTGGTCGATCTGGTGGCGCCGATCTCCGGCATCGACGGTTTCGGCCTGTTGGGCCTGCATCTGGCACGGCGCTGGCCGGGCCGCATTCCGGTCCTGCGCGGCCTGTCGTCGCCGCAACTGGACGAATGGATTGCTCTTGCCTCCAGCTTCGCCATCGCCGGCTCGGCGCCGATGTTCCATGCCGTCGGCCTGACGCCGGAGGCGCCCAGCCTGGCGGCGGCGTTCCCCGAGGGCGCGCCGGCACCCGAACGGGTCGGCGATGACGATCTGCGGGTCGAGCGGCAGCGCCTGGAGAGCGAGCCCGGCGAAACGATCGACCTGGTGGTGCTGGGCTGCCCGCATGCCTCGTTGCAACAACTGGCGGAAGCGGCGCGGCTGATGGCCGGCCGGCGGGTGAAGAGCGGCGTCGACTGCGTGCTGCATACGAGCCAGGGCGTCCATGCGTTGGCCGAGGCGGCAGGACATGTGGCGGCCCTGACCGCGGCCGGTGCGCGCCTGACGGTCGGCGCCATGTGCTACGGCTGCGATTTCCGCGACCCACGGTTCCCGGAAGGCGCGCGCGTCGCGACCAATTCCGGCAAGCTGCTGTTCGTCGCGCCCGGCAGTCAGCGCGCGCGCCTGCGCCTGGCGGACACCGCCGCCTGTCTCGACGCCGCCGTGACCGGCCGGCTGCCGCGCTACAACCGATAGACCGCCACCGCGTTGTCGTGGAAGAGCGCCCGCTGCTCGGTCGGCGTGAAGTTGCGTACCATGCGTTTGAAGCCGCTGTAGATGGTGTCGAAACCGGCGCAGATGCCGTCCACGGGGAAGTTGGAAGCGAACAGGCAGCGATGCACGCCGAAAATGCTGATGGCGTCCAGCACGACCCGTTCGTTCGAAGCATAGCCCCAGGTCTGTTCGCGGCTGCCGATGCCGGACAGCTTGAGGCGGGTATTGGGCTGCCGGGCCAGGCCCTGCAACGCCTGCCGCCAGGCGGTGAGCGCCTCCGAACTGCGGTCGGCCGGCAGGCCGGTATGGTTGAGGATCAGCAAGGTGTCGGGAAAACTGCGCGCCAGGTCGACCGCCTCGGGCAGGTGCCACCACGGCGTCTGCAGGTCGTAGGAGAAGCCGTAGCGAGCGAGCAGCGCGTAGCCGCGGCGAAAGCTCTCGTGCCCCATGCTGCCGGGCGCGCCCGGCGTGCAGTCGCCCGGCCGCGCGGCCGCCACCGGCTTCTGCCGCACGCCGCGCACGAAGCCGTAAAGGGCATGTCCGGCCAGCACTTCGCCGATGTCGGGCCGCTCGAACCAGGCTTGGCCGACCGCAACCGTCGGCAGTCCCTCGCGTTCGCGCAATCCGGCCAGCCAGCGGATTTCGGCCAACGGATCGGCTTGCGGCCATTCCGCCTCGACGTAAACGGTCTTGACCACATTGTGGCGGGCGGCGTCGCGGCGATAGTCGGCCGGCAGGTAGCTGCGCCGGAGCTTGTCGATGCTGCCGTAGCGGAAGGCATGCATCGGCTCGCCCTTCAGCCAGCGCGGGCACTCGCCCGTCTCCAGGTTCCAGAAATGCTGGTGCGCATCGGCGATCGGCAAGGCGTCCATGGCTTCTCCCTCAGGCGCGCTTGCGCCCGACGTAATTGTAATGCGTGCAAAGGGGGGCGAGCCACCTCCGGGCCAGCAGCCGCTCCAAGCCGAACAGGCGGTCGAACAGGGGGTGCGCGGGAAACGCCCGGAAATACCGGCCCGCCACCGGCTCGACGCCAACCGCACGGAAGGCGCGGGTCAGCGCGCCCAGCGTCAGGATGCGCTCGTTGCCATAGATCAGCCGGCCGTCCGGCGTGTCGACCTGCAACTCGAACTGCAAGCCCCGCCCGCGCAGCAGCTGCGCTTGCAGCAGCGGGTTGAGGGCATTGGCTTCGGACACCGCGACATAGCCGCCCGGCCGCACCAGTTCCGCCAGCTTGGCGAAACTGTCGGCGCGCGGTTCCATGTGATGGATCACCTGCTCCAGCCAGAGGATGTCGAAGCCCTCGCCATCGACATAGTCGAGCAAAGGCTGGCGCTCGATGCGGCAGTCGAGCGGGCGGCCGAGGGCGCGCTCGACGATGGCCAGGCGCTCGCGCGCCGCGTCGACGCAATGCTGGAAGGCGTCGATCGCGGTGACCTGGGCGCCGTTCAGCGCCAGCCAGAGCGTTTCCGTGACGGTGCCGACACCCACTTCCAAGAGACGCGGCCGGCCGTGCCGACGAACCAGGGCCAGCACCTCGGCCGTCTGCTGGTTGTACCAGTGCCGCAGGCGCGGCGAGGCCGCGGAAGTTGCCGTAATAGTCCTCCAGCAAGCGCTGGCTGGCCGGCGACAGCAGCGGTTCGCGCAGCCACAGGGCGAGAAACTCGGCGGCGCTTGCGGCCGTGGCGAAGTCGACGGTCATTCGGGGCATGTCCCCCGGCTTGCGCCCTCTTGAGGCTGGCAGGGCCGGTATGCCAGAAGCCGGCTCCGATTGACAGCCGGGAAGCGTTGACCTCCTATTTGTCCGGACAAATTCTGCCGCCGACTGCCAGGGGAGAAGGCGCATGGCGCAAGGCTGGATGAAGACCGGCGAGAACCGCTATCGCGAGAGCTTCGGGCGGTATTACGAGGATTTCCAGGTGGGCGATGTCTATGAGCATCGGCCCGGCCGCACCATCTTGGAAGCCGACAACACCTGGTTCACGCTGCTGACCATGAACAAGCATCCCCTGCATTTCGACGCGGAATACGCCAAGTTCAGCGAGTTCGGGCGGCCGCTGGTCAACTCGGCATTGACCGTCTCCATCGTCGCCGGCATGAGCGTGTCGGACGTCAGCCAGAAGGCCATCGCCAACCTGGGCTGGACCGACATCAAGATGCCGGCGCCGGTCTTCAACGGCGATACGCTCTATGCCGAGAGCCGGGTGCTGGACAAGCGGGAGTCCAATTCGCGGCCGACCCAAGGTATCGTCACGGTCGAGACGTTGGCCAACAAGCAGGACGGCACCGTCGTCATGAGCTTCGTTCGGCGCATTCTGGTGCCCAAGCGCGGGCACGGCGTCGATGACAAGATGCTGGCGGCCGAACAGGCCAGGAAAGCCGGCAGGGCCTGAGGAGCAAGTCCGATGAGCACGGCAGTCGATACCCGCCCGGTCCACGACGAGGCCGAGGACGAACAGATCCTCGATGCCATCCGCAAATGGCTGGAACGCGACGTGAAACCCCATGTGCTGGAGCTCGAGCACAAGGACGAGTACCCGCAGAAGATGGTCGAGCAGATGATGGAGTTGGGCCTGTTCGGCGCCTCGATCAGCGCCGATTATGGCGGGCTCGGCCTGTCGGCCACCACCTATGCCAAGATCGTCACGACCATCTCCGAGGTGTGGATGTCGCTGACCGGCATCTTCAACTCGCACCTGATCATGGCGGCCGCCGTGCAGCGCTTCGGCACCGAGGAGCAGAAGCGCAAATGGCTGCCCAAGTTCGCCACCGGCGAGATCCGCGGCGGCCTGGCCCTGACCGAGCCCGATTGCGGCACCGACCTGCAGGCGATCCGCACCCGCGCCGTGCGACAGGGCGACCATTACGTCATCAACGGCACCAAGACCTGGATCTCCAACGGCATCAAGGGTTCTTGCTATGCGCTGTTGGTGAAGACCGATCCCGAGGCGCAGCCCCGGCACAAGGGCATGTCGATGTTTCTGGCGCCCAAGGGGCCGGGCTTCCGCGTCAGCCGCAAGCTGGAGAAGCTGGGCTACAAGGGCATTGACTCGGCGGAGCTGATTTTCGAGGACTACAAGGTTCCGGCCGAGAACCTGATCGGCGGCGTCGAGGGGCGCGGCTTTCATAACGCCGTCGGCGGCCTGGAACTCGGTCGCATCAACGTGGCGGCGCGCGGCGTGGGCATCGCCAACGCGGCGCTGAAGGAATCCGTCGCCTATTCGCAGATCCGCAAGACCATGGGCAAGCCGATCTGCCAGCACCAGGCCATCCAGTTGAAGCTGGGCGACATGGCGACGCGCTGCGAGGCGGCGCGGTTGCTGGTGGAGCAGGCCGCGCGCGCCTACGACAAGGGCGAGCGCTGCGACATGGAAGCCGGCATGGCCAAGCTGTTCGCCTCCGAGGCGGCGGTCGAGAACTCGATGGAGGCGATGCGCATCCACGGCGGCTACGGCTATTCCAAGGAGTTCAATATCGAGCGCTACTACCGCGACGCGCCGTTGATGTGCATCGGCGAGGGCACCAACGAGATGCAGCGCATCATCATCGCCCGGCAACTGGTGGAGCGGAACCCGGTATGACGCTGCCGCTGGCCGGCCTGCGCGTCGTCGCGGTCGAGCTCTATGGCGCGGGGCCTTACGGCACGCAGCATCTGGCCGATCTCGGCGCCGAGGTCATCAAGGTGGAAAACCGCAAGACCGGCGGCGACATCAGCCGCGCCGTCGGTCCGTTTTTCCTGGGCGAGAACGACAGCGAGTTCTTCCAGTCGGTCAACCGCAACAAGCGCTCGCTCTCGCTCGATCTGAAGCACCCGCGCGGCCGCGAGGTGTTCCTGAGGCTGATCGCCACCGCCGACGGCCTGGTCGACAACATGCGCGGCGACCAGCCGGAAAAGCTGAAACTGACCTATGCCGACCTGAAGGCGGCCAACCCGCGCATCGTCTGCGCGCATCTGTCCGCCTATGGCCGCGACGCCGGCCGCAAGGGCTGGCCCGGCTACGACTACCTGCAACAGGCGGAAGCCGGCTGGCTGTGGCTGACCGGCGAGCCGGGCGGCCCGCCCGCCCGCTTCGGCCTGTCGGTGGTCGACTTCATGACCGGCACCATGACGGTCATGGCGCTGCTGGCCGGCATTCTGCAGGCGCGCGCCACGGGACGGGGCCGCGACGTCGATGTCTCGCTCTACGATGTCGCCATGCACCAGTTGAGCTATCCCGCCGTCTGGTATTTGAACCAGGGCCTCAAGACCGAGCGCGTGCCGCGTTCGGGCCACCCGTCGATCGCGCCCTCGCAATTGTTCAAGACCCAGGACGGCTGGCTGTTCATCATGGCGCAGACGCAGAAATTCTGGGAGCTTCTGTGCGATGCGCTGGGTTGCGGGGAGTTGAAAAGCGATCCGCGTTTCATCGACTACGAAGCACGCCGGACCAACCGCGATGTGCTGACGGACGTGCTCGACGCCGAGTTCGGCAAGCGCACGACGGCTGACTGGGTGCGGCATCTTTCCGGCACGGTGCCGTGCGGGCCGGTGCTGGACATGGCGCAAGCGCTCGACAATCCCTATTTCCGCGAGCGCGGCGGCGTGGTGGCCACGCCGCATCCCCAGTCGCCCGGCTTCCGGACGGTGGCGAGCCCGATCCGTCTCGACGAGCCCTTGCCGGCCCGGCCCGCCTCGGCGCTGGGCGCCGATACCGACGACATCCTGTCCGGCCTCGGCTACAGCGCGGAAGACATTGCCGATCTGCGCCGCGACCAGGCGATCTGATCTCGCGGCCGGACCGTCCGATGGCTAGACTGCGCGGCAGTGGCGAACGAGGGGGGCAAGCATGGCGACGATCCGCAATCGGGTGAAGGAACGGCTGGCGGCGGGCGAGATGGCGCTCGGCATCGGCATCCGCCAGGCGCGCACGCCCGACATCGCCAAGGCGATGAAGACGGCCGGCTTCGACTGGCTGTTCCTGGACATGGAACACAGCGCCTTCGGCGTCGATACCGTAACATCGCTGGCGGTCGCCACGCAGGATGCCGGGCTGACGCCGGTCGCCCGCGTGCCGGGACCGGAACACTACCATGCGACGCGCCTGTTGGATTGCGGCGTGCAGGGCATCGTGCTGCCGCATTGCGACACCGCCGACGACGCGGCCCGCGTCGTCGCCAACACCAAATACCCGCCGATCGGCAAGCGTTCGGTCGGCGGGCCGGCCCCGCAGCTCGATTTCGCGCCGCTGCCGGTGGCCGAGATGACCAAGGCGGTCAACGAGGCGACGCTGACCATCGCGCTCATCGAGAGCAAGCAGGCGGTGGACAATTGCGAGAAGATCGCCGCCACGCCCGGCATCGACGCGCTGCTGATCGGCACCAACGACCTCTGCATGGACATGGGCATGCCGGGCCAGGTGGGCGATCCGAAGGTGGCCGAGATCTATCAGCGGGTGATCAAGGCGGCGCGCTCCAACGGCAAGCATCCCGGCTTCGGTGGGGTCTACGAGCCGGCCTTGATGCAGAAATATGTCGGGCTTGGCATGCACCTGGTGCTGTGCGGCAGCGACCTCAGCCTGCTCATGCTGGCCGGCAAGCAGCGCACCGACTTGCTGCGCGCGAGCAAGGCCTAGCCGGCCGTCGAACGGGAGACCAGCCATGAAGCTCGAAGGCATCCGCGTGCTCGACCTGTCGATGTTCCTGCCAGGGCCGCTGTTGACCCAGCTCATGGCCGACCACGGCGCGGAAGTGATCAAGATCGAGACGGTGGACGAGGGCGAGCCCAACCGCGAGATCGGCGCCAGGCGCGATGGCGTCACGGTGTTCTTCGCCAACTCGCACCGCAACAAGAAGAGCTTGGCGCTCAATCTGAAGACCGAGGAGGGGCGCGAGATCTTCCTCAAGCTGGCGGAACAGGCCGACGTGGTGATCGAGGCCTTCCGGCCGGGCGTCGCCAAGCGGCTGGGGGTCGACTACGAAAGCGTCGCCACCCGTTCCCCCGGCATCGTCTATTGCTCGATTTCTGCCTGGGGGCAGGACGGGCCCTACGTCAAGATGGCGGCGCACGACCTGACCTGCGAGGCCATCGCCGGCATCCTGTCGGTCAACCAGGGGCCGGACGGCAAGCCCGCCATGCCCGGCCTCGCCAACGCCGACATGCTGTCCTGCACGCTGGGCCTTTCCGGCGTGCTGATGGCGCTGCTGCGCCGGCAGCGGACCGGCAAGGGCGATTTTCTCGACATGGCCATGCTCGACAGCCTGCTCGCCTGCATGCCGAACAATTTCGGCCCGCCCATGGCGGAAAAGCGCCCGCCCGAGCCCAAGCAGGAGCGGAGTTGGGGCGGCAACGCCATGTATGGCATCTACGAGACCAAGGACGACCGGCACATCGTGCTGGGGGCCGCCGAGATCAAGTTCGCCACCAACCTGCTGACCGCACTCGGCCGGCCCGAACTGATCGAGCTCTGCAAGCTGCCGCCGGGCAAGGGACAGGATCCGGTGCGCGAATTCTTCCGTGCCACCTTCCGCGGCAAGACCCAGGCCGAATGGGTGGCGTGGTTCGCCGGCCGTGACATCGCTTTCGCGCCGGTGAAGAACCTGCGCCAAGCGCTGGACGACCCGCAGGTGCGTGCGCGCGAGATGGTGGTGGTGGACGAACGCGGCTGGGAGCATATCGGCAACCCGATCAAGTTCCGCAACGAGCCGGCGGAACTCAAGTTCGACCTGCCGGCGCACGGCCAGCATTCGGAAGAGATCATCCGCGGGCTCGGCTATGACGAGCGGCAACTCCAGGCCATGCGCCAGCGCGGCGTGTTCGTCGCGCACCGCTGGGCCAAGGCGGCGGAGTAGGACGATGGACCTGCAACTGAAGGACAAGGTGGCGCTGGTCACCGGCGGCAGCAAGGGTATCGGCCGGGCGGTGGCCGAACGGCTGGCGGCCGAAGGCGCGGACGTGCTGCTGGTGGCGCGCGGCAAGGAGGTGCTGGAGAAGACCGCGCGCGAGGTGGCCAAGGCATCGGGCCGGCGGGTAGAGATCTGCGCCACCGACCTGCGCTCGGCGCAGGGCTGCGCGGCCGCCGTCGGTGCCCTGGGACAGGCCTTCGGCCGGCTCGACGTGCTGATCAACAACGCCGGGGCGACGCAGAGCGGCGATTTCTTCCAGCAGGACGACGCCGTGTGGGAAGACGGTTTCGCGCTGAAATTCTATGGCTACGTGCGCCTCTCGCGCGCGCTCTGGCCGCTCTTGAAGGCCGCGCAAGGCAGCGTCGTCAATGTGATCGGCGCGGCATCCAAGACGCCCAACGTCAATTTCATGATCGGCGGCGCGGTCAACGCCGCCTGCGCCAACTTCACCAAGGCGCTGGCGGGCCTGGGCTTGCGCGACGGCGTGCAGGTCAACGCGCTGCATCCGGGGCCGGTGGTGACCGACCGGCTGAACGCGCTGCTGGACCAGCGCGCCAAGGCGGAAGGCCTGCCCCGCGCCGACTACGAGAAGAAGGAACTGGCCGCCAGCGGCATGCGCGCCTACAGCAAGCCCGAGGAGATCGCGGCCGCGGTGGCCTTTCTCGCTTCACCGCTGTCGCGCCAGGTGCACGGCGCCGATGTGTTTTGCGACGGCGGCTCGACCAAGACCATTCTCTAGCGGCTGGTCTCCCGCCGGATGCGCATCACGTAGCTGAAGCGCTCGGCCGGGTGCAGGTTGACGGCCGCCTGCAGCAGCCGGCCGTGCGGTGCCAGGTAGCGGCGCACGATGCGCAAGGCGGCCCGGCCGGCCGGCAGGCCCAGCTTGGCGGCCTGGCGCGGGGCTAGCGTCACGGCATCGATCTCTTGGCGGATTTCGTCCACGGCCACGCCAAAGGCTTCCTCGATCAGCTCGTAGACGGCACCAGGCCGCTCGCCGAAATGCCGCTCGATATCGCGGAACTCGGGATCGACATAGAGTTCGGTCAGGCCGATGGGCGTGCCGGCGGCGTCGCAGCGAAGCCCGGCATAGCGCAGCCAGGCCCTGCCGACGGCGCTGCCGATCAGCCGGGCCAGTCGCCCGCGCGCCACCACCGGCTCGGCCGGACCCAAATGGAGCCGGGTCGCCTTGGCGTATTGCAAGAGGTCGGCGAGCGAGGCGAGCGACTGGCGGTAGGTCGAGGCCTGCGGCCGTGCTGCCGTGACATGCGTTCCGGAGCCTTGCCGGCGGCTGATTAGGCCCAGTTCGGCCAGGCAGCGCAGCGCCTCGCGCACGGTATGCCGGCTGACGCGATGCGTCGCGGCCAGCTCGCCCTCGGTCGGCAGCGTGGCGCCGACCGGCGGCCGGCCGGCGGCGATCTCGGCCCGCAGCCGCTCCGCCAGCGCGCGATAGCGCGGCCGATGCATGCCCGCGGTCAGTGGCCGAGCGGCCGGCCGCGCAGGCGCTGCCAGGCCTCGGCCAAGCTGTCGCGGAATTGCGGTGCGGCCACCGCCACCAGCGCCGCCGCGCGTTCGTCGACCGACTTGTCGCGCAAGTCGGCGACGCCGTGTTCGGTTGCCACGATGTCGATGTCGGCACGCGCGCAGCTCACCACGCCACCGGCGTCGATCTTCGGCACGATGCGCGAGAGCTTGCCGCCTTGCGCGGTCGACAGCACCGCCAGCACCGAGCGGCCACCCTTGGACATACGTGCCGAACGCACGAAGTCGATCAGGCCGCCGGTGCCGCTGATCATGCGGTTGCCGAGCATTTCGGCATTGGCCTGCGCGAACAAATCGACTTCCAGCACCGAGTTCAGCGAGACGAAGCGGTCGACGCGGGAGACCACGCGGGGATCGTGGGTATAGGACACCGGCTTGATCAGCACATCGGTGCGGCCATCGACCCAGCGATAGACCTTGTCGGTGCCGAGCGCAGCGCCACAGACCAGTAAGCCCCGGTCGATCGACTTCCGTTCGCCGGTGATGACGCCCGCCTCGACCAGGTCGACGACCTCGTCGCTGATCATGCCGCCTTGCAGTCCCAGCGCGCGCTTGCCGTTGAGCCGGGTCAGGATGGCCGCGGGCACCTTGCCGATGCCGATCTGGATGGTGTCGCCGTCCTGCACCAGGCCGGCCACGTTGTCGCCCAGACGCTGCAAGTCCGGCGGAATCTCGCCCGTGACATATTGCAGCATCGGCCGGTCGCTCTCGACCGCGTAGTCGATGCGGGAATAGTCGAGCGTCGGGCCGCCCGGACAGCGCGGCAGGCGCGCATTGACTTCGGCGACGATGCATCTGGCCTTGGCCAGCATGGTCGGCTGGAAATCGACGCAAGGCCCCAGGCTGCATTGCCCAGCCAGATCGGGTGGCGCGACCTGCACGATGGCGAGGTCGGTGCCGGGCAGGCGGTCGAGATAGGCGTGGATGCCGCTGTAGTGCAACGGCATATGGCGGAAGCGGCCTTGGGCGTAGCTCTTGGCCACCTCCGGCGCGACGAAAAAGCCGGTCAGGCTGGCGCTGTCGTTGATCTGCGCCAGGTCGGTGCGGTTGATGCCTGGCAACAGGCAGGAGATGTAGTGCACGCCGGCGCTGGCCTCGGGTGCGGCCTTGAGCGCCGCCACCAGCGGCAGCGGCTCGCCCGTGGCGCCTTGCACGAACACCGTCATGTCTGGCTTCAACAGAGCCGGCAGGGCGTCGGGCGGGATCGATCTTGGCATGCGGAACCCATCTCTAGGGCGGCGACCGGCCAACGCGGGCGCGGTTGAGGCAAGCCGGCCGCATGCTAATATGTCCGGACAAATTCTCAAGACAGCGGTCGGCGGCGTGACTTGGCGCGGGGGCGGAGTGGGAGAGGCGACGGGGCGGTCGTTGACCGAGGGCTTGGCCGCGATACTCGCCCGCCCGGTCGGGGGGGCCGCGCGCGCGCGCGCCGCCTTGCACTTGATGGACTGGCTCGGGTGCGCCGTCGCCGGGCAGGCCAGCGAAGCGGGCCACATTGTCGCCGCCTATGCCGGCAAGCTGGGCGCCGGCGCCGCCAAGGCGATCGGCGGCGGTCGGCTGGAGGCGGGCGCCGCGGCGCTGGTCAACGGCTGCTATGGCAACGTGCTGGAGATGGACGACATCCACCGCACCTCGATCCTGCATCCGGGCCCGGTGGTGGTGCCGGCGGCGCTGGCCGTGGCGGAGCGCGAGGGTGCTTCGGCGGAGGCGCTGTTGACGGCATTGGTGCGCGGCTACGAGGCGGTCATCCGCGTCGGCCGCTCGTTCGGGCCGGGACATTACCGCCATTGGCACAACACCTCGACCGGCGGGCCGTTCGGAGCTGCGGCGGCGGCCGGCTCGCTGCTGGCGCTCGAGCAGCCGCAGATGGTGGCGGCGCTGGGCAATGCCGGGACGCAGGCCAGCGGTCCTTGGCAGTGTCGCCTGGAAGGCGCGATGTCGAAGCAGCTGCATACCGGCCGCGCGGCCGCCAGCGGCCTTGCCGCGGCCGATCTGGCGGCGCTCGGCTTCACCGGCCCGCGCCTTATCCTCGAGGGACCGCTCGGCTGGTATGCGGCGACCTGCCCCGATGCCAGGCCGGAGCGCGTCCTGGCCGGGCCCGAGGGCGATTGGCTGATGCTGGAAACCAGTTTCAAGCCTTGGCCGGCCTGCCGGCATGCGCACGCCACCATCGATGCCACGCTGAAACTGCGTGACAAGGTTGCGGCCGAGGTGATCGAACGGGTGCTCGTCCGCAGTTTCGCCGACGCCGTCGGCATCTGCGACAATCCCGCGCCGCAGACGACGTTGCAGGCGAAGTTTAGCCTGCAGCATACCGCCGCCGTGGTGCTGCTGGACGGTCCGCCGCGCCTGGAGGCGTTCGATCCGCCGGCTTTGCGCCGGTCCGACGTGGCGGCGTTGCGCGCCAAGGTCGCGCTGGAGGCGACGGAGCCGTTCACTTCGGCCTATCCGGAACATTTCGGCGCCGGCGTCGTGGTGGAATTGAAGGACGGCCGCCGGCTGGAGGCCAGCGTGCGGGATTCGCTGGGCGATCCGGAGAACCCAGTCAGCCTGGGCGAGATCGAAGCCAAGGCGCGCATGCTGATGGCCTCGGCCGGGCTGGCGGCGGCGCGGATCGAGGCCATCGTCGGGGCGGCGCTGGCGCTGCCGGGGGGTGGCGACCTGCGCCGCATGACCGATCTGCTGCCCTGAGGGAAACAACCGTGGATGCCATTCGCGCCTTCGCCGAGCATGTCGCACGCAGTCGTTTCGAAGATCTGTCGCCGGACGCGGTGCGGGCGGCAAAGGTCTATACCCTGGACAGCTACGGCGTCGGCCTGGCCGGCAGCGCCGGTCCGTGGGTTGCGGAACTGATCGCTTGCCAGCAGGGCTGGGGCGGCGGCGAACAGGCCCGGGTCTGGGTCAGCGGCGCGCGCCTGCCGGCGCCGGCGGCGGCGATGTGCAACGCCTACCAGATCCACAACTCCGAGTTCGATTGCGTGCACGAGCAGGCGGTGGTGCATCCCATGGCCGTGCTGCTGGCCGCACTCACGGCCTTTGCCGAGCGCGAAGGCGGCGTCGACGGCAAGGACTTCCTGACCGCCGTGGCCTTGGGCGTGGACGTCGCGGCGGGCCTGGGCGTTGCCTCGAAGTCGCCGCTCAAGTTCTTTCGCCCGGCGACCGCCGGCGGTTTCGCCGCCACCGCGGCGATCGGCAAGCTCATGGGCTTCGATGCCGACCGCCTGGTCAACGCCTTCGGTATCGTCTACAGCCAGCTCTGCGGCACCATGCAGGCGCATACCGAGGGCTCCATGCTGCTCGGCATGCAGATCGGGTTCAACGCGCGCAACGCGGTCTTCGCCTGTGACATGGCGCGGCGCGGGCTGGCGGGGCCGCAGAACGTGCTGGAAGGCGCTTTCGGTTTCTTCAAGTTGTTCGAGGGCGAGCACGACCTGGCCCTGGTGCTGGCCGCGCTGGGCAAGACGTGGCGGATCGCCGAAGTGGCACACAAGCCGTTTCCAAGCGGCCGCGCCACGCATGGCGTGGTCGATGCCTGCATGGAACTGAAAGGCGCGCATGGGTTCGCCGTGGCGGAGATCGACACGGTCGAGGCGCGCGTGCCTTCGCTGGTGCATCGTCTGGTCGGCCGCCCGCCGACCGACGACATGGCGGTCAACTACGCCCGTCTGTGCGTTGCCTTCGTCAGCGCGCGAGCCCTGATGAACGGTTTCGTCGGCGTCGACGACTTCCGGCCGGAGGTGCGCACGGACCTTGCCACGTTGGCCTTGGCGCGGCGCTTCAGCGTGCGGATCGACGACAATCCCGATCCCAACGCGCTGGTGCCGCTGACGGTGGAGATCGGGCTGAAATCGGGCGCGCGGCATGCGCGCAAGCTGGATGTCGTCTATGGCAACCCGGCCAAGCCGATGAGCCGCGAGGCGCATCTTGCCAAGTTTCGCCGCAACTGGACGGCGGGCAGCCGGCCGCTGCCGGCGGCGGGCTGCGAGCGCATGATCGCCCTGGTGGACGATTTGGAACGACTGCCCGACATGCGCCTCCTGGTCGATCTGATCGCCCCATGACCGACTATTTCCAAGAGGTCGACCGGGAGCGGATGCTGGCCGAGTATCCGATCGGCCAGGCCTTCCTCGACGGCCCGGCCAAGTTGTCGCCCGACGAACTCCATGGCTTGCAGAACCGGCGCTTTCTGGCGGTGGTGGCGCGCGCCTGGCAGGTGCCGTTCTATCGCCGGCGCTGGCGGGCGGCCGGGCTGGAGCCGGGCGACATCCGCGGTCTGCGGGACATCGGCCGCATCCCGCCCTATTCCAAGTCGGACCTGATGGCGAGCGTGGAAGCCTATCCGCCCTGGGGCGACTATCACGGCGTCGATCTCGGGGCGGGGGCGCTGCGTCCCAGCCTGGTGTTCCATACCACCAGCGGCACCACCGGCACGCCGCAGCCGCTGTTCTATGGCGCCTGGGACCGCGAATTGCAGAACCTAATGCTGGCCCGGGCCTATCGCCTGCAAGGCATGCGCGACGACGACGTCGTGCATTCGGTCTATGGCTTCGGCACGGTCAATGGCGGCCATTACATCCGCGAGACCATCGTGCATTTCACCAAGTGCCTGCTGTTGACCGCGGGCACCGGTCTGGAGACCCGTTCGGAACAGCAGGTCGAACTGATGCGCCATTTCGGCGCGACCGTGCTGGTGGGCTTTGTCGACTACATCAAGCGTCTGGCCGAAGTGGCGCGCGAACGCGGGCTGGTGCCCGGCCGCGACATTCCCTTGCGGATGATCTCCGGCCATATCGGCAAGGAGAACCGCGAGGCGATCCGCGCCATGTGGGGCGGCGCCAACATCTTCGACTGGTATGGCGTCGGCGATACCGGGACGATCTGCGCGGAGGGGCCGGCGCGCGACGGCCATTACGTGTTCGAGGACGCGCACTATCTGGAGATCCTGAGCCCGGAGACGGGACAGCCGGTGCCAGAGGGCGAGCCCGGCAACATGTGCGTGACCGTGCTGTTCAAGACCGGCGTTTATCCCATCGTGCGGTTCAATACCAACGACGTGTCGGCCTTCCTGCCGCGGGACGCGGGCGATCCCATCCGCTTTCGCCGGGTGCTGGGTTTCCAGGGGCGCAGCGACAACATGGTCAAGCTGCGCGGCATCAACGTCTATCCGACGGCGATCGGCGGCATCCTGTCGGAACATGCCGCGGCCGCCGGCGAATACATCTGCCGGGTGGAACGCCATGGCGCCCGCGAGGAAATGGCGGTGGTGGTGGAAATTCGCGCCGACCAGCCGCGCGACGCGGCGGTTCAAGGGGCGTTGCGCGAGCTCTTGCGCCGCAAGCTCGGGGTCGAGGTGGCGGTTGAACTGGTCGGCGTCGGCGAGACCGCAAGCCTGACCCAGATCGAGCAACGGCAGAAACCGATCCGTCTCATCGACCGGCGGGAATAGCGTGCTCGACCTCAGCGTGCTCACAGTGGCCGAAGCGTCCGCGGCGTTGACTGCCGGGCGGATCAGCGCCACGCAGCTGACGGACGCGTATCTTTTTCGAATCGAGCACCTGGACAGCCGAATCAACAGCTACACGCTGGTCCTGCCCGAACGCGCGCGCGTCGAGGCGGCTGCCGCCGACGCCCGCCGCGCGGCCGGCGCGCGGCTGGGGCCGCTCGATGGCATTCCGTATGCGGTCAAGGACAACATCGATATTGCGGGCCTGCCGACCAGCGATGGCTTGGGGCCGCGCGGCAGGCCGCCGGCGGCGGCCGACGCGGTGGCGGCGGCGCGCCTGGCGGCGTCGGGCGCGGTGCTGCTTGGCAAGCTCAACCTGCATGAAGGCGCGCTGGGGGCCACCACGCAGAACCGGCATTTCGGGCCGACGCACAATCCCTGGCGGCACGGCTTCACGCCGGGCGGCTCGTCGGGCGGCAGCGGCGCCGCGGTGGTGGCCCGGATGTGCGCCTTCGCCCTCGGCACCGACACCATGGGCTCGATCCGCCTGCCGGCGGCCTATTGCGGCTGCGTCGGCTTGAAGCAGAGCTATGGCCTCGTCAGCAATCGCGGCGCCACCCCGGCTTGCGACGGCCTCGACCATATCGGTCCGCTCGCACGCCGTGTCGGCGATGCGGCGCATGTCCTGCGGGCCCTGGCCGGGTACGACGCCGAATGGCTTGGCTCGCGGGACGCGCCCGCCGGCTGGAATCCGCTGCCAGCCGAACTGCCGGACCTGTCGGGCATCAGAATCGGCGTGTTGGACAACTTCGCGCGCTACCCAAGCGAGCCGGCGGTGGCACAAGGATTCGCGGAGGCAGTGGCTCTGCTGCGCCGGCTTGGCGGCAGAATCGAACGCCTGGACATTGCATCTTACGAGCCGCTGCCGGCGCGCCGGGCGGGCCTCCTCTGGGTTGAGGCGGCGGCGGCGGCCACCCACGAAGTCGACCTGGCGACACATCCCGGTGCCTTCCCGCCGGCGATCCGCGCCATGCTGGACTATGGCCGCGCGCTGTCGGCCGCGCGGCTGGCCAAGGCCGTTGCCGAGGTGCGGCGCCTGGGCGCCGCGTTCCGGCGGACGGTCGGCCTGGTCGACGTCATCGCCGCGCCGGCGGCGCCGCAGCTTCCCTTCGCCTTTGCCGGTCCGCAGCCGGCCGATCAGGCGGAATTCTTGGCGCTCGCCAATTTCTCCGGCCTGCCGGCGATCACGCTGCCAAGCGGCATCTCGGGCGACGGCCTGCCGCTCAGCTTGCAGCTGGTTGGCCAGCGGTTCGGCGAGGCGCGGCTATTGTCGGTTGCCGCGGCGTTCGAGCGCGCGGTCGCGCTGGCACCGCGGCCGCCGCTCAACGATAGCTGAATTTGGCCTTGCGCTTCTGCAGGAAGGCATCGCGTCCCTCGCGGTAGTCGACGCCCTGAAAGCCGGAAGCCACCAGCGCACGGGTGTCGGCATTGTCGTCGGTCGCGCCATAGGTGATCTTGCCGACCATTTCCTTCACCGCGCGGATGGTGAACTGCGAAAGCTCGCCGAGGGTGCTGGCGAAAGCATAGGTCTCGCGCGCCACGTCGGCGGCCTCGAACAGCCGGGTCACCAAGCCGACCGCGGCCGCCTCCTCGGCCTCGATCACCTTGGCGCCCATCAGGATCTCCTTGGTCTTGGACGGGCCGACCAGATCGTAGAGCCGCTTGGTCTCGTGCAAGGAATAGACGATGCCGAGCCGGGCGGGGGGAATGGAAAAGCGTGCGGTGCGGTCGGCGTAACGCAGGTCGCAGCACAGCGCCAAGGCGCAGCCGCCCCCGAAGCAGATGCCCTGGATCAGCGCGATGCTCGGCTTTTGCAGGTTGGCGACCGCGTCATAGGCGCGGCGGATCAGGGCATGGTAGTCGCGGGCACTCTCCGGCGTGGCATGCACTTGCGGGAACTCGGCGATGTCCGCGCCGGCGGAAAAGGCCTGCGGCGTGGCGCCCTTGATCACCAGCACCTTGACGTCCTGGTCGGCCGCCACCGCCGCGCAGCCATCGAGCACGCCCTGCCAGATGGCGCGGTTCATGGCATTGAGCTTGGCTGGCCGATTGAGCGTCAGCGTGGCGATCTCGTCTTCGACCGACAGCAGCACCGGTTGTTCGCTCTTGTTCGTCATCGCGGGCCTTCCTAACTTGTCCGGACAAGATAACCCGCCGGCAGGCGGCGCGCTAATGCCGGGAAAGGCCCGCATGTCCTCGCCCTATCCGCACCTGTTCTCGCCACTGCAAGTGGGCGCGCGGCGTCTGCGAAACCGGGTGGCCTTGCCGGCGACGCTGACCAATTACGGCGCCGGCAACCGGGTGACCGAGCGCTGGATCGACTTCCTGGTGGAGCGGGCCAAGGGCGGCTGCGGCCTGCTGGTCAGCGAGGTCATCGCGGTCGATCCCGAAGCGCTGGCGACCGGCGCCATCGTCACCGGGTTCGACGATGGCAACGAAGCGGGTTTCAAGCGGGTGGCGCGCGAAGTGGCATCGGCGGGCGGCGTGCTGGTCGGCCAGCTCTGGCATCCCGGGCGCCAGCAGCTCTGGCATCCCACCAAGTCGCCGCGCGCCGCTTCGGCCGAACCCGATGCCTATAGCTGGACGGTCGGCCACGTGATGAGCGTGGCCGAGGTGCGCGAGGTGATCCAGGCCTACGTCGCGGCTGCCCGGCGCCTCAAGGCCTGTGGCTTCGCCGGTGTCGAAATCCACAGCGCGCATGGCTATCTGCCGCAGCAATTCCTCTCGCCCTGGTCGAACAGCCGCGGCGACGAGTTCGGCGGCAGTCTGGAGAACCGCGCCCGCTTCGCCGCCGAGATCGCCACCGGCATCCGCGAGGCTTGCGGGCGCGAGTTCATCGTCGGGATCAAGCTTCCGGGCGATGAAGGGGTGGCTGGCGGGATCGACCCGCCCGAGGCTGCCCGGGTCACGCGCCACCTGGCCGGCTTCGACGTGCTCGACTATTTCGCCTACGGGCAGGGCAACTTCTCGCTCAGCCTGGAAACCCACGTGCCGGACTTGTATTTTCGTCCTGGGCACTTCCTGGAGATCCACAAGGCCATGCGGGCCGCGGCCGGTGGCGTGCCGGTGATGGCGCTGGGCCGCATCGGCACGGCGGAACTGGCCGAACGCGTGGTGGCGGAAGGCTATGGCGACCTCGTGGGCATGACCCGCGCGCATATCGCCGACGCCGCCTTCGCCAACAAGGCCGCGGCCGGCCGCGCGGCCGACATCCGCCCGTCGGTCTACGACAATTTCTGCTGGGGCGAGGTGCACCAGGGCAAGCCGCTGGTGGAGTTCCACAACCCCGAGATCGGCCGGGCCGGCGAGGCGGACTGGCGGCCGACCCCGGCGGGGCGGCGCAAGCGCATCGCGGTGGTCGGCGCGGGTCCGGCCGGCCTGCAGGCGGCCTGGGTGGCGGCGGCGCGCGGCCATGCCGTGACCCTGTTCGGTGCTTCGGTGCAACCGGGCGGCAAGCTGGCGCTGGAGGCGACGCTGCCGGGCCGGCAGGAGATCGGCAAGACCATTGCCTACCAGCGTCGCCTGGCAGAACGGCACGGCGTCACGTTCCGCCTGGGGCAGCGGGCGAGCGTGGCCGACCTGCTGGCGCTGGCGCCGGATGCGGTGGTGCTGGCGAGCGGTGCGAGGCTCGGCTGGCCGCCGGGCGTGCCGGTGGGCGAGGGGCGCCTCGTCTCGGCGCGCGACTATGCCGCCCAGCCCGACGGCGGCGAGGCGGCCCTGCTCTACGATCACGACCACACCGCCGCCGTCTACGCCGTTGCCGACCTCATGGCCGGCCGCTTCAAGCGGCTGGTGCTGGCGACCCCCCGGCCGGATTTCGCGCAAGCTGTCAACTATTGCAGCGCGATCGGCGTGCATCGCCGGCTGCATCGCGCCGGCGTCGAACTGCTGGCAGCCCACCAACTGCTGGGCCACGCCAACGGCCTGGTCCGGCTGCGCAACGTCTATAGCGATGCGGAAACGAGCCTGGCCGGTATCGAACGGGTGGTCTATGTGACGCCCCGCACGGCCGACGCGGGCCTGGCGGCCCGGCTTGGCGATGTGCCCATCCACTGCGTCGGCGATTGCAGGGCGCCGCGCAACCTGATGGCGGCGATCCACGAAGGCCAAGCGGTGGCGGAACGGCTGTGAATGCTGGCGCGGCGCCGCGTGGCGACGCTATAACTCGTGCGATGTCCCGCTATTCCGCCATCAACCTGCTCCGCAACGCCCTGGGCGGCCACCGCCACTGGCCGGTCGTCTGGCGCGACCCGGCGCCGAAGCCGCGCTACGAGGTGGTGATCGTCGGCGGAGGCGGACATGGCCTCGCCACCGCCTACTATCTGGCGAAGCATCACGGCATCCGCGACATCGCCGTGCTGGAGAAGGGCTGGCTCGGCGGCGGCAACACCGGGCGCAACACCACGGTCGTGCGCTCGAACTATCTCAACGACGAAAGCGGTTCGCTCTACGAACTGTCCTTGAAGCTGTGGGAGGGCCTGAGCCAGGAGCTCAACTACAACGTCATGTTCAGCCAGCGTGGCGTGCTCAACCTGGCACATACCGAGCACGACGTGCAGTCGTTGCGCCGCCATGTCTTCGCCAACCGAACGCAAGGCATCGACGCGGAGTGGCTGTCGGCCGACGAAGTGCGCGCCTTCTGCCCGATCCTGAACTTCAGCCCGGGGGCACGCTTTCCCATTCGTGGCGGCTCGTTACAGCGGCGCGGCGGCATCGCCCGCCACGATGCGGTCGCCTGGGGCTTCGCCCGGGCGGCCGACCGGCTGGGCGTCGATATCATCCAGAACTGCGAGGTGACGGCGTTGAAGCGCGAGGGCGATCGTATCGTCGGACTGGAAACCAGCCGTGGCGAGATCGCGGCCGGCAAGGTGGGCGTGGTGGTGGCCGGCCATTGCGGCGTGCTGGCGGCGATGGCGGGCTTCCGTCTGCCGATCGAAAGCCATCCCTTGCAGGCGCTGGTCTCGGAGCCGCTGAAGCCGGTGCTGCATACCGTGGTCATGTCGGGCCTGGTGCATGTCTATGTGAGCCAGTCGGACAAGGGCGAACTGGTGATCGGTGCCGGCGCCGATACCTACAATTCCTATGCCCAGCGCGGCAGCCTGGGCATCATCGAAGGCACGGCGCACGCGCTGATCGAGCTGTTTCCCTGTTTCAGCCGCCTGCGGATGCTGCGGAGCTGGGCCGGCATCGTCGACATCTGCACCGACGTCAGCCCGATCATCTCCAAGACCCCGGTGGCGGGGCTGTATTTCAACTGCGGCTGGGGAACCGGCGGCTTCAAGGCGACGCCCGGATCGGGCTTCGTCTTCGCCCACACCATTGTCCGCGACGAGCCGCACCCGGTGGCCGCGCCGTTCAGCCTGGACCGCTTCACCTCCGGCGCCATCGTGCCCGAGCACGGCGCCGCCGCCGTGGCGCACTGAACCATGCTGTTGCTGCACTGCCCCTATTGCGGCCCGCGCTGGGAACAGGAATTCCAGTGCCGCGGCGAGGCGCATATCGCCAGGCCCGAGCCAGCGGCCGAGGCGAGCGACGCGACCTGGGCCGCCTACCTTTATCTCCGCAGCAATCCGAAAGGCCTGCATTACGAACGCTGGCAGCACACGCATGGGTGCCGGCGCTGGTTCAACGTCCTGCGCAGCACGCTGACCCATGAAATCGTCGCGATCTACCGGCCGGGCGAACCCAAGCCGGAGCTTAAGCGATGAGCAGCCAGCCGTTCCGCCTGGCGACCGGTGGCCGCATCGACCGGCAGCGCGCATTGTGCTTCCGCTTCGATGGGCAGGTCTACTGGGGCCATCCCGGCGACACCCTGGCCTCGGCGCTGCTGGCCAATGGCGTGCGCCTGGTCGGGCGCAGCTTCAAGTATCACCGGCCGCGCGGCATCCTGGCGGCCGGGGTGGAGGAGCCGAACGCCCTGGTCCGGCTGGGCGAGGGGGCGCGGGCGGAACCCAACACGCGGGCAACCCAGGTCGAACTGTTCGACGGGCTGGTGGCGGAAAGCCAGAATCGCTGGCCGAGCCTGGCGTTCGATGCCGGGCAGGCGGGCGACCTGTTGTCCGCGTTGCTGCCGGTCGGCTTCTATTACAAGACCTTCATGCGGCCGAAAGGCTGGTGGGAGCGTTACGAGCGCTTGATCCGGCAGGCCGCTGGCATGGGGCGCGCGCCCCAGGGGGCCGATCCCGACCGCTATGCCAAGATGCATGCGCATTGCGATGTGCTGGTGGTGGGGGCGGGCCCGGCCGGCATCGCCGCCGCGTTGGCCGCCGGCCAGCGCGGGGCGCGTGTCGTCTTGGCCGACGAGCAGGCGGAACTGGGCGGCGGCCTGCTGGCGGCCGCAAGCCTGATCGACGGCCAATCCGCCGGCGACTGGCTCGCCCTGGCTCTGGCGACCTTGCGGGCGATGGATCAGGTGCGCCTGCTGCCACGCACCACCGCCTTCGGCTATTACGACCATAACTTCCTGGGGCTGGTCGAACGGGTGAGCGATCACCTGGCCGCGCCGCCCGCGCACCTGCCGCGGCACCGGCTGTGGAAGTTGCGGGCGCGACAGGTGGTGCTGGCAACGGGCGCGCTGGAACGTCCGCTGGTCTTCGCCGATAACGACCGGCCCGGAGTGATGCTGGCGGGCGCGGCCGCGACCTATGCCACGCGCTATGGCGTGCGGTCCGGCAAGCGCGCGGTGCTGTTCACCAACAACAGCGAAGCCTATGGCGCGGCCATAGCCTTGGCGGACGCCGGCGTCCAGCTCACCGCCATCGTCGATGCGCGCGAGGATGTGCGCGACGACTGGGCAGCCCGGGCGCGCGAGCGCGGCATTCGGCTGCTCGCGGGCCAAGCCGTGGTGGCGGTCGAAGGCCGCCGCCAGGTCGCCGGCGTACGGGCCATGCGGCTGGGGCCGGGGGCCGACCAGGTGACCGGTCTTCCGGCGCGACTGGAATGCGATCTTCTCATGATGTCAGGTGGTTACAGCCCAACCTTGCATCTTTACGCGCAGTCGGGCGGGCGGCTTGTCTGGGATCCGCTGCGGGCCTGCCAACTGCCCGGCGAGGCACGCCAGGCGGTGCACGTGGCCGGCGCCGCGCGTGGCAGCCTGGAGCTGGCGCAGGCCCTGGTCGAAGGGACGGCGGCCGGCGCGCAGGCGGCCGCCGAATGCGGCTTCGCCGGCGCCCTGCCGGAGGCGCCGCAGGCCGAACCGGCGCCGGCGGCGGCATCGCTGCGGCCGCTTTGGCTGGTGCCGCTGAGCCAAAGCAGCGGCGGCAAACGCTTTGTCGACCTGCAGAACGATGTCACCGCCGCAGACCTGATGCTGGCCACCCGCGAGGGCTATCGGGCCATCGAGCACGTCAAGCGCTACACCACCGCGGGGCTCGGGACCGATCAGGGTAAGACCGGCAATATCAATACGTTGGCGATTGTTGCTCAAAAATTGTCGGCGGACATCGCGGGGCTCGGCCATACCACCTACCGGCCGCCTTACACACCGGTCAGTTTCGCCGCGCTGGCCGGCCAGGACCGGGCCCCGCTGCACGAGCCGGTGCGTCGCACTGGGATGCAGGGCTGGCACGAGGAGCGCGGCGCGGAGTTCGAGCCGGTCGGCCAGTGGCGCCGCCCGCACCATTACCCGCGCCCTGGCGAAAGCATGCACGAGGCGGTGGCGCGCGAATGCCTGGCTGTGCGGCAGGCGGTTGGCGTCGTCGATGCCTCGACGCTCGGCAAGATCGACATCCAGGGGCCCGACTCGCCGAAGGTGCTGAACTGGGTCTACACCAACGCCTGGGATCGCCTGCCGATCGGCCGTTGCCGTTATGGCCTGATGCTCAACGAAGAGGGCATGGTATTCGACGATGGCGTGACCGCGCGCCTGGACCAGCACCACTTCCACATGACCACAACCTCGGGCGGTGCCAGCACGGTCATGAACTGGCTCGAGGAATGGCTGCAGACGGAATGGCTGAACTGGCGGGTGCGCTTCACCTCGGTTACCGAGCAATGGGCGGTGGCGGCCATTGCCGGTCCCAGTTCACGGGCGCTGCTCAAGGACTTGGCGGAGAATCTCGACCTCAGCGACGAAGCGCTGCCGTTCATGGGCGTGAGCGAGGGACGCGTGGCGGGCTTGCCGGCGCGGGTCTTCCGCATCGGCTATACCGGGGCCCAGAGCTACGAGATCAATGTTGCCGCCAGCCACGGCATGGCGCTCTGGCTGGCGCTGCTGGCCGCCGGCGAGAAGTATGGGATCACGCCGTTCGGCACCGAGGCCATGCACGTGCTGCGGGCCGAGGTCGGCTTCATCGCGGTTGGCCATGAGACCGATGGAACGGTCACGCCGGACGACTTGGGCCTCGCCCGCCTGTGCAAGACGAGCCAGGACTTCCTGGGGCGGCGCGGGCTGGCGCGCCCGGCGTTGCGGGCGGAGCGCAAGCAGTTGGTGGGGCTGCTGACCGACCATCCGAAGACCGTGCTGCCGATGGGCGGACAGGTGATCGACCGCGCCGAATTGCGGCCGCCGCACCCTTCGCTCGGCCATGTCACGTCGAGCTATTGGAGTGCCCATCTGGGTCGTTCCATCGCCTTGGCCCTGATCAAGGGTGGACGGGCCCGGCAGGGCGAGCGGGTGTGGGTGACCAACGATGGCGGGCTGGCGCCGGCGACGATTGCCCCCGCGCGCTTCCTGGCGCCGGCCGAGGCAGCGCGATGAGTTGGCACTATCCGCGGCAGAGTCCGCTTGCCCATCTGCACTTGGCGGTGCGGGCGACGACCGCCGAGGCCCCGGTCTGGCTTTGCGAACGGCCGCCCGCCAGCCTGGCGATCGTGCGCGGCGACGCAGACGATGCCGGGTTCAGGGCGGGCGTCGAACGCGCCTTCGGGCTGGCGCTGCCCCTCGTGGCGGGGACGAGCACCGGGCAAGCGGAGCGGTGCCTGCTCTGGCTGGGTCCGGACGAGTGGCTGATCCGCGGGCCCGATGGCGCCGACCTGACCGGCAGGCTGGGGCAGGAACTGGGCGACGTGCTGCATCAGCGGGTGGCGATCAGCGATGCGCGGGCGCTGATCGGCCTGGGCGGCGAACGCGCCCGAGAGGTGTTGTCGAAAGGCTGCGGCCTGGACCTGCACCCCAGCCTGTTCCGGCCGGGCGCCTGCACGCAAACGTTGCTGGGCCGGGTTGGCGTGCTGCTGCACGCCCTGCCGGCCGACCGCCCGCAATTCGATCTCTACGTCGCCCGCAGCTACGCCGACTATCTGTGGCACTGGCTTGCGGATGCGGCGAGCGAGTTTGGCTGCGCGATCCGCGAAGGCGGCTGACCCGGTTCAGCCTTCCAACACCGCCACCACCTGGCCTTCCTGAACCGACTCGCCTTGTTCGACCAGGATCTCCTTCAGCGTGCCATTGGCCGGGGCCACGACGGGGATTTCCATTTTCATCGATTCCAGAACGATGATCGGATCTTCCTCGTTCAACCGGTCGCCGGGCTTGGCCTCGATGGCCCACACCTTGCCAGTGATCTCGGATTTCACCCGGATATCAGCCACGGGCCGCACCTCCACCGTTGCCGGGCCTGTCGCGCCCGCGTCCACCCTTGTTCGCTGCTTCTGCGCCGTGGGCGGCCGCCAGGTCAAGCCTCATGGCCCGCGCGCGATGCGAAAGCGGCTGACGCCCGGAGCGGCCTCCGACACCGCCAGCAGGCGATGGCCGGCGGCCTGGCAAAAGGCACGCATGTCGCCCTCTGCCGCCGGATCGTCCGCCAGCACGTCCAGCACGGCGCCCGGCGCCAACGCGACCAGGCGCTTGCGCGCCCGAAGAACCGGCAGCGGGCAGCGCAAGCCGGTGGCGTCCAGCAGCATCGCCCCCGCCTGCTCAGGCAAGTCCATTGACTCACGGCCTCGATCGGCTTCACGGACCTGTGTTCGGCCATGCATGGCGCGAACCGACCCGGGCGGCATAAATCACTCTAACCCGGTTTATTCACGAGAGGCCATGATGTGATGGGCAGGGAGGCAAGGCGATCACGCGGCATGCGTGGTCGTTGCGTCTTTTTCATCGCGGGTTGGTTTGTCGGGTGTCGGGTTATTGGTTTGGGAT
>VGEV01000030.1 GCA_016869175.1 Alphaproteobacteria bacterium
GTCGCCGGCCCGTAGCGCTCGGGGATGTCCGCCCACGGCGAGCCCGTCCTCAGCCGCCAGAAGATGCCATTGAGCACGCGCCGGTCGTCGGCGCGTGGAACCCCGCGCGGCTTGTTCGGCAACAGCGGCTGTAGGATCGACCATTCGAAGTCCGTGATCTCGTAGCGGCGTGCAGGCATCCTCGACCCTCCTCGAGGACCCTTGAATCACCCTTCGCCAACTTTGGGAATCCCATTTATGAGTTCGTGACCTAGCGTGGTGTCCGATCGGAGGGGATCGTGATCGGCGATCCCTGGGAGCGGAGCCCGCCGCGCTGCCGCCATGGTTGTCGGGCAACGGTTTCCGCTGAAACCGAACCTGCCGGTCCGATTGGTAGGGAAATCGCCCCGGCGCTCGAAGGCGTGCGCCCAAGACGGCATGCGCCCAAGACGGCGAAGCCGGCGCATGGCTACCATGCGCCGGCTTCAATTCCCGCTCGGCCGGCCCGGCCCCGAGCCGACCGAGAAATGGCGCGACCTCAGGCCGACTTCAGGTTGGACGCCGCCGGCTTGCCGCGGTCCATCACCACGTCGAAGCTAACCCGCTGGCCCTCCCGGAGCGGCGGCATCCGCGCCGCCTCGACGGCGGTCACGTGCACGAACACGTCCTTCCCGCCAACTTCCGGCGTGATGAAGCCATAGCCCTTGTTGGTATTGAAGAATTTCACAGTCCCGATCGGCATGCCGATCTCCTCTCGCAGTCCATAGTTCGTTTGGGCGCGCTCGTTCCTCTTGACTCGTGCGCGTCACTCGCAGCTCTGGGTAACACTTGTAGTCGCGCCCGTCCCCGAGCCGGCCAAGCGGTTCGGGCAGCAGCGCAGCGGCAAGGCAAGCCGAGGCATTGAATGCCGCATGACTATAGGAGATCGCGCCCGCAATACCAAGCGGGCCGTCGCCGGCCCCGCGGCGGATGATAGCCGCCGGGCCGCGTGCTACAGTCTGAAGCCATCGTGTCGCGCTAACCCGAGGGACGCCATGGCCCTGACCATCAAGCCGATCCGGCCGGAGCGGCCGGATTTTGCCGGCGAAGTGCTGGGTATCGACCTTGCCAAGGGCGTCTCGCCCGAGACGGCGACGGCAATCGAGGCCGGAATGGACCGCTTTGCCGTTCTAGTGCTGCCCAACCAGGTCATCGACGACGATCAGCAATATGCCTTTTCCCAGCATTTCGGGCCGATGGAGCAGGCCACGGGCGACATCGCGCAGCGCGACCAGCGGCGATTACCCATGCATATCAATGACGTCTCCAATCTCGACAAGGACGGCCGGGTGCTGGAGCGCGACGACCGGCGGCGGCTGTTCAATATCGGCAACATGCTTTGGCACTCCGACAGCTCGTTCAAGCCAACGCCGGCCAAGTATTCGCTGCTCTCGGCCCGCTCCATCCCGAGCGAGGGCGGCAACACCGAATTCGCCGACATGCGGGCGGCTTGGGACACACTGGATGCCAAGACCCAGGCCGAGTGCCGCGATCTGGTCTGCGAGCATACCCAACTGCATTCCCGCGGCTTGCTGGGCTTCACCGAATTCACGCCCGAGGAGCGGTTGAAATGGCAGCCCGTGGCGCAGCGCCTGGTGCGCCGTCATCCGCGCACGGGCCGGCTGTCGCTGTACCTGTCCTCGCATGCCGGCGCGATCCGCGGCTGGCCGGTGCCGGAAGCCCGCATGTTCCTGCGCGACCTGACCGAGCACGCCACGCAGCGCGAATTCGTCTATTCGCACACATGGCGGCAGTGGGATCTGGTGATATGGGACAACCGCGTCGTCATGCATCGCGCCCGGCGCTATGACGATCGGCAGGTGCGCGACATGCATCGGACCACGGTGGCCGACAGCGCGCCGACGCTGGAACAGGTGGCCTGAGCGCCAATCGCGACTTACGGCAGGTCGAGCCGCACCGCGACGCCCGCGCTGGCGATCACCGCCCTGTCGTGGCCGGCATCGTCCGGTACGTCCAGGCCGCCCTTGACCACCTTGACGCTCACCTGGCCGTGCGGCAGCGCGGCCTTGACGCGCTGCGGGTCGACGGCCTCGGGCCGTTGCACGCCGATGGTCATCTCGATCCGCAGCGCCTGCGGCTGCAGTTTCAGGCTGCGCACGAAGCTCAGCGAACTGTGGTGAATGGCATCCTTTACCGCGCGGATTGCCGCCTTGGTGTAGTCGCCGCCATGCAGATCGTTGCCCATGCCCATTTCCAGGATTACCCGCTTCAAGGCCATGCCGGGCTCCCTCAAGCGAGGTCCAGCCGCACGATGGCGGCGGCGTTGGCGATGACGGTCTTGTCGGTGCCGGCGTCGTTGGCGATTTCCAGACCGCCCTCCACCACCTCGACCGTGCCACGCCCATGCGGCAACACAGCCAGCACGGCCGCCCGGTCAACCGCTTCCGGCTTGGGCACGCCGATGCGCACCTCGATCCGCATGTCGTCGGCCGACTGTCCCAAGGCGCCGGCGATGCCCAGCGAGTTGTGCCAGAGCGCGTCCTTGAGCGCGCGGACCGCGGCCTTGGTGTAGTCGCAGCCGCGAATGTCGGTGCCCATGCCGAGTTCCAGCACCATGCGTTGCCAAGCCACCGCCGCCCCCCATCGTCAGGCCGCAACATAGCAGGCCACGCCCGCGTTCGACGCAAGGGCGGCATGCGTTGCCGGGTGGCGCCGGCCCCCCTAGACTGCCGGCGGAACGGCCAAAGGAGGTTCACCGTCATGAGCAACGTCGCCGTCTTGTCCCGCGCCGACAACGCGGACTTCGACCGCAACGATCCGGTGTCGGTGCGCCAAGCCATCCGCGCCGGCCTCTACCGTCGTCATACCGGCATGATGGCGCCGGGCTTCGTGCAGGCCAACCTAGCCATCCTGCCGGCCGATTACGCAGATGAATTCGCCCGCTTCTGTCAGCGCAACCCGCAGCCCTGCCCGCTGCTGGCGATGAGCGAGCCAGGCAGCCCGCGCCTGCCGGAACTGGCGGAGGATCTCGATATCCGCACCGACCTGCCGAGCTACCGGGTGTTCAAGGACGGCGTGGCGACGGGCGATGTGTCGGACATCAGGAATTTGTGGCGCGACGACTTCGTGGTGTTCGCGCTTGGCTGCTCCTATTCCTTCGAGCAGGCGATGATCGAGGCCGGCCTCAAGCTGAACCACTGGGAGACCGGGCTGGAACCGGCGATCTATCTGACTTCCATCCAGTGCCGTCCGGCCGGCCGTTTCTCAGGCCCGATGGTCGTCTCGATGCGCTCGTTCAAGCCGGCCGATGCGATCCGCGCCATTCAGATCACCAGCCGTTTCCCCCGCGTGCACGGCGCGCCGGTCCATATCGGCCTGCCGGAGCAGATCGGCATCGCGGACGTGCACAAGGGCTGGCAGGGCGGCCCGCCCGATCTGCGCGAGGGCGAGATCCCGCTGTTCTGGGCCTGCGGCGTGACGCCGCAATCGGTGATTCGCAGCGCCAAGCCGCCGATCTCGATCACCCACACGCCCAGCCACATGCTGGTGACCGACCTGCGCAACGCCTCGCTGGCTTCGTTCTGAGCGGTCAGCCGTCCCGCGCCCGACGGGCGGCCGTGGCGAGCGGGTCGAGCGCGCCGTCGCGAATGATGACGCCATAGCTTTCGGCCGCTTGCGCGGCCGAAAGCTTTCCTTCGGCTACATCGGCCAGAACCGCCGCCGGCGCGCGCGCAAACGCATCGCCCTGCCCACCCCCCGACGGCAGTTGGATGCGGTAACGATCGCCCTTGCGAAGCGTGGTCAGGAACTTGCCGGCGGGCCGTTCGACGCTGCCGTCTGCCCGCAGCAGGGTAACCGACGATTTGGCGCCGGGCGCGCCGCCGTCAAGGCCGTAGGGCGCGATGTCGCGGCGGTCGGAACGCACCTGCAGCACGCCCTGCTCGGCGGTGAAGCGAAGCTGGCGCTCCAGGGCAAGGCCGCCGCGGTAGCGGCCGGCGCCGCCGGTGCCGGGGACGAAGCCGTAACGTTCGACCATCAGCGGTGCTTCGGTTTCGATCAGTTCGGCCGGGCTGTTGGAATAGTTGACCGGAATGCCGGTCAGCGCGTCGGCGCCATCGCGACCCTGGCTCGCTCCCCACGAGCCCACCAGGAATTCCAGATGCACGAAGGCCTCGCCATCGGCGTGATAGCCGCCGACCGTAACGCCGAAATCCGGTACCGAGGAGCCGGCCGCCGGCACCTTCTGCGGCACTACGTTGGCCAGCGCGCCATAGACGGCATCGACCACCCGGAACGCGGTCAGCGCGCGCGCCGCCACTGCCGCCGGTGGCCGCGGATTGACGATCGAGCCTTCCGGGGCGATCACCCGGATCGGCCGGAAGAAGCCGTCGTTGTTCGGAATGTTGAGGTCGAGGATGGAGCGCACCGCAGCCCAGCAGACCGAGCAGGTCATCGTGTAGACGAGGTTGATGGCGCCCTTGACCTGCGGATCGGTGCCGGTCAGGTCGATCACGATCTCGTCGGCGGCCACGGTGACGGCGGCTTGGATCTTGATCGGGCCGGGATCGATGCCGTCGTTATCCAGCCAGTCGGTGAAGCTCCACGTGCCGCGGCGCAGCTTGCCGATCTCGGCCTTGGTATAGCGCTCGGTATAGTCCAGCAGGGCATCGGCCAGCCGCAGAAAGCCCTGGCGGCCGTGCGTGGCGACCAGTTCCAGCAACCCTTTCTCGCCGGTATTGCAGGCGGCAATCTGACTGCGCACGTCGCCCAGCACCTTGTCCGGCACCCTGACGTTGCGCTCAAGCAGGCGGAACAGGGTGTGGCTGGGCCGGCCGGCATGGCACAGGCGGACCGGGGGAATCCGCAGCCCTTCCTGGTAGATCTCGGTCGAATCGCTGGCGTTGCCGCCGGGAATGCGGCCGCCGATGTCGGTCTGGTGGGCCAGCACGGCAGCGAAGCCGACCCGTGCGCCAGCCAGGAAGACCGGTTTGACCGCAACGATGTCAGGCAGGTGCGTGCCGCCGTCATAGGGGTCGTTGAGCGCGAAAATGTCGCCCGGCAGCATGGTCTCGCCGAACTCGCGGATGACGGCCGCCACCGCCGCCGGCATGCTGCCAAGGTGGGCCGGCAGGCAGGTGCCTTGCGCGATGGTGCGGCCGGTCGCGTCGAACAGGGCGGTCGAGAAGTCGAGCGCCTCTTTCACCACGATCGAGCGCGCGGTGCGCGCCACCGTCACCGCCATATCGTCGGCGATCGATTGCAGGGCGTTCTTGAGCAGTTCGAGCGCGATCACATCGTCGAGCCCGCGGGCATCGGCGCGGGCCAGGCCGAGATCGAGGGTCATGGCATCTATCCGTTCCAGCCAGGGCGACAACCGGTGCCGGCGCGATCTGCCACATGCGCCAGCGAGAAACCATTAGCGTAGGCCATCCCACCGGGTAAATTCGCGCAAGCGGGCGAGCTCCGCGATTTCCACTTGCCGGCCATGGCCGCTGACACCATACGCGGCAAGCCCGCGGAAGGCACGCGACAAGGTTTCCGGGGTCAGACCCAAACGGCTGGCAATCAGTTTGCGCTCCTCGGGCAGCGTCACGCTCGCCGGTCCCTCGGCTTGCGTTGCCAACGCCAGCAGATAGGCCGCCAACCGCTCCGCACCCGATCGCAACTTGAGGTTCTTGATCTGTGTCACGAGCTGCCGCCAATAGCCGGCTAGCAACAGCGCTGCGGCATGCGCCAGCCGCACATCCTCCGCCACATGGAACCGGAACGTCTCGGCCGGAATCAGCAGGATGCGGGCCTCGCTCACCACCCGGCCGGACATCAGATAGGGTCGGCGCAACAGGACGGCGGGCGCGATGATGGCGTCGCCGGCGCCGAACACTTCGACCACCTCTTCGGCCTCGCCTTCGATGCTGCCGAACAGTGCCACCCGGCCTTCGAGGATGACGTGCAGGAAGCTCGCCTCCTCGCCCTGCCCGAACAACAGGATGCCCTTGGGCAAGCCCTGCACGAATGCGCCTTGCGTCAGCCGGGCCAGCCGCTCGGCCGTGAGGCCAGCGAATAACGGCTGATGCCGCAACGCTTCCCGGTCGCCCGCACTCTGGTCTCGGCCGACAGCCTGACCGACAAGCGCACCGGCTAGGCCCATTTCCTCGCCCGCGTGGCGATCCCCGATCACGAGGTGGCGCGCCTGGGGGGCGGTCAACTACTGCCCGGCATGCCGGCCGAGGCGATGATCAAGACCGGCGAGCGGACGGCGCTCGCCTATTTGTCGCAGCCGATCGTCGATGCCATGGCGCGCGCCTGGCGCGAGGCCTGAGGGCGGCGGTCTCAGGCCGCGTAGAGCCGCAACAAGCCATAGACGACGGTTGCGCCGATCAGCACGGCGGCGATCAGCGCCAGCACCGCGAGCTGCGCGCGGCTCACGGGCGGAACCCGGTCTCGACCGCCGCTCGTTCGCCTCGCAGCTTCTGCAGCACCAGGCCGAAGGCCAGGATGCCAGCGCCAATCGTATCCGTCAGCGCCGCCGGATCGATCAGCAGCAACGCCGCGGCAAGAAAAAGCACACGCTCTAACCAACTGGCCCGGCGCAGGAAATAGCCCTCAAGGCCAGCCGCCAGCGCAACCACGCCGATGCCGCCAGTCAGAACGGCCCGCAGGATCTCAGGCCACGGGCCGGAGAACAACAGCGCCGGGTTGAAGACGAAGAAGAACGGCACGATGAAGCCGGCCGCGGCGAACTTGACCGCCTGCACGCCGGCACCCCAGAGGCCGGCGCCCGCGATGGAGGCGGCGGCATAGACCGCGAGGGCAACCGGCGGCGTCACCGCGGAAAGACAGGAGAAGTAGAACGCGAACATGTGCGCCGCCATCGGCTCGACACCAAGTTTGATGATGGCCGGCACCAGCAGGGCCGCCTGCATGATGTAGGCCGGCGTGGTCGGCATGCCCATGCCCAGAATGATGCCGGCGCACATGGTGATCAGGAGCGCGAGCAGCAGCGAACCGGAGGTGAAGTCGATCAGGA
Source organism: Alphaproteobacteria bacterium (assembly GCA_016869175.1). Classification (GTDB taxonomy): domain Bacteria; phylum Pseudomonadota; class Alphaproteobacteria; genus VGEV01. The sequence continues at coordinate 7,007 of VGEV01000030.1, forward strand.
AGGCGGTGAAACGCAGCGCCAGGCCGGTCTGCAGCACGATGCCGATCACGATGCCGGCGCAGGCGCAGGCCATCGCCACCGGCACCGTATGCATCGCGCCGTCGCGCAGAGCGAGAATACAGTCCCGCGGCGTCAGTCCGGTCTGCGGCCTGAGCCAGGAGATGCCGACCAGCGCCACCGTGGCGATGATCGCGCCGTAGGTCGGCGTGAAGCCAATGAGCAACAGGGCCAGCAGTACGATGACGGGCAGGAAGAGATGCGCCTGCCGCAGCATGATCTGGCCCAAGATGGGCAGCTCCTCGCGCGGCAGGCCGCGCAGGCCCGAACGCACGGCGTTGAAGTGAATGGCCGCGAACAGGGCGCCGTAATAGAACAGCGCCGGAATCGCCGCGGCGATCATGACCGCGGTGTAGCTGGTGCCCATGAACTCGGCCATGACAAAGGCCGCGGCGCCCATGATCGGCGGCATGATCTGCCCGCCGGTCGACGCCACGGATTCGATCGCGGCCGCGGCCTCCGGCTTGAACCCGGTCTTCTTCATCATCGGAATGGTCAACCAGCCGTCGACCATCACATTGGCCACGGCCGAACCGGATATCGTCCCGAACAGGCTGGAAGAGACGACGGCCACCTTGCCCGGGCCGCCGCGCGCGCCGCCGGCGATGGCATTGGCGAAGTTCATGAAGAACTGCCCGGCGCCGGATTTTTCGAGATACGTGCCGAAGATGATGAACAGGATGACGTAGGTACCGGCGACGGTCAGCGGCGCCCCGAAAATCCCTTCGGTGGTGAAATAGAGCTGGTCGATGGCAAGCTCGAAGCTGAGGCCGCGATGGTAGAGCCAGCCGAACAGATAGGGACCGGCAAAGCCATAGGCGAGGAAGGTCAGCGCCACGATCGGCAGGGCGGCACCGATGGTCCGCCGGGTCGCCTCCAGCACCAGCAGGACGGCAAGGGCGCCAACCACCATGTCCATCGCGCGCAACGGATGCGCGGTCGGATAACGGTTCACCACGTAGTCGTAGTTGACGAACATGTAGCCGACGCAAGCCAGCGACAACGCCGCCAGGCCCAGGTCGGACCACGGCACCCTGTCCGGCGTGCCGCCCTTGCGCCGGGGCCAGAGCAAGAATGACAGCGCCAGACTGAAAGCCAGGGTGAGGTAGAGCAACGCATGCTGGTCGGGCGCGTAGACCGTCAACCGGGCATAGGCGTGGTAGGCGGCCATGAGGACCGCCACCGCGCCGACGGTGAGCCCGGCGAAGCCCGGCAGGCTACGCATCGCCCGGGTCTACTTCTTCAGCAGGCCCGCCTCGCGAAAATAGCGCGCCGCGCCCGGATGCAGCGGCATGTCGAAATTTTCCGCCATCTCGGCGGCGGCCATGCCCTTCATGGTCGGCACCACGCTGGCGAACTCGTCGCGACCTTCGACGATCGCCCGGGTGATCTTGTAGATCACCTCTTCCGGCGCGCGCGCCGCGGCCATCAGCACGGTCGGCGATTGGAAGGTCTGCACGTCCTTGGTCACGCCCTGGTCCTTGTAATGCGCGGCCTTGACCGTGTAGCGCACGAAGCCGGGGTTCAGCTTGCGCAACTCGGCGAACTCGGCATCCGACACCTCGACCATGCGCACCGGCATGGCCGAGCCGAGGTCGAGCACGAACGAGGCCGGCACGACCGTGAACCAGCCGACCGCCAGCGCCTGTCGGTTCTTCACCGACTCGGCGTTCGCCGACACCGGCCCGAAACTCTTGGGACCCAGGTCGTTCAACGTCATGCCATTGACCTGCAAGAGGTATTCCCAGCCCGACACCAGGCTGGTATTGCCGCGCGCCGGCAACGCCACCGGCTTGCCCTTGAGATCCTTGACGCTCTTGATGTCGCTGTTAGCCGGCACCACGAGTTGCCAGACATTCGGATAGAAGTTGGCGACATAGAGCGCCTTGTCGGTCGGTTGTCCGGCGAACTGGCCGATGCCACCGCGGGCATCGGCCATGATCGAGGTCATCGACCAGCCGATGTCCGCCTTGTCGGTGCGGATCTTTTCCATGTTGGCCAGGCCCGCGCCCGGTTCGACCTGCACGTTGAGTTCCGGGAAACGGCTTTTCACCACCTGCGAAATAGAGGCGGCGAGCGGCGTCCAGCTGCCGCCCGTCGGACCGGCACTGAAGATCACGTCGACCTTGGTCTGGGCCTGTGTCAACCCGGCCCAGGCGAACAAGGCCGCCGCGGCCAACAGAGCCCCGCCATGCCGCGTGAACGATCGCGTGGTGCGCATTTCCATCCTCCCCTTGGCCGGGTTCATCTTGCCGTGGACCCGACCCTTATGGCGCATGCCAGCGCGGTGTCCGATCCGATGGAATCGCGGTCCGCGATCCATCGGATCGGGGCCCACCGCGCTGCCGTCATGGTTGCAGGGCAATGGCTTCCGGTCAAACCGAACCTGCCGGTTCGGTTTGAACGGAAATTGCCCTGGTGCCGTGCCGGGGCAGCCGCCAGTGCCGGCGATCGACGGGCCCGGCCGTCCCTGCCCTGCCGGCTGAAAGCGGCCGCGTCATTGCGTGCGCAACCGGGGATCCAGCGCGTCCCGCAGCGAGTCGCCCAGCAGATTGAACCCGAACACCGCCAAGCTGATGGCCAGGCCGGGAAAGATCGCCATCCACGGCGCTGTCTCGGCGAACTCGACAGCGGCGCCGCGCAGCATCAAGCCCCAGGCGGCTGTCGGCTCGGTGACACCGAGGCCAAGGAAAGAGAGCGAGGCCTCCAGCAGGATCGCCTCACCCAGAAAGGCGGTGGCCATGATCAGCACGGGCGCCATGACGTTGGGCAGCATGTGGCGCAGGATGATGCGGGGGTGCCCGAAGCCGGCGGCGCGCGCGGCATCGACGTAAGGCATCTCGCGGACCGACAAGGCGCTGGCGCGCACAACGCGGGCGCAGCGCGGCACCATGGGCGTGGCGATCGCCAACACCACGTTGCCGACGCCCGTGCCGATGATCGAGACCACCGCCAGCGCCAGGATGATCACCGGAAAGGCGAAGAACACGTCCATGACCCGCTGCACCAGCAGATCGACGCGGCCGCCGAAATAGGCACTGGCGACCCCGATGAGCGAGCCCAGGCTCGCGCCCAGCAGCGAAGCGCCGAGTCCCACCATCAGTGCCGTGCGCGAGCCGTGGATCATGCGCGAAAGCATGTCGCGCCCGAATGCGTCGGTGCCGAGCCAGTGCGCCTCGCTGGGCGCCGCGAGCATCGCGGCATAGTCGGTGGCCAGCGGATCGTAGGGCGCGATCAGGTTGGCGCTCGCCGCCAGCATCACCATGACGACGATGATGGCGCCGCCGACCGCGCCCAGCGGCCGGCGCCTGGCGAAATCGACCAGCGTCGCGAAAACGGTGCCGGCGCTCTTGCGGTCGGGCGGCGCGGCGGTCTCGTTGAGCGGCGAGCTGGGGGGCATGGCTAGCGATAGCGGATCCGCGGGTCGATCCAGGCATAGGCGACATCGACCACGAAATTGACCAGCAGGAAAGTCGTGGCGACCAGCATGACCAGGGCCTGCGTCAGGGTGTAGTCGCGCCGCGCGATCGCCTCGACGAACAGCATGCCCAGGCCGTTCAGATTGAAGACTTGTTCGGTCACCACCAGTCCGCCCAGCAGGAAGGCGAATTCCAGGCTGATGATGGTGAGCACCGGCAGGATCGCGTTTTTGAGCGCGTGGCGCGTCAGGATCAGCTTCAAGGCCAGGCCCTTGGCCCGGGCCGTGCGGATATAGTCCTCGCGCAGCACCTCCAGCATGGCCGAGCGCATCATGCGGGTGCCGACGGCCGAATAGCGGTAGCCAACCGCCAGCGCCGGCCAGATCAGCTGCGCCAGGTTCTCCCAGGGATTGACCCACAGTGGCGTGAACACCATCGGCGGCAGCCACCGGAAGACGATCAGCATCACCAGGATGATCAGGATGCCGAGCCAGAAGGACGGCATCGCCAGGCCGGCGATGGAGAACACCCGTACGGCGTAGTCGATCCAGGTGTCCTGCTTCATCGCCGCCAGGATGCCGAGCGGGATGGCCAGCAGCGTCGCCACCGTCGAGGCCATGATGGCAAGCTGCAGCGACAGCGCGAAGCGCAGTCGGATTTCCTCGATGATCGGCGCCCCGGTCCACATCGACAGGCCGAAATCCAGCCGCAGCAGCCCGCCCATCCAGCTGGTGAACTGCCGCCATAACGGCTGGTCGAGCCCCAGTTTCTTGCGTTCAAGCTGCATCAGTTCCTGGGACTGGAACTGGCTGCCCTGACCGATGTAGCGCGCTTCCACCACATCGCCCGGCACGACGCGCAGCAGCAGGAAGATCAGCACCGCGACGCCGAACAGTGTCGGCACCATCGCCAGTAGCCGCTTGATGATGTAGCTCGCCATCGCCGTCCGCGGCCGACGGCGCTGTCCGCGCCGCCGGCGCGCTTCCCGCTATTCGCTGAGCCAGACGGTATCCAGCGTGTTGTTGAGATAGTGGCTTGGCGTCACCTGCCAGCCCTTGACCTTGGCGGAATGCGGGATGATCCGGTGCCACTGCAAGGTCATCAGATAATGCGCTTCCTCCTCCAGCAGCCGTTTCTCGAACGCCCCCACCAGCCGCTTGCGTTCCTCGACGCTGGTGGTCCGGCTCTGCTTGTCGTACAGCTCGTCCAGCACCGGGTCTTCGTAGCGCCCGTAATTGGCCGGATTGCGCGAGGTCGACAGGAACTTGTACATGTCGAGGTCGGGATCGACGATGTAGCCGCACTGGAAGTCCATGAAGGCTTCGGTGTCACCCGAGCGGATCACGCCGTAATAGCCGGCGGCCTCGATCACCCGCTGCTCGACGTTGAGGCCGACCTTGCGCCACTGGTCGATCAGCCACACGCCCAATGGCTCGTAGGGCATCGGGATGCCGCGATTGCTGAAGGTGAAGGAAAAGCCGTCCGGCACGCCCGCCTCGCGCAGCAGCTTGCGCGCTTCCGCCCGTGACTTCTCGGCGTCGGTCCAGTAGCCGGCGAGCTTGTTGAGCTCTTCGGGCGGGGTGGCGAACGGCGTTCCGGGCACTTGCACGCCCGCCACGGCCTTCACGATGGCGATCTGCGACAGCGCCTTGGAGGCTTCGTGCCGGTCGAGCGCCAGCGACAGCGCCCGGCGCACCCGCTTGTCGTCGAACGGCTTCTTCTCGTGGTTGAAGCCTACCATCAGGATGCAGTCCCAGGGCGATTCCTGCACGGTGATCTTGTCGCCCAGCGCCGCCTTCAAGTTGTCGCGATCCTTGGGCGTGAAGCCGCGGAACTGGATATGCGCGCGCTCGCCGCGCACCGCCGCCACCTGCGCCGCGGAATCGCGCATGAAAATGGCGCGGAAACTGTCGAGATGGGGCTTGCCCTTGTCCCAATAGTCTGGGTTCTTCTTGCCCACCACATGCGAGCCCTTGACGTGTTCAACGAACACGAACGGGCCGGTGCCCATGATGTTCTTCTCGTACCAGTTGGGCTCCTTGGCCAGGATGTCGGCCTTGTAAAGAAAGTTGTAGGGGGAGGCGAGGCCGGCCAGCAACGAACCGGAGGCATATTTCAGGCGGAACACCACGGTCGTGGCGTCCGGCGCCTCGACCGCCTCGACCGCCACGTACTGGCCCTGCCGAGTGGAGCCGACGCCCGGCGGCGGAAAGATGATCTTGTCGTAGGAGGCCTTCACGTCCTTGGCGGTCAGTTCGCTGCCGTCGTGGAACTTCACGCCGCCGCGGAGCTTGAAGGTATAGGTCTTGCCATCGCTCGACACCGTCCAGCTCGACGCCACCGACGGCACCACCCTGGTGCCGCTGATATCCGTCGGGTCGACGCGCAGAAGCGTGTTGTAGAACGGCGCGATCGGATGGATCAGGCCGAAGGTCTCCTCGCGGTGACCGTCATAGGACGGCGGCTCCGATGGGACGGGGAAGATCAGTTCGCCGCCGTTTCGCGGGGTCTGGGCGATGGCCGACAACGCGAACGAGGCGGCCGTGGCGAGCGTCGCCAGCCGAATAACGCGGCGCATGAATCCTGCCTCCCTGGCCTGGGCCCGGATTTTCTGTTTTTTGGGTCCCGACTTAGGAGTAAAAGCCATTTACGCAATCGGGTCAACAAGATGACAGGCGGCCCAGTGACCGGGCTTGATCTCGCGCAGGCCCGGCACGCTAGCCGCGCAGCGTGCCTCGGCCAACGGGCAGCGTGGATGGAAGACGCAGCCCGCGGGCGGATTGAGCGGGCTGGGCACTTCGCCGCGCAGCACCACCCGCTCGCGGCCCGCTTCCAGGCTGGGGTCCGGGATGGGGACGGCCGAGAGTAGCGCCCGGGTATAGGGGTGCAACGGCTCCTCGTAGAGGGCACGACGGTCCGCCAGTTCCATGATGCGACCGAGATACATCACCGCCACGCGGTCGGAGATGTGCCGGACGACCGACAGATCGTGCGCGATGAACAGATAGGTCAGGCCCAGCCGGGCCTGCAGGTCCTCCAGCAAGTTGATGATCTGGGCCTGGATCGAGACGTCGAGCGCGGACACCGGTTCGTCGCAGACGATCAGCGATGGTTCCATCGCCAGTGCCCGCGCGATGCCGACGCGCTGGCGCTGTCCGCCCGAAAGCTGGTGCGGATAGCGCCGGGCGTGCTGCGCCAGCAGACCGACCTGCAGCAGGAGTTCGCGCACCCGTGCCTCGCGCTCGGCGCGGCCGGGCACCAGCCTGTGCACCTTGAGCGGCTCGGACAGGATCTCGCCGATCGTCATGCGCGGGTTGAGCGAGGAATAGGGGTCCTGGAAGATCACCTGCATCTTGCGGCGCACCGCGCGCAGGTCGTGCTGCGCGAGACCGGTGAGGTCGGCGCCGTCGAATACGATCCGGCCTCCGGTCGGCCGCTCGAGCTGCAGGATGCAGCGGCCCACCGTCGTCTTGCCGCAGCCCGACTCGCCGACCAGGCCCAGCGTTTCGCCGCGCGTGATCTGGAAGCTGACGCCGTCGACCGCGCGCACCGTGGCCGCCTTGCCGCCGCGCCAGCCGCCCACGGCGAAATGCTTGACGAGGTTCGAGACCTCGAGCAGCGCCTGCGTCATGCCCGCGCCCCGCCGGCCAAGCGGCTCGATTCCCAGCAGGCCGCGAGGTGCTCGGCGCCATCCACTTCGTTCAGGCTGGGTGCCTCCGCATCGCAGCGCGCGACGCGAAAGGCACAGCGCGGCGCGAAGGCGCAGCCAGGCGGAAGGCGGGTCAGGTCCGGCGGCTGACCCTCGATCGGCAGCAGGCGTTCGCGGGTCGGCTGGTCCAGGCGCGGCACCGAGCGTAGCAGGCCCAGGGTGTAGGGATGCCGGGGCCTGGCGTAAAGCGCGGCGGCCGCGGCGCGTTCAATGATGCGGCCGGCGTACATCACGTTTACCCGGTCGGCGTAGCGCGCCACCACGCCGAGATTGTGGGTGATGATCAGCATGGCGACGCCGAACCGGCGCGACAGGTCGCGCAGCAATTCCAGGATCTGCGCCTGGATCGTCACGTCCAGCGCGGTGGTCGGCTCGTCGGCCAGAATGAGCGACGGTCTGCAGGCCAGCGCCATGGCGATCATCATGCGCTGGCGCATGCCGCCGCTGAACTGGTGCGGATACTGCGAAAGGCGCCGCTCGCCGTCGGGGATGCCCACCATGCCCAGAAGCTCGATGGCCCGCGTCCGGGCGGCGGCGCTGTCCATCTTGACATGCAGTTCCAGACCCTCGGTCAGTTGGCGGCCGATCGTCACCACCGGGTTCAGCGAGGTCATCGGCTCCTGGAACACCATGCCGATCTCGCGTCCCCGCACTTGCCGCATCTCCTGCTCGGAAAGGCTGAGTAGATCTTGTCCCTTGTAGAGGATGGCACCGTCCTCGATGCGTCCGGCCGGCGGGTCGATGAGCCGCATGACGCTGAGGGCGGACACCGACTTGCCGCAACCCGACTCGCCGACCAGTGCCACGGTCTCGCCCGGGTGCACGTCCCACGACACGCCGTCGACCGCCCGTACCAGGCCCGCCGCGGTGGCGAAACTGGTCCTCAGGCCGCGAACCTCAAGCAGCTTTGCCATGTTCGCCACAGGCAGACCTCCGCTCGAGCGCCACTGTCCATCGCGGCGGCTCGTCGCCCGTCTCCCGGACACGCTGCCAAGCCGACCGAGGGACGCGAGCCTTGCCTTGGGATGGTAGGCCGGCTCTCGCGCCAAGGCCAACTGCGGCGATGCGGCCCGGTTCGCGGTCCCGGTGTCGGGCCGGCTCCGCCGTGGCCGGCGATTGACCCCAGGTTCCGGGCGGTGCGGCGGGCTGCGGCCGAGCGCTGCCATGCCGCTAACGCAGTTGCGCCCGATCAACGTCGGCGGTAGCCGCGGGTGCCAGCATTTCTGTCGGTCACAGGGGGTTTACCTCAGGCCGGGCGTTGAGCGGTTGGCGTGACAGGCGCCGAAGGATACTGTCTCGGTTGCATTGTCGTACGGGCATCCGTCCCGCGGAGGCTGGTGAGCAAGCCATGAGGCAGCGGCTCGGTCGCATGGTGGGCGTGGTTGCGCTGGCGATTGCCTTGCTGTTCGCGTGGCAGCCGTTCGCCGCGACCGCGTTTGGCGGCATTGGCGAGGCCTCGTCCGTTCAGTGCGAAGAGCTATGCAAGTTCTGCGATCAAGGCTGCCTTGCGCCTTGTGCCCTTAGTTTGCCGTTTCCGCGTCCGGACGCCGAACCTTCAGGGCTGGTTCGGTTCGCCGAGGCCATCGCCTTTTCTTATGCCAGGCAGCTTACCGCCGGCATCGAGCGCGCCCCCGACACCGGCCCTCCCCGCCAAGCCGTCTGACCTGCGATCCGCCTCGCCGAGAGGCCGATCGTCTGACGGCGCCTGTGCCAACGGGCCGACGGAGGTTCCAACATGTTCAAGCATTGCTGCGGCGCCGCGCTGCTGACGGCGGCGATGGCGGCCATCCCGCCGGTCAGCGCGCAGCCGGTCGCCCCGGGGGCCAATGTCGAGGAACTTCTGGCTCTTCTGATCGACGGGAGTCCCGCGCTGGCGGCAACCGTGGCCGAACGGCGAGCGGCCGCGGCGCGCGCCGACGCGGCCGATTCCCTCCCCGATCCCACTTTCCGCTTCCTGGCGGACGAGGTCGATCGCGAGGGCAACGCCGAGTTCAGATACAGTCTGGAACAGGACTTCCCGCTATGGGGCAAGCGCGGCCTGCGGAAAGGAGCGGCGGCAGCGGAAGCGGCGGCGGCACGCGCCAGGGAAGACGGCACGGCCAGCACGCTCGCGGCCGAGGCCAAGATCGCCTTCGCGCAGTCCTACCTGGCGCATGGCGCGCGTCGGTTGGTTTCCGCCCAGCGGCACGAGGCGGCGTCGCAAGCCGTGCTGGCGGCGACGCGCTATGCCCGGGGCCTCGGCAGCGCGGCGGACGGTCTGCGCGCCGAGGCGGAGCGGGCACGCCTGGAGAGCGAACTCCATCGCCTCGACGCCGAGACGCGAGCACTGCGGGCGCGCCTTAACGGGCTGCTCGGACGCGCGGCCGACGCCCCGCTGGCGGAACCGGCGCGGCTGGTCGCCATGCCGCCACCAGAGCGCCTGGCCAGCCTCGAGCTACGGAGCCGGCTGCTCCGCGATAGCCCGACCCTGCGGGCCGCGGCCGCCGAGCAAGTCGCTGCCGAGCAGGAACGACGGCTGGCCGAACGCGACTGGTATCCCGACGTCAGCGTGATGCTGGGTGGGATCGACCGGCGCGACAACGGGCCGCCTGCCTTGATGGCGGGCATCGGCGTCAGGCTGCCGATACAGCTGGGGCTGCGGCGGGCGAGCGAACGCGCCGCGACGGAGCGGCTGGCCGCCGCCGCCCGGCTGACCAACCTGGCGCGCAACGCCGAGGCCGAGCTCGATGAAGCGTTGGCCGCGCTCGCCGCGGCGCGTGCGGTCGAAGCAACCGTGCGCGACAGCTTGCTGCCGCAAGCGGAGGCGGCCTACCGGCTGGCGCTGCTGGCGTTCGAGCGCGGCCGCGCGGCCGACATCGACGCGGTGCTCGATACCAGTCGCCGGCTGCTTGAGGCGCGCCTGGAGGCATTGAAGGCCGAAGTTGAGCAGCGGCGCCAGCTCGCACGCATCGAGCGCCTTGTCGGAGGCGACCTATGGGTCGCGTGAGTCGCGCCGTCACGGTCCTCCTGCTGATCCTGGTCGTGGCAGTGGCCTACTGGGCCGGGATGCGTCACGCGCCGCGGCCGCCATCGCTGCCGGTGGCGGCGGAAGCCGCCGCTGAGCAAACGCCGGCCGGCGGCGAACGCAAGCCCGCCTACTACCGCAACCCCATGGGGCTGCCGGACATCTCGCCGGTGCCGAAGAAAGACAGCATGGGCATGGACTACGTGCCGGTCTATGCCGACGAGGCCGACGACGGCACGACCATCAAGGTCAGTACGGAGCGCATACAGCGCGCGGGCGTGCGGATCGCCGCGGTTGAACAGCGCTCCCTTGGCCGCGCCATCCGCGCGGTTGGCACCGTGCAGTTCGACGAACGGCGGGTGGCGGTCGTCTCAACAAAGTACGAAGGGTGGATCGAAAGGCTGCTGGTCGACGCCACCGGTGCCAGCGTCAGACGCGGGCAGACACTCGCGCTCGTCTACAGCCCGGAACTCACGCTGACGCAATAGGAATTCGTCGCTTTGCGCGGGCTCGTCGGCGGCGAGGGCCGCGGGACGATGGACCGTCTCGCCGAAAGCGCGCTCGACCGCCTGCGCAATCTGGACATGCCGGCCAGCGAGATCGAGCGATTGCGGCAGGGTGGGGAAGTTCGCCGGCTGGTCCCGCTACTGTCGTTGTTCCAGGGTGTTGCCATCGAGAAGACGGCGCTGGCCGGCGCGCGGTTCATGCCTGGCGAACCGCTCTACCGCATCGCCGACACCCAGAGCATGTGGCTGATCGCCGAAGTGTACGAGCAGGACCTGGCGGCCGTCAGGCTCGGCCAGGAGGCCCGGGTCGACGTGCAGGCCTATCCCGGCCGCGACTTCGCCGGTCGGGTCACCTTCATCTACCCGACGGTCGGTCGCGAGACGCGCACCGCCCGCATACGCCTGGAGCTGCCGAACCGGGACGCAGCACTGAAAGCCGACATGTATGCCGAGGTGACGATCGCGACCGGAGCCGATCGCCCGGTCCTGGCCGTGCCCGAGAGCGCCGTGATCGACGATGGCAGTCGCCAGTACGTGCTGGTCGCCAAGGGCGAAGGGCGGTTCGAACCGCGCGCCGTCAAGCTCGGCGCCAAGTCAGTCGGATACCATGAGGTGCGGGAGGGCCTCGCACCCGGCGAGCGCGTGGTGGTCGACGCCACCTTCCTGATCGACGCCGAAAGCAATCTCAGGGCCGCGCTCAAAGCTTTCACGCCGGCAGAGAAGGCGCAATGATCGCCGGCATCATCCGTTGGTCCATGGGCAATGTTGGCCTGATGCTGCTGGCCGGCCTGTTCGCCGCCCTGGCAGGGATCTGGGCGCTTGGCCGGGTGCCGCTCGACGCCATTCCCGATCTCTCGGACACGCAGGTCATCGTCTACACCGAGTATCCCGGACAGGCCCCGCAAGTGGTGGAAGACCAGGTCACCTATCCGCTGACCACGGCGATGCTGGCGGTGCCGCGTTCGAAGGTGGTGCGCGGCTTCTCGTTCTTCGGCGCCTCGTTCGTCTACATCATTTTCGAGGACGGCACTGACATCTACTGGGCGCGCAGCCGCGTACTCGAGTATCTCAACACCGTGGCCAAGCGCCTGCCGCCGCAGGCCGCGCCGACGCTCGGCCCGGACGCGACTGGCGGGTCTACCAGTATGCCGTGCTCGGTGCCAATCACACCCTGGCCGAACTGCGCTCGACCCAGGACTGGCTGGTGCGCTTCGCGCTTGCCAAGGCCGGCGGCGTCGCCGAGGTGGCGAGCGTCGGCGGCTTCGTCAAGCAGTACAGCGTGATTATCGATCCCAGGCGACTGAAGGCCTTTGGCCTGACCCTGGGCAGGGTGCGGGATGCCATTAGGGCTTCCAACGCCGATGTCGGTGGCCGCACCATTGAGATGAGCGAGATCGAGTTCATGGTGCGCGGCCGCGGCTATGTCCGAGGCATCGCCGATCTCGAGGAGATCGTTCTTCGCAGCGAACGGGGAACGCCCGTCCTGCTGAAGGACATCGCCCGCGTCGAACTGGCGCCGGACGAACGGCGAGGCATCGCCGAACTGAATGGCGAGGGCGAGGTGGCGAGCGGCATCGCCGTGCAGCGCTTCGGACAGAATGCGCTCGAGGTCATCGGCAACGTCAAGCAGCGGATCGCCGAGATAGCCGGCAGCCTGCCCGAGGGCATGCGCATCGAACCGGTCTACGACCGCTGGGAGCTGATCTACCGGGCCGTGGCGACGCTCCGCGACACCCTGATCGAGGAAAGCCTCATCGTCGCCGCGGTGTGTGTCGTCTTTCTGCTGCATCTGCGCAGCGCGCTTGTCGCCATCCTGATGCTCCCGCTGGGGATCCTGCTCGCGTTCGTCGCCATGCAGGCGTTCGGGATCGGCTCTAACATCATGAGCCTGGGTGGCATCGCCATCGCGGTCGGCGCCATGATCGATGCCGCGATCGTCATGGTTGAGAACGCGCACAAGCATCTCGAACGTGCCGGTCCGGGGGCGAACCGGATGGCGGTGTTGACCGAGGCGGCGGTCGAAGTGGGGCCCTCGCTTTTCTTCAGCCTTCTGGTGATCACCGTCTCGTTCCTGCCGATCTTCGCATTGGAGGATCAGGAAGGCCGCCTGTTCAAGCCGCTGGCCTATACCAAGACCTTCGCCATGGCGGCGGGTGCCTTGCTTTCGGTCACTTTGGTGCCGGCGCTGATGGTGCTGTTGGTGCGCGGCAAGATCATGCCGGAGCACCGGAACCCGCTTAATCGGCTGCTGATCCGGGCCTATCGCCCGACCATCCGGGGCGTGCTACGGGCCAAGGCCTTCGTCGTGCTGCTGGCGCTGGCGGCCATGCTCGGTTCAATCTGGCCAGCCCGCCAACTCGGTTCCGAGTTCATGCCGAATCTCAGTGAAGGCACCTTGTTCTACATGCCGATCACCTTGCCGGGCATGTCGGTTACGCGCGCGGCCGAGCTGTTGCAAACGCAAGACAGGATCATCAAGGCCTTTCCCGAAGTGGCCTCGGTCTTCGGCAAGGCGGGCCGCGCACAGACGGCGACCGATCCGGCGCCCATCGAGATGTTCGAGACCGTCATCAACCTGAGGCCGCAATCGCTATGGCGGCCAGGCATGACGGTGGACAAGCTGATCGCGGAGATGGACCGCGCATTGCAGTTTCCCGGCGTCAGCAATTCCTGGACCATGCCAATCAGGGCACGTATTGACATGCAGGCGACCGGCATCCGAACGCCGGTGGGAATCAAAGTGCTGGGCAAGGATCTGGCAACGCTGGAACGCGTGGCCGCCGAGGTCGAGGGCGCCGTGCGCCAGGTGCCCGGCACGGCCAGCGCCTTCGCCGAACGGGCGGCCGGGGGATATTTCCTCGATATCGAACCCGACCGGGCGGCGCTCGCCCGATACGGCCTGCTTGTAGGCGACGTGCAGGAGACCGTCGCCATGGCGCTGGGCGCGGAAATCCTGACGACCACGGTCGAGGGACGCGAACGCTATGGCGTGGCGCTGCGCTTCCCGCGCGACCTCAGGACCGATCCGCGCGCCATCGGCGAGAATGTCCTTGTCACCTTGGCGGACGGCAATGCCGTACCGCTTGGGCAACTGGCGAAAGTCACGTTGTCGCGCGGGCCGACCGCCATTCGCACGGAGAACGCACAGCTCGCCGTCTATGTCTTCGTCGATGTGCGCGAGCGCGACATCGGCGGCTATGTGGCCGAGGCCCGTCGCGCGGTCGCCGAGCGCGTCAAATTTCCGTCCGGGACCTACGCCATCTGGAGCGGGCAATACGAACATCTGCAACGGGCGCAGGCGCGGCTGGCGATCGTCGTGCCCATCACGTTGCTGCTGATCCTGCTGCTGCTCTACCTCAACTTCGGACGGTGGGCGGAGACCGCCATCGTCATGCTGTCGCTGCCTTTTGCACTGACGGGCGGCCTTTGGCTCACCTGGTATCTCAGATTCAACCTGAGCGTGGCGGTGGCGGTGGGGTTCATCGCGTTGGCCGGCGTCGCGGCGGAGACCGGCGTGGTCATGCTGGTCTATCTCGACAGCGCCTGGTCGCACGCGCGCGCCGCCCGCGCGGCGCGTCGCGAGGCGGCGACCTTGGCCGACCTGTACGATGCCGTGATGGTGGGTGCGGTCGAACGTGTGCGCCCGAAGATGATGACGGTTGCTGCCATCGTCGCGGGCCTCTTGCCGATCCTGTGGTCCGAGGGCACGGGCTCGGAAGTGATGCGGCGCATCGCGGTGCCGATGATTGGTGGCATGATCTCTTCGACGGTGTTGACGCTGGTCGTGATCCCCGCCATATACGCGGCCCTTAAAGGTGCCGGGCTGGGCGGCGCGCGGGCGGGCCGATCGCCGCGCGGCGGGCGGCCATGAACCCGGCACCAGCCGGCTGGCCAGTCCTGGCTTTGGCCCTTCGAATGTCGCGGCCGGGGATACGAACCGTTACAAAGGCGACAAACTGGGGAAACGTGGCAATGGCAACGTCGACCCATCCGGCAACCGCCGCGTTTGGAAAGGCGTCGCGGACCAAGGCGGGTTTCAAGCGATGAAGGCATCAAGGTCGTTGCTCGCGATTGTCCTGTCGCCGCTGCTGGCGGCCTGCGCGGCGGTGCCGCGCTTGCCGGTGGCCGAACCCAACGCGGCGGTGCCGGCGGTGGTGTATCGCCCGGGCCTCGACGCGGCGGCGGCGGAGAGCGCGGAGGCGTCCTTGGATTGGCGGGTGGCGAACGAGACGATGCGGCGGCTGGGCGGTCACGTGGGCCATGTCGATCCGGGCGCGGAACCGGCCGGCGCGGCGCACAAGCATTAGGGATTTGCCATGCCGGCCATGACGGCGAGGTCGCTGATGGCTGCGCTGGCGGCGGCGGCCTTGCTGTCGGGCTGCGCCGGCCGGGCGGC
This sequence comes from Alphaproteobacteria bacterium, assembly GCA_016869175.1. Taxonomy (GTDB): domain Bacteria; phylum Pseudomonadota; class Alphaproteobacteria; genus VGEV01. Next base: position 22,098 of record VGEV01000030.1, read on the forward strand.
GCAGGAGGGCTTCGCGGAGGTTTCCGGCGCGGCGCGCGCGCGGCTGGGCGAGAAGCTCGAACTGGTCTGGCTGCGCGACGAGGCGGAGGCCGACGCGCTGAAGGAACGCACGCGGCAATTGCTGGCCGAACCGCTCGACGCCGAGCGGGCGGTGCAGGTGATGTTGCTCAACAATCGCGCCCTGCAAGGAGCGTTGGCGGAGCTGGGCTTCGCCGCCGCCGACATGATGGAAAGCATTCTGCCGCGCGGCCCCGGCTACAGCTACAAGCGGGATTCGGGCGGTGGCGACGTGGAACTGGAGCGCACCGTCACGTTCGACCTGCTGGGCCTGCTCACCCTGCCGGTCCGCGCGCAGGTGGAAAGCGATCGCTATGCCGGCGCCAAGCGTCGCGCGGCGGGGCGCGTCATCGCGCTGGCGGGCGAGACCCGGCGGGCCTATTACCAGGCGATCGCCGCCGCCCAGCTTGCCCGCTATCTGGAGGACGCCACGGCGGCGGCGGAAGCCAGCGCCGAATTGGCGGCACGGTTGGCTGGCGTTGGCAATCTGCCGCGGCTCGACGCGGCGCGGGCGCGGGCGTTCCACCTGGAGGCGGCGAGCGGTCTGGCGCGGGCGCGCGCCGCCGAGGTCGGCGCGCGCGAGCGGTTGACGCGGGCGCTGAGCCTGTGGGGGCCGGAGCTTGCCTACACGCTGCCGGAGCGGCTGCCCGACTTGCCGGCCGCCGCGCGCCAGCATGACGATATCGAAGCGCTGGCGGTGGCCAACCGCGCCGACCTGAAGGTGGCGCGGGCGGAACTGGAAGCCACCGCCCGGTCGCTGGGACTGGTTCGCGTCACCCGGCTGGTCAGTGCGCTCAGCCTCAGCCTCGACAGACATCGGGAAACCGGCGAAGCGCCGCGCGAGGGCTTCGAGATCGACGTGTCCGTGCCGCTATTCGATTTCGGCGAAGCGCGGGTCGCCAAGGCCGAGCATCTTTACATGCGCGCGGTGCATCGGCTGGCGGAGACCGCGCTCAACGCCCGTTCGGAAGTGCGCGAGGCCTATCTGGGCTACCGTACCGTCTATGACGTGGCCCGGCGCTACCGCGAGGAGATCGTGCCGCTGCGGCGGACAATCTCGGAAGAGGTGCTGCTGCGCTACAATGGCATGCTGGCGAGCGTGTTCGAGCTTCTGGCCGATGCACGCGAGCAGATCGCCGGCGTCAGCGCGGCGATCGCGGCCACCCGCGATTTCTGGCTGGCGGAGATCGCGCTCGAGGGTGCGATCCACGGCCTGGGGTCGCCGCCGGTTGCCGGCCTGGAGCCGACCGCAGCGCCGGCGGCGCCGGCCGCTGCCGAGCATTGAGCGCGAGGAGAGCCATCGCATGCTGAGCCGCAGGGGTTTGATCGCCGGCGCCGCCGTGCTGGGCGCGGGCATGGTCTCGCGGGTGCACGCCGCGGCGATCCCGGAAGCGCCGGTGCAGACCTCGCCCGCCATGCAGCGGCCGCTCATGCCCCCCGACGGCCGACCCTATAACCCGGTGGTGACGCTGAACGGCTGGTCATTGCCCTGGCGCAGCAAGGACGGCTGGAAGGAGTTCCACCTGGTGGCGGAGCCCGTGGTGCGCGAGATGGCGCCCGGCATGCGGGCGCATCTGTGGGGCTATAACGGCCAGAGCCCCGGTCCCACCATCGAGTGCGTCGAAGGCGACCGCGTTCGTATTTTTGTCACCAACAAGCTGCCGGAACACACCACCATCCACTGGCACGGCATCCTGCTGCCGAACGGCATGGACGGCGTCGGTGGCTTGACGCAGCCGCAGATCCCGGTCGGCAAGACCTTCGTCTACGAGTTCCAGATGAAGAAGAGTGGCACCTTCATGTACCACCCGCATGCCGACGAGATGGTGCAGATGGCGATGGGGATGATGGGCTTCATCGTGGTGCATCCGGCCGATCCGGCGCGCCACCGGGTCGACCGCGACTTCTGCTTCCTGCTGGCGGCCTACGACATCGAGCCGGGCGCGGCGACACCCAAGGTCGCCACGATGACCGAGTTCAACCTGTGGACCTTCAACAGCCGGGTCTTCCCGGGCATCGACCATCTGCCGGTCCGGCTGGGCGACCGCGTGCGCATCCGGGTCGGCAACCTGACCATGACCAACCATCCCATCCACCTGCACGGCTACGACTTCAAGGCGACCGGCACCGACGGCGGCTGGGTGCCGGCCTCGGCACAGTGGCCGGAGGTCAGCATCGACCTGCCGGTCGGCGCCATGCGGGCGTTCGAGTTCGACGCGATCTATCCGGGCGACTGGGCGCTGCACTGCCACAAGTCGCACCACACCATGAACGCCATGGGCCACGGCGTGCCGACCATGATCGGCGTCGATCATCGCGGCATCGCCAAGCGCATCGTCAAGCTGGTGCCCAACTACATGGTGATGGGCGAGCGCGGCATGGCGGACATGGGCGAGATGGAGATGGCCTTGCCGGCGAACACCCTGCCGATGATGACCGGCCAGGGCCCGTTCGGCCCGCTGGAGATGGGCGGCATGTTCACCGTGGTGAAGGTGCGCGAGGGGCTGGCGCGCGGCGACTACCGGGACCCCGGCTGGTACCGGCACCCGCCTGGCACCGTCGCCTACGAATGGAAAGGCCCCAGCCCGCGCGGCTGAACCGAGCCCGCGCTTCACCGTCCAAGGAGTACGCCCGATGCTGCGACTGGCGCTTTTGGCTTCTGCCGCCCTTGCCGCCGCCCTGCTGTCCGCCACCGCCCAGGCGACCGGCACCGGCGCCCACAGCCACGGGCCGGGCCACGGCGCCGCCGGCAGCGAGATTGGCGGGCCCGGTCGACCCAAACAGGCGACGCGCACCGTGCGCATCGTCGCGCGCGACGACATGAAGTACCGGCCGGAGTCGATTACCGTGCGGCGGGGCGAGACCGTCCGGATCGTGCTCAGGGACGAAGGCGCGGTCATCCACGAACTCGCGCTCGGCACCGCGGACGAACTCAAGGAGCACGCCGCTGCCATGGTGCAGAACCCGGAGATGGAGCACGAGGAGCCGAACATGCTTTCGGTCCAGCCCGGCCAGTCGAAAGAACTGGTGTGGAAATTCACCAAGGTCGGCGAGGTGCCTTTCGCCTGCCTGCATCCCGGCCATTACGACAACGGCATGATCGGCAAGGTGATCGTCAAGCCGTGAGCCGGGCGGCTCGCCAGGGATCGGGAGGTTGGCGCAATGCCTAAAGTGCCAGGGATACTGCTGGCTGCACTCTTGCTCGTCTTGCCGGCGCTGGCATTCGCCCAGAATGCGCGAACCGAGGGCGAAGTGCGCAAGGTCGACAGGGAGGCGCAGAAGGTCACCATCCGGCACGGGCCGATGCGCGAGTTCGACATGCCCGCCATGACCATGGTGTTCCGCGTCAAGGAACCCGCCATGCTCGACCGTCTGAAAGCCGGCGACCGGATCGCCTTCACCACCGAGAAGCTGGGCGGTGCCTTCACGGTCATGTCGTTCGAGCCGCTGCCATGACGCTCTTGACGAGCTAAACTCCGGCGGCCGGCGCGCGACGATGCGGGCATCGCGCCGGTCTTGCGCCCGGCCGGCAAAGGGCAGAAGTGGCTGCGATGACGACCGACCGCCTTGATGGCGCTCATCCCCATGGCCATCATCGGCCGCCTGCGGGCGAACCGGGAACTGGCGCCGACGTGATGCGCGATCCGGTTTGCGGCATGCTAGTCGATCGACGAACCGCCAAACACAAGGCCGAGCACCGGCACGAGACCTACTGGTTCTGCGGCGCCAGGTGCCGCGAGCGTTTCGTCGCCGAGCCCGAGCGTTACCTTGAGCCGGCGGCGAAGCCCGCCGCGCCATCCGCGCCTGCCAGCGCCATCTACACCTGCCCGATGCACCCCGAGGTTCGCCAGGTTGGGCCCGGCGCCTGCCCGCTCTGCGGCATGGCGCTGGAGCCGGCCTCGGTCGAGGCGATGGCCACCCAGGGCGCAAGCCCCGAACGCCGCGACATGGAACGGCGGTTCTGGGTCGCGCTGGCGCTGAGCCTGCCGGTGGCGGCCTTGGAGATGGGCGGGCACCTGACCAACCTCATGCACCTGCTGGGCGCGCGCAACGCGATCCTGGCGCAGTTCGCGCTGGCGACGCCGGTCGTGCTGTGGGCCGGCTGGCCCTTCTTCGTGCGCGCCGCCGCCTCGCTCAGGGGCTGGAACCTCAACATGTTCACTCTGATCGCGCTGGGCACGGGCGTGGCCTGGCTCTACAGCCTGGTGGCGACGCTCGCGCCGGGGGCGTTCCCTGCGGCCTTGCGCGACGCCGAGGGCAACGTCGCGGTCTATTTCGAGGCGGCGGCGGTGATCACCGCACTCGTGCTGCTGGGTCAAGTGCTGGAACTGCGGGCCCGCGAGCGCACCGGCGGCGCCATCCGCGCCCTGCTCGACCTGGCGCCGCGCACCGCCACGCGTATCGCCGCCGACGGCCGGGACGAGTCGATTGCGCTCGACGCCATCGCGGTCGGCGACCGGCTGCGCGTGAAACCGGGCGAAAAGGTGCCGGTCGACGGCACGCTGTTGGAAGGGCACAGCGCCATCGACGAGGCAATGATCACCGGCGAATCCATGCCGGTGAGCAAGACGGCGGGCGACCGGCTGATCGGCGCCACGCTCAACCAGTCGGGCGGCTTCGTCATGCGGGCCGAACGCGTCGGCCGCGATACCGTGCTGGCCCAGATCGTGCGCCTGGTGGCCGAGGCGCAGCGCAGCCGGGCGCCGGTCCAGCGCCTGGCCGACGCCGTGTCCGGCAAGTTCGTGCCGGCGGTGATCGTGGTGGCGCTTCTGGCCTTCGCCGCCTGGACGGCCTGGGGGCCGGAGCCCCGCATGACCTATGGCCTGATCGCGGCCGTTGCGGTCTTGATCATCGCCTGTCCCTGCGCGCTCGGACTGGCGACGCCGATGTCGATCATGGTGGGTGTCGGCCGGGGCGCCGGCATGGGCGTGCTGATCCGCGATGCCGAGGCGCTGGAACGCATGCAGAAGATCGACACCATCGTCGTCGACAAGACCGGTACGCTGACCGAGGGCCGGCCGCGCCTCGTGGCGATCGAGCCGTTAGCGGACATGCCGGAGAACCACCTGCTGGCCGCCGCCGCCAGTTTGGAGCGGGCGAGCGAACACCCGCTGGCCAAGGCGATTGTCGCCGCCGCCCTCGCGCGTGGCTTGCCGCTCAAGGAACCGGCCGAATTCGTTTCTCCCGTGGGCAGGGGCGTGATGGGCCGCCTGGACGGCCGCCGGGTGGCGCTCGGCAACGAGACGCTTCTGGCCGACCTGGGCATCGATCCCGCGCGGTTCGCGGACCGGGCCGATGCGCTGCGCGCCGAGGGCGCCACCGTGATCCACCTCGTGCTCGACGACGCGGTCGCCGGCCTCTTGGCCATCGCCGACCCGGTCAAGGCGACCACGGCCGAGGCGCTGGCCGCGCTCTGGGCCGACGGCGTACGCATCGTCATGCTGACCGGCGACAATCGACGAACGGCGGAGGCGGTGGCGCGCCGGCTCGGCATCGCCGAGGTCGAGGCCGAAGTGCTGCCCGAGCACAAGAGCGCGGTGGTCAGCCGCCTGCGCGGCCTGGGCCGGGTGGTGGCCATGGCGGGCGACGGCGTCAACGACGCGCCCGCCTTGGCCGCCGCCGATGTCGGCATCGCCATGGGCACCGGCACCGACGTGGCGATGGCCTCCGCCGGCGTCACCCTGATCAAGGGCGACCTGCGCGGCATCGCGCGGGCCCGTGGCCTGTCGCGCGCGGTCATGCGCAACATCCGGCAGAATCTGGTGTTCGCCTTCGTCTACAACCTGGCCGGCGTGCCGATCGCGGCGGGCGTGCTGTATCCCGCGTTTGGCCTGCTGTTGAGCCCGATCATCGCCGCCGCCGCGATGGCCTTGAGTTCCGTCTCGGTCATCGCCAACGCGCTCAGGTTGCAGCGCGTCGCGTTGTGAACGGAACCGCGCCAAGCCAATTGGCGCAGCGCGCCAATGGGAACCCCTGGCGCGCCAATTCCGCGCCAGGCGGCGCTTGCGAACGCTGGCGACGGACGCCTAAGCCGCTGGAAAGTCTGGCGGACTCGAGAGGATTCGAACCTCCGACCTCTGCCTTCGGAGGGCTAGAGCGTAGCCCGCCAGCTATCGCCACGTTCCGACAAGACTATCGCAAATCGGCTCTGGTAAGCCATTTCCTCGCGACACATTCCGACACGCGCCGCCTTGACTTCGCGCCCGAGTGGTCGCACGGTGGTCGCACGGTGGTCGCACGGCGCGACCGTTGCGATAGGCAGGCGGTCATGTCGTTGACGAAGCGGGCAATCGACGCGGCGAAGCCGCCCGAGAGCGGCGAGACGGTAATCTGGGACGACGCCATGCCCGGCTTCTGCTGCCGCGTGCGGGCGTCGGGCGCCAGGCTCTACTACCTCAAGACCCGCGTGAAAGGCCGCGTCCGCTGGTTCGCCATCGGCCGGCATGGCGCGCCCTGGACGGTCGAAACCGCGCGGCGCGAAGCCAGGCGCCTGCTGGGCGAGATTGTCGCCGACCGCGATCCGGCGGCCGAGCGGGACGTAGAACGTCGCGATCCGACGGTGGCCGAACTCTGCGGTCAGTATCTTGGCGCCGCGCAAGCAGGCGAAATCGTGAGCCGGCTAGGGGAGACCAAGAAGGCGTCAACCCTGGCGACCGACCGGGGCCGGATCGAGCGGCATATCAAGCCGCTGTTGGGCAAGCGCAAGGTGCGCGACGTGACGCAAATCGACGTGCGACGGTTCCTCGCCGACGTGGCGAGCGGCAAGACGGCGGCGGACATCAAGACCGGCAAGCACGGCCGCGCCATCGTCGAGGGCGGTAAGGGCACGGCGTCGCGGACGGTCGGCCTGCTTGGCGGCATCTTCACGTTCGCGGTCAAACGCGGGCTGCGAGCGGACAATCCGGTTCGTGGCGTCGAGCGCTATCGCGACCGGCAGAACGAGCGCTACCTTTCGGCGGCCGAGCTTGCCCAGCTGGGCGAAACTCTGTCCGCTGCGGAGCAAGCTGGCGACAATCCCACGGCTATCGCGGCGATCCGGTTGCTGATCCTGACAGGCTGTCGGAAATCCGAAATCCTGACCTTGGAATGGCGGCACGTTGATTTCGAGCATGCCTGCCTACGCCTGCCGACTTCCAAGACAGGCGCCAAGACGATGCCGCTAGGCGCTCCGGCGTTGGAACTGCTGGCATCCTTGCCGCGCCTTGCCGGCAATCCCTACGTGCTGCCCGGCGAACGGTCCGGTGGTTTCTTTGTTGGCCTACCGAAGGCTTGGGAGCGCATCCGCGCACGGGCCGGCCTGGAAGGCTTTCGGTTGCACGACCTCAGGCACAGCTTCGCCAGCGTCGGCGCGGCCGGGGGCGACAGCCTGTTGGTGATCGGCAGGCCGCTCGGCCACCGTGGTCCGCGTACCAGCCCGCGCTACGCGCATGTGCCGTCCGACCCCGCCAAGGCGGCGGCCGACCGCATCGCCAGCCGCATCGCCGCCGCCATGCAGGGCAAGCCGGCCGACGCCGGCAACGTGGTGGCGCTCAAGCCGAAAGCGGGTTAGGCGGCGGGACGGCGCAGCACAAACAGGCCGGCGAGGTCAACCAGCTCCTTCAGCCGCGCGTTCTCCTGCTCGGGCTGTTTCAGACGGCGAACGTCGTACGCCTGGAACGCGCCGAAACGCTTCTTCCACGTGTACAGCGTCTGCTCGCTGCCCTTGTGCCGCCTGGGAACAACCGGCAGCCCGGCGCGATCTGTCTCTCCGATGATCGCCACCATCTGCTTGTCTCTTACTGAGCCGTGCTGATCTTCGCTCAGGCCAGCAGACCCCAGCAGCTCGGCAATCTCGGCCTGTCCGCGCAGGCGAGCCACGGCGAGAGCATCATTCCCCTCATTGTCCCAGATGCTCGGATCAGCGCCTTCCGCCAGGAGCAGTTGGCACAGATCGAGGCGCCCTCGGGAGACCACCAGGATCAAGGGCGAACGGCCCTTTTCGTCAGTGGCATTGATGTTGATGCCCGAACGCAAATGCAGCCGGACGGACTCCATCGCCCCGGCCAGGATGGCCATACGGAAAGCGGGGCTCAGGGGCCTGCGTCGAACGGCGTCGTCCTGCGGTACGCCCTCGCCCTTGCGGTACATGAGGCCGAGATTGTTCTGGGCGCCGGCATGGCCCTGCTCGGCGGCGCTTTGGAACCACTTCACCGCCTCGGCATGGTCCTGCGGTACGCCCTGGCCGTTGCGGTACATGAGGCCGAGATTGAACTCGGCGTCAACATGGCCCTGCTCGGCGGCGCGTCGCAACCACTTCACCGCCTCGACGTAGTCCTGCGGTACGCCCTGGCCGTTGCGGTACATGCTACCGATGGCAAACTGGGCTTCGGCATCACCATTGTCGGCGGCATGGTGATACCACTTGGCCGCTTCGGCATAGTCCTGCGGCACGCCATCGCCGGTGTCGTACATGAACCCAAGGTTAGACTGGGCGCCGGCATGGCCCTGCTCGGCGGCGCGGCGAAACCACTTCAGCGCCTCGACGTAGTCGCCGCCGCTGTAGGCGTTCAAGCCCTTGGAGAAGTCCTCGGCGCCTACTGGCATGGCAGCGCCAGCAGCAGCGCCGCGAATAAGCCCGCCACCAGCTTCGGCATGGCCCGCCTCGCCTTGTCTGGCGGCCAGCATAGCAGGGTGTTGCCGGTGACCTGTAGCAGCCGGGACGTGGCGCGGGTGCGCGCGCTGGCCGAGCGCCTGGGCCGGCCGGCGGCCACTCCGGCCGAGGCGCGCGGCATGTTGGGAATGCGCTGATCGCCGCCGCGGCCACCTCACCGCGCAGCTCGCGGAAACCTCAAAATGCCGTGCCGCCTCCCGCCGCGAATGACCCTCCCTCACACGCGCGACGACACGCTTGCGCAGGTCCAGCGAATGGCTCCTACCCATGATTCATCCCCGATCACGGTGAACCACCTTTCGCGTCTCTTGGGAATCCCCCACCGACTCCTATTTCGCGTCCGATGCTCTAGCGCACGATCCGTGCAAACCGAGTCGATCTGTCATTCCGAGCGCAGCGAGGAATGACAGAGCATCCAGGCTGGTCGAACTCTGTTCTATGGCGCGCGGATCGTGAAGCCGGGTACCGGGCGAGGCTCGACGTAGTTCGGGTGGTACATGTCCATGAACACCATGCGCTTGCTGCCGGCGCAGTCGACATCGTAGCCATCGACAATCGTGCCATAGACGCCGACGCCGAAAGAGCCGACGCGATAGAAGGTCGGCGGCGCGCCATTCGAGCACACGAGGCGCGACAGGTAGGCTTCCTGGCCAGCCAAGTGCACGCGCACCGGGTTGCCCTTGTCGCCCAGCGGCACCGCGTTGATCGCCGCCCAGTCCGGCGTGATGGTCTTGCGGCCCTCCAGCAGGGGTTGGATGACGATGCTGCCGGAGGTCTGCGGCGTTGCGGGCGGCGGGGTCGCGGCAGCGGTCTTGGGCCGCCACTCGCGGGCCAGCCGCTGCGCCTCGGCGATCTGTGCCGGTGTCATCCTCGCGGCGACCAAATCGCGGTTGCGCGCCGCCCTTTCCCGCTCCTCCGGCTCCTTCTGCGTCGAG
>VGEV01000031.1 GCA_016869175.1 Alphaproteobacteria bacterium
CCACTTGCGGCGGCTCCGCCCGCCCGCCGCGCGGCGCGGGCGGCGGCGTCACGCCCTGGCCAGGTCCCGCGCGCAAGCTTTCGTCGGTGTAACGCGCCCCGGCGCGGTCGGCGGCCAAGCCTTGCTCCACCGCCCGCCGCTGCTCGGGCGTGGTCTGCGCGCTGGGCCGTTCCGGAACGGTCGCGAGCGTCGGGAATCGCTCGTTGCGCGGCGCCTGTCCTTCGGCGCGCTGCTTGCGCTCCGCCGCCGGCGGCGGTGGGGCGGTGTCGCCAAACAGCCCGTCATACCAGACCACCGGATTGGCCCAATCGGGCACATAGCTGCACGCCGGCAACAGCATCAGCGCCAGCGCGGTTATTCCAGCCAGCGCCCGCGACGTCTCCCGTCGCCCTGGCGGCGTCCTGTCGATGTGCACGCTCGTCGTGTCTTGTCGCGGCATACGCGGTCCGGTGCCCCCGTCTCGGAGCCGAGCCAAGATGCGCAATCTGCCGTCCCCTGTCGAGGGGCAGCGTTCAGCCGGCAACCGCGCGATGCAACCCGCCCGCCGCCAGCGAGGCCCGATGCCGGCGCGCCAGTTCGACATAATGCGCGCTCACTCGGCGGAAGTTGGCGTAGTCGCTGTCGTCCAGCTTGCGGAAAAAGCGCGCCGGACTGCCCGCCCACAATTCGCCCTTCGGGATGCGCTTGCCGGGGGTCAACAGGCTGCCGGCCGCCAGCATGGCGCCGCTCTCGACCACCGCGCCATCCAGGATGCTGGCCCGCATGCCGACGAACGAGCCCGGCTCCAGGATGCAGCCGTGCAGCAGCACCAGATGCCCGACGTTGCACTCGTCGCCCACATAGGTCCCGAACTTGCCATCGGTCACATGGATGATCGTGCCGTCCTGCAGATTGCAGCGCTGGCCGATGCGGATTTCGTGCACGTCGCCGCGGAAGGCGCACTTGTACCAGATGTTGCTCTCCGCGCCGATCTCCACGTTGCCGATGATCGTGGCGTCGGGCGCGATGAAAGCATCCGCCCCGATCTTCGGCAGAAACCGCTCGAACGGCAGAATCAGCCCGCTCATCGCGCTCTGCGCCTCCGGTTCAGGGAAACATCGGCTGCTGGCCGAGACCGCTGGTCTCCTCCAGGCCGAACATCACGTTCATGTTCTGTACCGCCTGCCCGGACGCGCCCTTCACCAGGTTGTCGATCACCGACAGGATGATGGCGCGACCGGGCACCCGGTCGGCGAACACGCCGACCAAACAGTGGTTGGAGCCACGCACGTGCCGCGTCGCCGGCGACACCCCCCTTGCCACCACCCGCACGAACGGCTCGTCCGCATAGCGCTCGATCAGCGTCTGGCGCAGGTCATCGGCGCTGACGCCGGGCGTCATCCGCACATAGATACTCGACAGGATGCCGCGGCTCATCGGCATCAGATGCGGCGTGAAATTGACGGTGATCTGTTGCCCCGCCGCCAGCGACAAGACCTGCTCGATCTCCGGCATGTGCCGGTGCTGGGCGACGCCATAGGCATGCACGCCTTCCGACACCTCGCTGAACAGGTTCTGTTCCTTGGCGCCGCGACCTGCGCCCGTCACGCCCGACTTGGCATCGATGATGATGTCGGCGGGCTCGATCTGCTGGGCCGCCAAGAGCGGCGCCAGGGGCAGGATGGCACAGGTCGGATAGCAGCCGGGGTTGGCCACCAGCCGCGCCTCCTTGATCGCCTCCCTGGCCAATTCCGTCAGTCCATAGACCGCCTCTTGCTGCAGGGCCGGCGCCTGATGCGCATGGCCGTACCATTCCGCATAGGCGGCGGTGTCGAACAGGCGGAAATCGGCCGACAGATCGATCACGCGCGGCGCGCCCGGAATCGCCGCCGCCAGCGCGCCCTGGCTTTCGTGCATGACTTCGTCCAGCACGTCCGGCCTGTTGGCATGCAGCAGCCCGGCCACCACTTCCTGCGTGGTGCCGTGCGGCAGGGCGCAGAACACCACGTCCAGCTCCACGCCCGGCCATTCGACCGCGTCGAGCGCGGTCAGATCCGGCAGGTCCAGCCCCGCCAGATGCGGAAACACATCGGCATAGCGGGCGCCTGCCTTGCGGTTGGCCGTCAGCAGCGCGATCTCGGCCTGCGGATGGCACGCCAGCAGTCGCACCAGTTCCGCGCCCGTGTAGCCGCTCGCCCCCAGGATCCCGATGCGCAGGCTGTTCTTCGCCATCGCCCTCTCCAGCAAAACCTTGCCATCATAGACGAAACGGGGCGCCCCCTGGGCGCCCCGCAGAAACCCGAGGTCACGGGTCAGCGCCCTAACGCTTGGAGAACTGGAAGCTGCGTCGCGCCTTGGCGCGGCCGTATTTCTTGCGTTCGACCACACGCGGATCACGGGTCAGGAAGCCGGCGCGCTTGAACAGCGGCCGCAGGCCCGGCTCATAGAACACCAACGCCCGGCTGATGCCGTGGCGCACCGCGCCCGCCTGGCCCGACAATCCGCCGCCCGCCACCGTGCACAGCACGTCGAACTGACCCATCCGGTCGGCCACGATGAACGGCTGACTGATCAGCATGCGCAAGACCGGCCGCGCGAAGTAGATGGCGCTGTCGCGACCGTTGATCTCGATGCGTCCGCGGCCGGGCTTCACCCAGACGCGGGCGACGGCGTTCTTGCGCTTGCCGGTCGCGTAGGAGCGGCCAAGATCGTCGATGCGCGGCTGCGGCAGTTCGCGTTCAACCTGCCGCGGCGCCTCCGCCGTCCCGGCCAACTCGCCCAGCGAGGTGAGTGTACGTTCGGCCATCTTAGACCCTCGCATTCTTGGCGTTCAGCGCGGCGACATCCAGCTTCTCCGGCTGCTGGGCCTCGTGCGGGTGGCTGGCATCCGCATAGACGCGCAGCTTGCGCATCTGCGCCCGGCCCAGCACGTTGCGGGTGATCATGCGCTCCACCGCCTTGATGATCAGCCGTTCGGGATGCTTGCCCGCCAACGTCTGCCGGGGTGTGCGCTGCTTCACCCCGCCCGGAAAACCGGTATGCCAGTGCAACACTTTGTCGGCCAGCTTGTTGCCGGTCAGCCGCACCTTGCGCGCGTTGATCACCACGACATTGTCGCCAGTGTCGATATGGGGTGTGTAGATCGGCTTGTGCTTGCCGCGCAGGCGTTGCGCGATCACCACCGCAAGGCGGCCCAGCACGACACCCTCGGCGTCGATCAGCCACCATTTGTGGGTCACGTCGGTGGGCCGGGCGGAATAGGTGCGCATGACTGCCAGCTCCTCGGGCGGCGCTAGATGACATGCGTTGACCGCGGGGTCAACCGAAAAAGCAACGCTCGCCAAGTCCTTTACGTCTGCGGTATCATATTACCTTAGGATGCGGCGTCGGGAATCAAATAGGTCAGCGTGGCATGCGCCACGGGCTCGGGCTGGCCGTCGCTAAAGATCCGCACCTCGGCGACCGCCAGCCGCCGGCCCAGCTTCAAGAGGGCCGCTTCGGCGATCAGGTCGGCCGGCAGCGGCCGGCGCAGGAAATTGATGGTCAGACTGGTGGTCACCGCCAGGGCGACCGGTCCGATCACCGCCAGAATGCAGAGATAGGTGGAGCAATCGACCAGCATCATCATGCTGGGGCCCGACACCGTGCCGCCCGGCCGCAAATGCTGCTCGCCGATGGGCATGCGCACGCGCAAGCTGCCGGGCTGGGCCGCCTCAACGGTCAGACCGTGCGGCGCCATCTGCGGGAACTCCCGCGCCAGGAAGGCTTGCAGCGCAGCCCGGTCGAGGCGAAGGGCGAGCGGCCGGCTACCGGGCAAGGCAGGCAGCGGCGCAGGCGTCCAGGATCGCCTCGCGGTCCAGGCCGTGCAGGCGATACAGGTCGGGAATGTCGCCCGACTGGCCGAAGCACTCCACCCCCAGCGCATGCACCCGGCGCCGGCCGGCCGAGCCGATCCACGACAGAGCCGCCGGGTGGCCATCCATCACCGTCACCAGACCGGCATCGCTCGCCAGCCCCGACAGCAACCGGCCGACATGGCTGCGCGCGCCCGGCTTGCCTTCCGCCCGCTGGCGCCAGGCACGGCTCCAATCGCGGAAAATCCGCGCCGGCGAGGTGACCGCCAGCAGCCCGGCCCCCGGCACGTCCTCGCGCACCGCCTCGAACGCCGCGCGCGCCTCGGGCGCGACCGCGCCGCAATAGACCAGCGCCAGTTCGGCGCCCGGCGCCGGCGGCACCAGCCAATAGGCGCCGGCCAGAATGTCGGCCCTGAGCTTGTCGTCGACCCGACGGTCCGGCTGTTCGAAGGCCCGCGTCGACAACCGCAAATAGACCGAGCCGCCGTCCGGCGCCTGCATGTGCGCGAAGCCCCACAGCATGATGGTGGCCAGTTCGTCCACGTAGGCCGGCTCGAAATATTCCAAGCGATCCTGGCCGATGCCGATCAGCGGGGTGTAGATCGACTGGTGCGCGCCGCCTTCCGGCGCCAGCGTCAGGCCAGAGGGCGTGGCCACCAGCATGAAGCGCGAATCCTGGTAGCAGCCGTAGTTCAGCGCGTCGAGGCCGCGCATGATGAAGGGATCGTAGAGCGTGCCGATCGGCAGCAGGCGCACGCCGAAATGCTCGGCCGACAGTCCGAGCGCCGCCAGCATCAAGAACAGGTTGTTCTCGGCGATGCCGAGTTCGATATGCTGCCCGTCCTGGCTCATCGCCCAGCGCTGGGCGGAGACCACCTTTTCCTCGCGGAACACGTCCTCGCGATTGCGCCGGTCGAAGATGCCGCGCCGGTTGACCCAGCCGCCCAGATTGGTGGAGACGGTAACGTCGGGCGAGGCGGTGACGATCCGGTCGGCGAGCGCACTGTCGCCGCCCGCGAGGTCGAACAGGATCCGGCCGAAGGCTTCCTGCGTTGACAGCCGCTTGCCGCCCGGCAGCGGCAGCACCGCCGGCAGCGGCACCGGCGCGGCGGCGCGAACCCGTTCCGGCTTACCGGCGAAGGGCGTGGCATCGAGGAAGGAGCGCAGCCGGGCTTCCGGCACCGGCAAGGCGGCAAAGCGGTCCCATTCCTGGCCCTCCGGCACCTGCATGGCGTGCTGGAAAACCTGCATCTGCTCGACGCTCATGAGACCGGCATGATTGTCCTTGTGCCCTGCGAAGGGCAGTCCATGCCCTTTGATCGTATAGGCGATGAAGCAGGTCGGCGCGTCGTCGGTGACGGCCTGGAAGGTTTCCAGGATCGTCTCCATGTCGTGGCCGGCCAGGTTGGTCATGAGAGCATGCAGGCTGACGTCGTCATGCTCGTCCAGCAGCCGGCGGATGCCGGCGACATCGCCCAGATCGCGTGCGAGATGCGTGCGCCAGCCCTTGCCGCCCTTGAAGGTGAGTGCGGAATAGAGCGAGTTCGGGCAGTCGTCGATCCATTTGCGCAGACACTCGCCATCGGCTTGCGCGAACGCATGTTCCAGCCGCTTGCCGTATTTCAGCGTGATCACGCGCCAGCCGGTGGTGCGAAAGACATCGTCGAGCCGGGCGAACAGCCGATCGCTGATCACCGCGTCCAGGCTTTGCCGGTTGTAGTCGACGATCCACCAGGTATTGCGGATATCGTGCTTCCAGCTTTCCAGCAGCGCTTCGAACACATTGCCTTCATCGAGTTCGGCATCGCCCAGCAGCGCCACCATGCGTCCCGGCTCCAGGCCGCTTGCCATCAGCTTGTCGCGTTTCAGCACTATGTAGTCCTGCACCAGGCTGGCGAACGCGGTGATGGCGACGCCCAGGCCGACCGAGCCGGTGGAAAAATCCACGTCGGCGTGATCCTTGGTTCGGCTGGGATAGGACTGCGCCCCGCCCAGCGCGCGGAAATTCTCCAGCCGCTCGCGCGACTGCCGTCCCAACAGATACTGGATCGCGTGATAGGCCGGGCTGGCATGCGGCTTGACCGCGATGCGATCGTTCTGCCGCAGCAAATGAAAGAACAGCGCCGTCAGCAAGGTCACCACGCTGGCGCTGGAGGCCTGGTGGCCACCCACCTTGAGACCGTCGCGATTCGGCCGCAGATGATTGGCGTTGTGGATCATCCAGCTCGACAACCAAAGCACCTTGCGCTCCAGCGCCTGCAGACAGTGCAGGGTGTCCGCCGGTGCCGCGGTCTCGGCCAAACGCTGAATGCGCGATAAGGTCATCGGGCGCTCCCGCCGGGCAAGCTTGCGGGACATCCCAGGCCCGGTCCCGCCGCCGCTCCCCTATATAGGCGGGAGCGCCGTACGGCGCCAGCCGCGGCTGGCGTCGGGCTAGTGCGTGGTCGCGCGGAGCGCGCGGTATTGCTGCTTGAACTCGGCCAGCGCCAGGGTGCGCATGTTGGCATTGTCGTCATAGCCGGAAAAGCTGATGCGAAACCGCACATGCGGAATGCCGGCATGGTCCTTGGCGATCGAAACGACCGTCACGCGCTCGGTCACGTTGTTGGCGCGCGGCCGCTCGAACACCGCGCCCTCAGCGATCTCTTGCCCCGATTCCCGTCGCAGGAATGCCATGCGCCCCTCCCCGCAGGAGGTTGCCCGGCACCCCCTTACGGGCCGAATCAGTAATGATTCAAATTCGTTACCAAAGCTTTCTCAAATCTACAAGGAAGCCTTGGCAAAAACTCGTGATTTTTCAAGCCGCGGCCAGCCGAAGCACCGCCATGCTGGCAGTGACCTTGCCCTCGCCACGATAGCTCTCGTGGTTCTGCTCGATGTCCGACAGGCGGTAGAGGTAATTGACCATGATGCCAGCCGACTGTGCCAAGCCATTGGCCGAGCGGTCGGACAGCCAATTGATGCGCTCCAGGCGGGCGCCGTTGCTGAGGTGGAAATGCGCCACGCGGTCGGCGGCCCGGCCGCCCTGGCGCTCCAGCGTCAGGTAGCGCGCGCATAGCCGCAGCAGCGGCGTCTTCAGCGCGGCGACCGCCGCCGGATCGTCCGGCCAAGCCGGCCGGGACAGCAGGCTGAGCAGGGCTTCCAGCGGCTCGCCCGCGCCGGTGACGCCCACCAGCGCGCGTGCCTCTTGCGGCTGGAACAGGCTCTCGCCGCCGGCGCGCCGCCGCTCGGCCAGCCAACCAGCAAAGCCCGTCACCGGCGACAGCGTAGCGAAGGTGACGAGGCGCGGCAGATCGTGCAGCAGCGCGTCCACCACTTGCTTGATCAGGAAGTCGCCGAAGCTGACGCCGGCCAGGCCGGCCTGCGCGTTCGAGATGGAATAGAAGATCGCGGTATCGGCCTCTTCGGGGTCGAGCTGCGGCGCTGCTTCATCCAGTAGCGCCTGCACGTTATCCGCCAAGCCATTGAGCAAAGCCACCTCCACGAAGATCAGCGGCTCCTCCGGCATGGACGGATGGAAGAACGCATAGCAGCGCCGGTCGCTATCCAAGCGGTTCTTCAGATCGTCCCACGAGCGAATGGCATGCACCGCCTCGTAGGCGATGAGCTTTTCCAGAAGCGACGCGGAAGCCTGCCAGGTGATGCGACGAAGGTCGAGGAAGCCGATGTCGAACCAGGACGCCAGCAGTTCGCGCAGTTCCGCATCGAAGCCGCGGAATTTCGGCCGCGCTTGCGCCAACCGCATCAGGCCGGCGCGCAGATCGACCAGGAACTTCACCCCTTGCGGCAGCACGTTGAACTGCGAGAGCAGACGGATGCGGGGCGGAACCAGGATGGCGCGCAATTGTCGCTCCGCCAGGGCGCGGGCGACGTCGTCGGCGGCGGCTTGCCAACCCTGCAGCGTGCGCTCGACCTCGGCCGGTGCCACGCCATAGTCCTTGGCCAGCAATTCAAGAAAGCCGACCCGCCCGGCTTCGTCCAGGCTCAGGTAGCTCTGGCCAAGCTCCGCCGCGCGCGCGCGGGCCGAGGCTTCGCCACCTCGCGCCGACAAGCAGTCGTCGATCTGCCGACGCAAGCTGGCAAGATCGGTGCCGGGCGGGCGCGGGCCGCGCCCGGCGACCGCCAACCGGCCGCGCCAGGCACGCAGCAAGCCATCGAGCGTGCGGTCGAGTAGACGCCGCGGTTGCGTCATGGTTGTGCGGTCCCGTTCGCCCGGTCTAGCCGGACGTGCCCTGCTTAAGCCGGCGCAGGACCGCCGGCAAGGCTTCGCTCAAGTCCTCGGCGATCAGCCCCGGGCCGCAGGCCTGGCCCGCCTCGCCATGCAGCCAGGCTGCCGCGAGAGCGGAAGCGAAGGCCGGCATGCCTTGCGCCAGCAGACCGGTTGCGATGCCCGCCAGTACGTCGCCGGAACCCGCGGTCGCCAGTTCGGGCGGTGCGTTGTGGTTGATGGCGGCGAAGCCGTCGGGCGCCGCCACCACCGTGTCCGGCCCCTTCAGCAGCACCGTGGCGCCGCTGGTCCGCGCGGCGGCGCGGGCACGCGCCAGCTTGGCACCCTCGATCCCGGGGAACAGCCGGCGGAACTCGCCCTCGTGCGGGGTCAACAGCACTTCGCCGGCGATCGCCGCGAACAGCGTGGACGGCTGCTCGGCGAAACTGGTCAGGGCGTCGGCGTCCAACACCGCACGCTTGCCGCTTGCCAGCGCCGCCAGGACCGCCGCCCTGGTGCGCTCGTTCACGCCACTTCCCGGACCGACCAACACGGCATTGCGCCGCCCGTCCGCCAGCGCACGCGCAAAGCCCGCGGCATCGGCGAACTCCTCCAGCATGATCGCGGTCAACTGCGAAGCGCATTCGGCCATCGCCTCGCTCGGCGCCAGGACGGTGACCAGGCCGGCCCCGACCCGCAGCGCCGCGCGCGCCGCCAGCCGGGCGGCACCGCTGCGGCCCCTGCCGCCAGAGCGCACCAGTGCATGGCCGCGCGAGTATTTGTGCGCGGCGACCTCCGGCCAGGGAAACTCCGCCCGCCACAGGGGCGGACCGTTGAGACGGGTCGCCGGCCGAATATCGTCCAGCACCGACGCCGGAATGCCGATCTCGGCGATGCGCAATTCGCCGCACAGGCCGCGGCCGGGATGAAGATAGTGGCCGGGTTTCGCGCGAAAAAAGCTCACCGTCAGCGCCGCCGGCAGCGCATACCCCTTCACCTCGCCGCTGTCGCCATCGACGCCGCTGGGCACGTCGACGGCAATGCTGGGCAGCCGACGCCTGCCGGCTTCCTGCAGCACCCTGCGCGCGGCGCCGTCGACCGCCCGCGTCAGGCCCGCGCCGAACAGCGCGTCCACCACCAAGGCCACGCCGTCCAGGATCTCAGGATCGAGCGGCTCGGTGTCGCCCGGCCAGCGGCCGGCCATGACGGCGGCATCGCCCTTCAGCGCGGCGCGCGCTCCCAGCAGGCCCAGCCGAACCGGGGCGCCCGCCGCCGCCAGGTGGCGCGCGGAGACGAAACCATCGCCGCCATTGTTGCCGGGCCCGCACAGCACGGCGGTCGGACGCGCGCCGAAGCGCGCCAGCAGTTCCCGCGCCACCGCCCGGCCGGCATTCTCCATCAGTTCCAGGCTGGCAATGCCGGCCGCCGCCACGTCGGCGCGATACATCTCGGCCACGCTCAGCAGCTCGCTCACCGTCGCTCGCCTCGTGCTAGAGCTTCGGCCGGCGCGCGATCGGGGCCGCCGCCTCGTAGGCCGCGGCGGCGCGGAACACCAGGTCCTCGCGAAAATTGCCGCCCACGATCTGCAGGCCGACCGGCAGGCCCGCGCCGGTGAAGCCGCAGGGGATCGAGCAGGCCGGCTGCTGGGTCAGGTTGAAGGGATAGGAGAACGGCGTCCATTCCCACCACCCGCGCATGCGGGCGCCCCGTGGCACCGTGCGCTCGACATCGAAGGCCTGCACCGCCAGCGTCGGCGTCAACAGCAGGTCGTAGCGCTCGTGGAATTGCCGCATGTGCGTGGCGAGCGCGACGCGGCGATCGACCGCGACCATGTAGTCGGCGAGCTTGAGCCGTTGGCCGGCCCGCACGAATTCCTGCAACCCTTCTTCCAGCAAGCGGAACTTGGCGCGCGGCAGGCCGCCCAGCCCCTTCGCCGCGCCCGCCCGCCAATGCGTGAGAAAGATGTCGGTCGGATCGGCGAAGCCGGGATCGCGCTGTTCGACATGGGCACCAAGTCGGGCGAAGACGCGCGCCGCCCGGGCCACCTTGTCCGCCACCTCGGGATCGACCTTGGCGTAGCCGAGAGCGGGACTGAAGGCGATCCTCAGGCCTTTCACGCCCTGGCCGAGAAACCGGGTCCAGTTGATCGGCTGGTGCGGCACGGTGTACCAGTCGCGCGAGTCAGGCAGGGCGATGACGTTGAGGAACAACGCCGCGTCCCTGACGCTGCGGCTCATCGGACCGACATGGCTGATCGTTGCCATCATGCTGGCCGGCCAATTCGGCACCCGGCCGAAATTGGCCTTGATCCCGAACACCCCGCTGAAGCCGGCTGGAATGCGGATCGAGCCGCCGCCGTCGGAGCCGATGGCGAGCGGCCCCAACCCGGCCGCCAACGCCGCCGCCGCCCCGCCCGAGGAGCCGCCGGGCGTCTTGTCCAGGTTCCAGGGGTTGCGCGTGACACCGCTGAGCGCGCTGTCGGTCACGCCCTTCCAGCCGAATTCCGGCGTCGTCGTCTTGCCGAACAGCACCGCGCCCTGTTCGCGCAGCCGGGTAACGCATGGCGCGTCCTCCGGCCACGGCCCCTTGGGATCGCTGGTCCGCGAGCCGCGCAAGGTCGGCCAGCCCCGGGTCAGCATCAGATCCTTGATCGAGGTCGGCACCCCATCCAGCAGACCCTTCGGCCGACCCTTCAGCCAACGGGCTTCCGAGGCGCGCGCCTGCGCCAGGGCCGCTTCCTCGTCGACCAGCAGGAAGGCATTGATCGCCGGATTGAGCCGCGCGAGGCGCCGCAGCAGCGCCCGCGTCACCTCGACCGGCGATAGTTTTTTTGCGCGGTAGGCCCGCAGCATTTCCGCCGCCGTCAGATAGGCGAGGTCCTCTGCCATCGTGCTCTCCTTCGCCCTGCTATCCCCGGGGATGCCAGTTGGCGGCCTCTTCACGCAGCCGGGCGCGATCGGCTGGCGTCAGCTTGTTGCGCAGGGCGGCGAAATAGAACTCGGCCACGGCCGGCTTCTGCAGCGAACCCAGCCAGACCCAGAAAAACGCCCTGGCGGGATCGGCTGGCACGCCCTCACCATAGAGATACTGCCGGCCGAGCAGGATCTGGGCGTCGGCATTGCCTTGCTCGGCCGCGCGGCGGAAATGCTCGGCCGCCTTTCGCGGGTCGTGTTCGCCACCGGCGCCGTTGTAGTACATGAAGCCAAGGTCGTAGTCCGCCTTGTCGACGCCGCCCGCCGCCGCTTCGGCGAACAGCGCCGCCGCGCGGGCCGGATCGCGCGTCACGCCCTGCCCGAACAGCAGCAGATAGGCGAGATTGCGCTTGGCCTTGGCGTTGCCGGCCGCGGCCGCCAGCCGATACCAGTGCGCTGCCTGGACGAAATCGCGCGCAACCCCCTGGCCCAATGCATAATGGGTGGCGAGGTTGCGCTGCGCGCGGGCGTTGCCCCGTTCGGCGGCGACGCGATACCAAGCGACGGCACGCGCCGGATCGGCCGCGCCCAAGCGCCCTTCCTCATAGATGATACCGAGCACCCGCATCGCGTCGTCATGCCCTTGCTCCGCGGCACGACCAAGCCAACCGGCAGCGGCCGCCCCATCGGCCGCAACGCCCTCGCCGTCGAGCAACATCAGGCCCAGGCGATATTGCGCTTGGGCCATGCCGGCCTCGGCATCCTGGCGAAACTCGCGCAGCGCCAAGGCGAACTCGCGGTTCTTGAGCGCCCGCTCGGCCAGACCCAGATCGGCCCCCGCACGGGCCGTCAGCAAGACACCCGCGACCGCCAGCAGTGCCGTCAATACTCTGCGCAAATCTCCCGCCATGATGCGGCGCGTTTTCCAACCCAAGCCATTGAATGACTGCCGTGCGTAGGCCGCCACGGCTTGTCGGCCGACCGCAGCTACGTTATCGAAGGCCGTTATGCAAGTCACGGAAGCAAGCGCCGTCCGCCGGCCGATCCGCATCCTGCTGCTGGTGGCGGTGTGCCTGCTGCCGGCGGCCTGCGGCAACCGGCCGCTGGTGCGCGACGTCTATCTGGGCGCGCCCGCGCTGGGCGGCGCCGCGGTGCCACGCGACGATTTTGGCAATCCGGTTCTGGAAGCGCTGCCCCGGCGCTTGGGCTGGTGGTGATGGCGGCCACCTTCCTCGTCACCGGCGGCACCGGCTTCGTGGGACTCAATATCGCCGAGGCGCTGCTGGCGGCCGGCCATCGGGTGCTCGCGGTCGATCGCGGCCCGCCGCCGCCGGCCACCGGCGCGTGGTCCGCCAAGGGCGGGTTTCGCCATGTCGTCGCCGATGTGCGCGATGGCGCGGGCCTGTTGGCCTTGGTGCGCGAGGCGCGGCCGGAAGGGCTGGTGATCGGCGCCGCGCTGACCGCGGGCCTCGCGCGCGAGCGAAGCGATGCCGCCGGGATCCTGGCGGTCAATTGCGCCGGCACCATTAATGCCCTGGATGCCGCCCTGGCCGGTGACGTGCGGCGCGTCGTCTATCTGTCATCCTCCACCGTCTATGGCGAGAACGGTTTTCCGGACCATGCGCTGGACGAAGCGGTCGACACGCCGCTTCCCGATTCGCTCTACAGCATCACCAAGTACATGGGCGAGCGGATCGCGCTGCGCTATAGGGCGCTGCACGGGCTGGGCGTCGTCTGTCTTCGGCTGTCGGCGGTCTATGGACCCTGGGAACGCGATACCGGGGCGCGCGACACGCTCTCGCCCGTCTACCAGGTCACCATGGCGGCACGCCAGGGACAGGAGGCCGTGTTGCCGCGGGCCGGCATCCGCGACTGGGTCTATGCCCGGGATGTCGGCAAGGCGGTGCTGGCGGCCTTGAGCGCGGCCGAGCCGCCGTCCGGTCCGTTCAACGTCACCCCGTCCAGCACCTTCGCCATCGCCGACTGGTGCCAGAAGCTGGGCCAGCGCTATCCCGGTTTTCGCTGGCGCATCGGGCCCGAGGCCAGCATCGACTATCACGGCCCGCGCGAGCGCAGCCCGATGTCGGCCCGCCGCATCGCCGAGGGACTGGGCTGGCGCGCCGAATTCACGGCGGACCGCGCCTTTGCCGACTACATGGCTTGGCTCGACCGCAACGCCTGACGGAGAACTCGCATGCGGCCAAGACAACTGGGCGAGATCAGGCTGGCCCGCGTGCTGGAAACCGAGGGGCCGGAATGGTTGCCGCAGGCGCTGATCCCGCAGGCGACGCCGGAGAACCTGGCGCCGCACCGGCACTGGCTCATGCCCAACATCATCGACCCCGCGACCGGCATGCTGATCATGGCGACGCAGAGCTATGTCGTGCGTACCCGCCACCACACCATCCTGATCGACACCTGCGTCGGCGAGCACAAGCCGCGCAGCTACCACGCCAGTTGGAACATGCGCAGCGGCACCCGCTATCTCGCCGACTTGGCGGCGCTGGGCGTGCAGCCGGAAGCGGTCGACTTCGTCATGTGCACCCATCTGCATCCCGACCATGTCGGCTGGAACACCCGGCTGGTGGACGGTCGCTGGGTGCCCACCTTTCCCAACGCCCGCTATGTCTTCGCGCGCGCCGAGTATGATTTCTGGGAGGCCAAGGCGCGGCGCGATCCCAAGAAATTCGCCGACGGCAGCATCATCGATTCGGTGCTGCCGGTGGTGGCCGCCGGACGCGCGGTCATGGTCGGCACCGACCATGCGCTGGACGACCAGGTCTGGCTGGAACCCTCGCACGGCCATACGCCGGGGCATTGCTCGGTGCGGCTGGCATCGCAAGGGCGCAACGCCGTGATGTCGGGCGACCTGATCCACAGCCCGGTGCAATGCGCCCATCCGGAATGGAGCAGCGCTGGCTGTTTCGACAAGGCGCAATCGGCCCGAACCCGCATCGAGTTCCTCAACCGCTATGCCGAGAGCGACACACTGGTGCTGACCGCGCATTTTCCCACGCCTTCGGTCGGCTATGTGGTGCGCGAGGGCAACGCCTTTCGCTTTCGCTTCGACGCCTGAGCCAACGCTCAGGCGGTTGCCGGTCTGTCGGAGACGATGCGGCCGTCGACCAGATGCACCCGCCGGTCGGCCGCGGCGGCGAACGCGGCGTTGTGGGTGACCACGATCACCGTCTTCTGCTGCTTGTGTGCCAAGTCGGCGAAACTCTCCCAGACGATGCGGGCATTGACGCTGTCCAGGCTGCCGGTCGGTTCGTCGGCCAGCAGCACCAGCGGATCGTTGGCCAGCGCCCGCGCGATCGCCACCCGCTGGCGCTGGCCGCCCGACAGCTGATCGGGCCGCTTGTCGGCGGCGTCCGCCAGGCCCAGCATCGCCAGCAATCCGGCGGCCCATTCCGCGATCGCCCGGCTGTCTAGGCGGCCGGCCCGCTGCAACGGCACCATCACGTTCTCGGCCGCGCTGAATTCCGGCAGCAGGAAATGGAACTGGAACACGAAGCCGAGCTTGGCAAGCCGCAGCGCGGCCAGTTGGTCGCCCGACATGTCGGCGGTCGGCTGGCCGTCGACCTCGACGCTGCCGGCGCTCGGCCGGTCGAGCAGGCCAAGCAAGTAGAGCAGCGATGACTTGCCAGAGCCCGACGGCCCGGTGATGGCGACGAATTCCCCGGCCGTAACCTCCAGCGAGATGTCGCGCACCAGCGTGACCGGCACCGCACCCGGCAGCACGCGGGCCAGGCCGGTCGCCTTCAGCGTCACCCGGCGCATGGACTATTGCGCCCCGCGCACGATGTCGACAGGGTTGAGGCGGGCGGCGCGCCGTGCCGGCAGGTAGGCCGCGAAGCCGGCCGAGGCCAAAGCAAAGCCGAGCGCCAAGGCATAGAAGGCGGGTGCTTCGTAGAGCGGCAGCGTGCGGGTCTCCGACTGCAACGTGATCTCGACCTGCGACAGCACGCGGCAGAGCAGATAGCCGAGCCCCCAGCCCAGCGCGGCACCGATCGCGCCAACCACCAGTCCCTCGGCGGTGAAGATCCAGCGGATGTCGCGCTCGGCGAAGCCCAACGCCTTCAGGATGGCGATGTCGCGCGCCTTCTCGTAGGTCACCGTGGAGATGATGTTGAAGATACCGAAGCTGGCGACCAGTAGAATGGCGCCAACCACGGAATAGAGAATGATGTTGCGGATGCGGAGCGCGTCGAGGAAACCCTCATTGGCCTCGTCCCAGGATTCGGCGCGATAGCCGAGCCGCGCTTCCAGATCGCGGGCGATGACGGCGGCCTGATACACATCGCCAACCTTGACACGGATTTCGTTGATCACGTTCGGCCGCTCTTGCAGCACCTGGACTTTCTTCAGCAGCGCGTAGGCCTGGCCCCGGTCGACGCCCATGACGCCCGTGCGGAACAGGCCCACCACCTTGACCCTGAGCCGTATCCCGGCCGCCGAAGACGCCAGCAGCGTGTCGCCCACCCTGGCGCCCAGCTTCTCGGCCAGCACGGTGCCGACAATGATGGCATTGGCCGCGGTATGCAGATCCTCCAGGCGGCCCTGCACCAGATCGGCCTCCAGTTGAGAAACCCGCCGCTCGCGCGCCGGCTCGATGCCGATCAGGGAGACGCCCATGTCCTTGCCGCCATAGCGCAGCACCACCTGGCCGCGCAGGCTGGGCGCCGCGACCAGGCCGGAGATGCTGTCCAGCGCCGCCAGCCGGGCGCGCGCATTGCGGATACCGCGCAGCTCGTCCTTGGGCTTAAGTCCGTCCAGTTGCACGGCGGCATCCGGATTGGCCGCGCGGATCGGCTGCGGCGCCGGGTTGCGAAACTCGTCCCTGATGGTGATGTGCGGAATGGCGTCCACCAGCGTGGCGATGAAGTCGCGTTGCGAGCCTTCCATCAGCGCCGCGACGGCAATGAAAAAGCCCACGCCGGTTGCCACGCCCAGGACCGAAACGAGCGACTGCCGCACCCGGCCGCGCAAGTGGGCGAGCGCAATGCGGGCGAGCAGACCCATGCGGCTAGCCGGCGCCCGCCCGCAACCGCACCCGCTGGCCGGGTCTCAGCGATTCCTGCGGCCGCGCCACGACGGTATCGCCTGGCTGCAGCCCTTCCAGCACCTCGGTGCGCTCCGGTCCGGCAATGCCGCGCCGTATGGCGCGTTCGACGATGCGGCCCTGTTCGACCTGCAGCACCCGGTCGCCGCGCAACGCGCCGCTTGGCACCAGCACGGCATCGGCCACCTCGCGCACCACGATGTTGGCCTCGACCGTCATGCCCAGCAGGAACGGTGTGTCGTCCGGCAGGTCCAGGCGCACGCGATAGCTCTTGGAGACCGGATCGCCCTTGGGCGTGATCGCGCGGACGGTGCCCGCGAAGTTTTTGCCGGGAAAGGCATCGGCCTTGAGCAGCACGCGCTGGCCCGGGCGCACCAGGGGGATGTCCTCCTCGTCCACTTCCGCGCTCGCCCAGAGCGGCGTCGGCTGGCCGACCCAGAACACCGCGCTGTTCTGATCCACCACCTCGCCCACCTCGCCATCGCGCTTCAGCACCACGCCGTCGATCGGGGCGGCGAGTTCGAAATACCTTAGCCGGGCCTTGGCGACGGCCAGATTTGCCTGCGCCGCGCGGAACTCGCTGTCGATCCGCTCGAAGGCCTGTTCGCTAGCGATCTTGCGCTCGGCAAGGATGCGCTGCCGGTCCACTTCCTCGCGCAGGAAACGCAGCTTGGCTTCCATCGCGGCAACCTCCGCGCGCGGTTCGGCATCGTCCAGCCGGGCCAGCACGAACCCCTTCGCCACTGCCTGCCCCTCGCAGCGGCAGACCTCGGCCAGGCGACCGCGCACCAGCGGTGCCACCTTGGCCCAGTTGACCGCCTCGACCGCGGCCGTCGCGTAGACCGCATGCACCGCCCGGCCGCGTTCGACCCCGGCCAGCGAAACCGCCGGTTGCGACCACCAATAGTAGCCGCCGCCGCCCGCGGCGACGAGCAGCAGCAGAAGCAGCGTCATCCCCGCCCGCCGCATGGCCCGGCCGCTCCCCTGTTAGCGAACATCGCCCCATGGGCAATCTAGGCCGCGGCACGGCACCCGGCCAGCGAACGTGGTTGCGCGGAGGGTCGCTTCAATCCGGCCGCGCCATACTCTAACCAGTCAGGCTGACAGCAGCCCAGCCGAGCGGAGACTGCCATGAGCCATGCCGAATTGCAGAATCTGGTGCGCATCCTGACGGCGCAGCCGGCGGTGCCGTTCGAGGTGGCCGCCATGCGCCAGGCCTTCGACAAGTTCGCGCTCTTCGCCCCGGCGCCGGCCGATGCGTTCTGCCAGCCGGTCAGCGCCGGCGGGGTCGCGGCCGAGTTCGTCGCGGCGCCCGCCGCCGACACCAGCCGCACCCTGCTGTACCTGCATGGCGGCGGCTACGCGATCGGCTCGATCGCCACTCACCGGTTGCTGGCCTACAACCTGTCGAAGGCCTCGGGTGCCCGCTGCCTGGTGCTCGACTACCGGCTGGCGCCGGAACATCCGTTCCCCGCGGCGCTGGACGACGCGGTCGCCGCCTACCGTTGGCTGCTCGGCCAGGGCCAGTCCGCGAAGCGGATCGCCATTGCCGGCGATTCGGCGGGCGGCGGCCTCGGCGTGGCCAGCCTGGTGCGCCTGCGCGACGAGGGCGTGCCCCTGCCGGCCATGGGTCTCTGCCTGTCGCCCTGGACCGACCTGGCCGGAACCGGCGACAGCATCCGCCGGCTGGCCGACGCCGACCCGCTGGTCAAGCCCGGGACGATCGCCTGGATGGCGGGGCTCTAACTCGGCCAGCGCGACCGCAAGCAGCCGCTCGCCTCGCCGCTCTATGCCGATCTGCGCGGCCTGCCGCCGCTGCTGATCCAGGTGGCGAGTTCGGAACCGCTGCTCGACGATTCCCTCCGCCTGGCCGAGCGCGCGCATGCCGCGGATGTCGACGCGCGGCTCGAGGTCGCGCCCAACATGCTGCACGTCTGGCATCTCTACGCCATGATGCTGGAGGAGGCGCGGATCGCGATCGCGCGCTGCGGCGACGCGCTCAGGCTGGCCCTGGCGCAATGACGCGTCGCCGACCGGGGCTTGGGCGGCGCGCTGTCCGTTCGAACCGAACCTGCCGGTTCGATGTGCCCGGAAAGTGCCCTAGTTGTGCAGCAGGCTCTCGGCCAGCAGGAAGATGTCGCTTTCCATCTGCTGCGTGACCGAACTGTACAGGTCGCGGATCGAGACGATACCGATCAGCCGCTGGCCCTAGCGCACCGGCAGGTGGCGATAGCCGCCGCGATGCATCAGCTCGAGCGCGTCGCGCACCGTGGCCGCACCCTGGATCACGTCCGGATCGGGCGTCATGACCTCGGCCAGTCGGGTTTTCGACGGTTCCAGCGCCTTGGCCACCACGCGGGTCAGTAGATCGCGCTCGGTGAAGATGCCGACCAGGCGGGCGCCCTCGGTGACCAGCACGGCGCCGATCTTGCGTTGCGCCATCAGCCGCACCGCGGCCTGCACGCTCTGCTGGGGGGTGAAGGTGGCGAGGCGCTGCTTGCGCAGCACGCCGGGCACGATGGTCTGCTGGGCGGTGAACATGGCTGGCCTAGAAAAAGAGCTTGTGCATGTCGATCGTGGTGTCGTGACCCAGCCGCGGGTAGGTGTCGTCGAGCCAGTCTTGCGCGGTGTCGCGGCCCAGCCGGAACAGCCGGTCGAGGAAGTGGGGATCGATGTTCAACTTGCTGCTGGCGCCGAATGCCGCCATCGCCTCCTCTGCCTGGATCATGTGGAAGTGGATCTTGCGCAGGCGGCTGCGGCCGATCAGGCGGTGCTGTTCCAGGAGCTGGGTGACGAAGGCGATGTTGCGCATCTCGCGCATCATGGTGGCGTTGAAGCTGATGGTGTTCATGCGGTCCATGATGGCGCGCGCGGTGCTGGGGACCTCGGCAATGCGGATCGGGTTGACCTCCACCAGCACGATGTCGTCCGCCCGGCAATTGTAGATCAGCGGAAACATCGCGGGATTGCCCATGAAGCCGCCGTCCCAATAGGGTTCGCCGTCGATCTCCACCGCGCGGAACAGGTGCGGCAGGCAGGCCGAGGCCATCAGCACGTCGGCGCTCACCTCCTCGGCGCGGAACACTCGGATCTTGCCGGTGCGCACATTCGTGGTGCTAACGAAGAGCTGCATCGGGTGCTCGCGGCGCAACCGTTCGAAATCGATCGGCCCCAGCACCACGTCGCGCAAGGAGTTCAGGTCGAACGGGTTGAGCTGATAGGGCGAGAGCAGCCGGGTGATCAGGTCGAAGGCCTGGTAGGCGGGCGAGGAATCCAGGTTGACGTTGCCGAGCAGGCGGTCGAGCACGCCCCAGGTGAAGGCCCCGTGCGCGCCGCCGCCCTGCAGGGCCAGGCTGATCGTGCGCGTGCCGGCACCGCGGCGCTGCGCGGGCGCGATCTGCCGGATGGCGGTGCCGCTGCGCCGCAGGCTGGCGGCGGGCACGGCGGGCAGCGACGCTGGCACCCTGCGCTTGGTCTTGGCCGCCGTCGGCGCCTTGCGCCCGGTGCCCTTGTTGGCTGGCAAACCCGCTCTCTCCCCCAACCGACGCTGCTTGACGCAGTCTTAGGCCGGGGCGGCTTTCGCCTGGGTTAACGGCGCTGGCGCCGGTGGCTCGCGGGGCCTGGCGGCGCCGGTTCGCGGGGCGCGGCGCCGCCGGTTCGCGGGGCCTGGCGGCGCGGCGGTTGGGGCGAGCGACCGGGATCGAACCGGCGACCTCCAGGGCCACAACCTGGCGCTCTAACCTACTGAGCTACGCCCGCCGCAAGGCCGGCCGGGCAGGCCCGGCCGCCCCGCATTACGCCCTGCCGGCGGGAGCGTCAAGACCATCGCGCCGCAGCCGCGGCCGGCCCGGCTTCGGCGTCGGCGGTTGTCGCGCCGCCGCGGCGGCGCCGTCCGGGAAACCGCCAGAAAGTCGCTCAGAAACCGGCGTCAGAAACCGGTGACAGTTTACGTTTTCTCAAGACGCCGGCCCGACGCCACCGCTGCCGTGGAACGTCAGAACCGCGCGCGCATGCGCCCGGAAAACATAAGCTGTCACCGGTAATTCCACCGGTAATTCCGCCGGCAATTCGGGCAGATAAATGTATGCTGTCACCGGTAATACACCGGTAAGATGTCGCCGGCATTAGCCGCCGGCAATAGCCACCGGCAATGCCACCGATGATCCAGCGGAACCGGCAGGCGCAGGGTATCGTTGGCGGGCCGGCCAGCCGATCGGCGGGCGCCCCGCCGGGTGCCCGGGGCGCCAGCGCCATGGCGCCGACGGTTTGCGGATCTCCAGGCACGCTTCCGGCCGCCCGCGTTGCCGGCAGTGCGTCCGCCATGCCATAACCCGGCCATGCTGCAGCTCGCCCAACGCATGTCGGTGCTCGGCACCGAAACCGCCTTCGAAGTGCTGGCCCGCGCCAACAAGCTGGCGGCGGCCGGCCGGAGCATCATCAACCTCGGCATCGGCCAGCCGGACTTCCGCACGCCCGCGCATATCGTGGAGGCCGGCCGGCAGGCGCTGGCCGACGGTCAGCACGGCTATACCGCCGCCAACGGCATTCCGGAACTGCGCCGGGCGGTGCATGACGATCTCAAGCGCTCGCGCGGCGTCGAGATCGATCCCGAGCGCATCGTCATCCAGCCGGGCGGCAAGCCGACCATGTTCTTCGCCGCCCTGATGTTCGGCGAGCCCGGCGCCGAGATCATGTATCCCAACCCGGGCTTTCCGATCTACGAGTCGGCGATCCGCTTTTCCGGCGCGACCCCGGTGCCGATCCCGCTCTATGAGGAGACCGGCTTTTCCTTCAGCGCCGAGGAGGTCTTGCGCAAGATCACCCCGCAGACCCGGCTGATCATCCTGAACAGCCCGGCCAACCCCACCGGGGGTGTGGTGCCCAAGGCGGAACTGGACAAGCTGGTCAACGGCCTCGCCCGCCATCCCAACGTCGCGGTGATGTCGGACGAGATCTACAGCCGGCTGATCTACGACAATCAGCCGCATGTCAGCCTGCTCGGCTATCCGCAGCTGCAGGACCGGCTGATCCTGCTGGACGGCTGGTCGAAGACCTATGCCATGACCGGCTGGCGGCTGGGCTACGCCGTCTGGCCGCAAGACCTGGCGCCGCTCGCCACCAAGCTGGCGGTAAACGACCATTCCTGCGTCAATGCCGCCACGCAATGGGCCGGCATCGCCGCCCTCGACGGCCCGCAGGACGACGTCGAGAGCATGCGCCGTGCGTTCGACGAGCGCCGCAAGGTCATCGTCGAGGAGCTGAACGCCATGCCGGGGGTGCGCTGCGTGATGCCGGGCGGGGCGTTCTATGCCTTTCCCAACATCAAGGGAACCGGCCTCGCCTCGGCGACGCTGCAGGACAAGCTGCTCAACGAGGCGGGCGTCGCCGTCATCGCCGGCACCAGTTTCGGCGCCCATGGCGAAGGCTATTTGCGCTTTTCCTATGCCAACTCGGTGGCGAACATCCGCGAAGCGATGCGCCGGATGCGCGCCCTTCTGAAGGCAATTGCCTAAGGATTGGGCGGGCGCTTGCCTGGTTATCGGGCACGCTGACGCAGCGCCGCGCAGGCGGCCGAGCGGCGTTGCCCGATTCAGGCGGTTTCGCTCGGCTGCCGGTGATGCTGGCGGCTTGGCACGGGGCATGCTAAGGGCCAGCCGCGCGGCAGCGTCGCCGGCGATTGCCCTGACCCAGTGAGCGATGAAGAAGATCGAAGCCATCATCAAGCCGTTCAAGCTGGACGAAGTGAAGGAGGCCCTGCACGAGGTCGGCCTGCAAGGCATCACCGTGACCGAAGCCAAGGGCTTCGGCCGGCAGAAGGGCCATACCGAACTCTACCGGGGCGCCGAATACGTCGTCGATTTCCTGCCCAAGGTGAAGATCGAGGTCGTGCTGGAGGACGACCAGGTGGAACGCGCGGTGGAGGCGATACAGCGCGCGGCCCATACCGGGCGCATCGGCGACGGCAAGATCTTCATCACCACCATCGACGACGCGATCCGCATTCGCACCGGCGAACGGGGCGCCGACGCGATCTGATCCCGGGCGGCGACGCCCGATGCATACCCTGTCACCACCCACGCCGAACGGGAAACACCGATGTCCGACGCCAAGAAGTTCTTCGACATGATCAAAGAGCACGAGGTCAAGTATGTCGACCTGCGCTTCACCGATCCGCGCGGCAAGTGGCAGCATTTGGGCATGGACGCCAAGGCGATGGACGAAGGCATGCTGTCGGACGGCATCATGTTCGACGGCTCCTCGATCGCCGGCTGGAAGGCGATCAACGAATCCGACATGACGTTGATGCCGGACCTTTCCACCCTGGTGCTGGACCCGTTCGCCGCGCAGCCCACGATGATCGCCGTCTGCGACGTGCTGGAACCGTCGACGCACGAGCCCTACGCGCGCTGCCCGCGCTCGATCGCCAAGAAGGCGGAAGCCTTCCTCAAGAGTTCCGGCGTCGGCGATACGGCCTATTTCGGGCCGGAGGCCGAGTTCTTCGTGTTCGACGACGTGCGCTTCAAGATCGGCATGCACGAGGCGTTCTACCGGCTGGATGACGTGGAGGCGCCGCACAAGAGCGGCGAGGCGATCGAAGGCGGCAATTTCGGCCATCGGCCGCCGGTCAAGGGCGGCTACTTCCCGGTGCCGCCGGTCGACAGCGCCAACGACCTGCGCGCCGAGATGATCACGGTCATGCGCGACATGGGCGTCGATACCGAGAAGCACCACCACGAGGTGGCCACCTCGCAGCACGAACTCGGCATCAAGTTCGCCACGCTGGTGAAGACCGCCGACAACATGCAGATCTACAAGTATGTCGTGCACAACGTGGCGCATTCCTATGGCAAGACCGCCACGTTCATGCCGAAGCCGGTCTATGGCGACAACGGCTCGGGCATGCATACCCACCAGTCGATCTGGAAGGGCGGCAAGCCGCTGTTCGCCGGCTCGCGCTATGCCGACCTGTCGGACACCGCGCTCTACTATATCGGCGGCATCATCCGCCATGCCAAGGCGATCAACGCCTTCACCAACCCGCTGACCAACAGCTACAAGCGGCTCATTCCGGGCTTCGAGGCGCCAGTCTTGCTGGCCTATTCGGCGCGCAACCGCTCGGCCTCCTGCCGCATTCCCTTCGTCAGCGGGCCCAATGGCAAGCGGGTCGAGGTGCGCTTCCCCGATCCCGGCGCCAACCCCTATATCGCCTATGCCGCGATGTTGATGGCCGGCCTCGACGGCATCGAGAACAAGATCCATCCGGGCGACCCGATGGACAAGAATCTCTACGACCTGCCGCCGGAGGAACTGAAGGACGTGCCGACAGTTTGCGGCAGCCTGCGCGAAGCCTTGGTCGAACTCGACAAGAACCGCGGTTTTCTGAAGAAGGGCGGCGTCTTCAGCGATGACATGATCGACAGCTATCTCGAGCTGAAATGGTCGGAGGTCTATCGCTTCGAGCACACCCCGCACCCGGTCGAATTCGACATGTACTACAGCGTCTGATCGAACCGGATGGCGGTTCCCGGGGGCGCGTCGCGGCCCCTTTTCTTTGCCGCCCTCCTGGTCCATTGCCCCCCGCATGCGCGCGAACCGCGAACCGACGCTCGCAGCCGGTCTCGCCGGCGACGCCCGGCCGGCGGCAGCGTTGATCCTTGCCAGCGGACGCGGCAATTACGAGTACCTGTTTGCCGGCAAGGCGGCGGCGGGGCACCGGCTCGCGCGCTACTGGCGGGCCCGCCAGGGCTGGTTCAGCCATCGCTACGCCCTGACCTTGCGTTGGCGCGGCCGTCTGCTGGCGCTCGCGCTCGGCTATGCGGAAGCCGACGGGGCGGCGATCGACGCGGGCATGCTGCGCTGCCTGGCGCGCGAGCCGGCGGCCCTGCGCCGGCATCTCGACGCTGCCCTGCCCTTGCTGCTCTCGCTAGTGCCGCGCCTGCCGCAGGATGCCTACTATCTGCAGAACCTGGTGGTGGTTGCCGGCAGCCGCGGCCAGGGTCTCGGCACACGGCTGCTGCGGCAGGTCGAAACCGGCGCGCGCCAGGCCGGTTGCCGCGAGCTGCACCTGGACGTCGCGGCCGACAGCCGGGCGCTCGCCTTCTACCGCCGGCACGGCTACGCGGTGCGCGCGGAGATCCGGGTGCCCGAGCTCGCCGCCGGGCACGCGATCGGGCCGCATTGCCGGATGCAAAAGCCGCTGGTCTGAGGCCCCTGGCATTCTTGCCAGAAGGGTTCCACTATTGCCGAACGTTCGTGCCTCCGCCGATCCGGGCGGCCGGCCGACGGGGTGTGGTTCCATGAAGCGCAGCGCCACCGAACATTTTCTCAACCTGGGCCATGCCTTCGACCACCTGCTGATGCTGATCTTCCCGACGGTGATCTTGGTGATGGCGCCGGCCTTCGGCATGGCCTATGGCGAGATGCTGCAACTGTCGCTGGGCGGCTTCATCGCCTTTGGTGCCGGATCGCTTCCGGCTGGCTGGCTGGCCGACCGCTGGAGCCGCTGGGGCATGATGGTGGTGTTCTTCGTCGGCATCGGGCTGGCGACCATGCTGGTCGGGCTGGCGCAGTCTCCCTGGCAGGTCGCTGTCGGCCTGACGCTGGTCGGCCTGTTCGCTGCCATCTACCACCCGGTCGGCATCGCCATGCTGGTGGCGGGGCGCGACAAGGTGGGGACGACACTGGGCGTGAACGGGGTCTGGGGCAATCTAGGCGTTGCCGCGGCCGCGTTGAGCGCCGGCGCATTGGGCGATTTCCTGGGCTGGCGCTGGGCCTTTGTCATCCCGGGCGCGGCCGCGGTGGCGGCGGGCATCGCCTTCGCCTGGTTGGTGCCCAAGCCCGACCGCGACCTCAAGCGCCGTTCGGCGCCGCCCGCCAAGCTCACCCGCGAGGTGTTCTTGCGGGTGTTCGCCGTGCTGGTGGTGGCCACGGTGTGCGGCGGTGTGATCTTCAACGCCACCACCATCGCCATGCCGAAAGTGTTCGACGAGCGGCTGTCGGCCTTGACCAACTCGGCCTTTGGCGTCGGCCTGCTGGTGTCGCTGGTCTATGTCCTGGCGGCGATGGCGCAACTGATCGTCGGCCGCCTGATCGACCAGCATGCCCTCAGACCGGTATTCGTCGGCATCTCCGCCCTGCAGGCACCGTTTCTGCTGCTGGCGGCGGGCCTGAGCGACTGGGCCATGCTGCTGGCGGCGATCGGCATGATGTTCGCCGTGTTCGGCCAGATCCCGATCAACGATGCCATCATCGCCAAGTACACGGTCGAGGAATGGCGGGCCCGGGTCTATGCGCTGCGTTATGTGGTGTCGTTCGTCGCCAGCGCCTGCGCCGTGCCCCTGGTCGCCTTCATGCACGGCGCCTTTGGCGGCTTCAACCAGCTCTACCTGGTGCTGGCCGGGTTGGCGGCGCTGACTTTCCTGGGCGCGATGTCGTTTCCGGCGGCGGCGATGGCGCGACCGACCGCCGCCAAGGCCGCCGCCTGAGGCGCGGTCATTCCGCCCAGGGCGGCCGGCGCTTGGCGAGAAACGCCGCGATGCCGGCCTTGGCCTCGTCCTGGCGCAGCAGGCCGACCAGGGTCGCCGCGGCGGCGTCCAGCACCGCCTGCTCGCTGGCGCCGGCGACCGACAGCACCAGGCGCTTGGCCGCCGAGAGCGCGTGCGGCGCACCCTTGCGCAGGCTGGCCAGCACCCGCGCCAAGGTCGCCTCGATCTCCGGCTCGCTCGCGCAGCAGAACTGCGCGATCCCCAGTTCCACGGCGCGGCCGCCACCGAAGGTTTCGGTCATCATCGCCAGATAGCGCGCCGGCCCCTCGCCGATCCGCCGCACCACGAAGGGGATGATCTGCGAGGGGATGAAGCCCCAGCGCGGTTCCGGCATGCCGAGCTTGGCCGCTTCGTGCACGATCACGACGTCGGCGCAGCAGGCCATGCCCAGGCCGCCGCCGACCGCCGCGCCTTCCACCACTGCCACGACCGGTTGCGGCAGGCTGTTGAGGCGCGCCAGCGCATCGCCATACTGGCGATGGGGGGCATAGAGCGGATCGCGCTCGCCTGGAGCCGACGGGGGCATCGCGCCCATGGCGTTCAGATCGCCCCCGGCGCAGAAATTACCGCCGGCGCCGCGCAACAGCACCACCCGCACCGCTTCGTCCGCCGCCAGCACGGCCAGCGCTGCTTCCAACTCGCGCATCATCGCGTGCGTGAGCGCGTTGCGCTGGAGTGGCCGGTTGAAGGTCAGATGCGCGACCCCCTCGCGGCGCTCGAGGATCAGGGTCTCGAAAGCGGTTTCCGGCATGACGGCCGGAGCTTAGGCGAGGCGGACGGCGGCACCAAGCGGTTGAGGACGCTTAGTCGCCGGGCCGCTGTCGCCGAACGGCCATCAGGTTGACAGAGGCGGGCGGTCTATTTATATACCTACCTAACTAACTTCTACCGTAATAAGGTTTGACGCATGCTTCGCGCCGAAACCATACATTCTCAGCTACTGCCAACGCTGGAGCGGATCGCGGGCGAAATGGCGCGCGGCATACCTGCCCGCACCGCGCTGCGAACCGCCTTGCACCATTTGGCCGAGGCTCGCGGCGTCACCTATCAAACGCTGATCGACCTGTTTCGGCGCCGTCTTGGCCTCAAGTCGGCCAACGAGACCTATGCCCTTCTCGAAGGCTGGCATTGCCAGGCCGACGACAAGCTGCAACGCCGAATACTGGAACTCGCCGAACCGGCGGCGCAAGCGGACGTCGCGCGGTTCTTCGCGCGATCCTGGACGCCGAACGCGCCCCCCAGGCCCGGACAGCACAGCGCCACCTCGGGCGCCGAAGGCGGCGCCAGACAGCCATCGCGGTCTGGCACCATCACGCTCGAAGGGCTCGACCCGGCGACCCTTGTCGCGTTCCGCAATCGAGCGCAGGCGAGCGGTAAGACCATGGAGGATGAAATGGTTGCCACTTTGCGCCGGGTTGCGCACGAAGCGCGGTTGGAACTGGCCGCTTGGGCCGCTCAGTTGCGAGCACGGCAGCGCGAGATCTACGCCGGCGACTCGACCGCCGAAATCCGCGCGGACCGCGACCGATGATCGTCGTGGTTGACGCCAGCATCGCCGCCAAATGGTTCTTGCGGGAGCGCGACAGCCCCTTGGCCGAACGCCTGCTGCAATCGGCGCACGAACTGGTCGCACCGGATTTCATGCGACTGGAGGTGGCCAATGCCCTGCTGCGTGCCGCCCGGCGCGGCCAGATCGGCTACGACGAGGCGGAGGCAGCGGTCGATCGCTTGGCCGGACCCGCCGTTCGCTTCGAGCATTCTGGTCAATTTGTCGACACGGCGCTCAACACGGCCGCGCGCCACGGCGGCACGGTTTACGATGCCGTCTACATCGTACAAGCCCTGTCGGCTGGCGCTGTCGTGGTAACCGACGACCTCGAACTGGCTCGGACGGCCACCAAGGCAAGCGCCACTGCGATCCTGCTGTCCTCTGCCGACTTCGCCAAGCTGATCTGAGCAGTCGTCTGAAGCACGGCCGATAGCGCCCTTGACACCGGAACAAATAACGAACATACTGACGGCAATTCCCGGCCGGCGGGCGGCGCTACCCTGGGACGATGCAGTCGCCCAGGCTGGCAGCCGGCCCGACCCGCCGGGGTAATGCTTGCCGCTGCCGCGCGGCGGGCATCAGCGCGGCACGGCTGACCGACGACACGGCTTACCGGGGGACGGGCCGCGGGCGGCCGGTATCGTCGATGGCGACATAGACGAAGGTGCCCTCGGTCACCGTGATCTCGTCCGCCGCGTCGCGCCGGGTGACGATGGTCTCGATGCGCACCGCGATCGAACTGGTGCCGATGCGGACAACTTCGGTATAGAGGCTGACCAGATCGCCGACCGAGATGGGCTTATGGAACTTCATCGCTTCGATTGCCACGGTGGCGGTGCGGCCCTTGGCCAGCCGGCTGGCGGTGTCGCCGCCGGCGATGTCCATCTGCGCCAGCACCCAGCCGCCGAAAATGTCGCCGTTGGCGTTCATGTCGGCCGGCATGGGAATTGTGCGGATCGCCGGCTCGCCGCGTCCAGGCCTCGAACTCATGACCGCTCCTACCAGATGTGGTTCCTAATCAAGCCAGCTATACCGTATAGTGCGTGTTCGGGCGACGGCCCGCCAACCGGGCCGCGTCCTCGGCCATGGCTATGCAAGACCTGTTCATGAACGACCTGTTCCACGCCAAGGCGCGCACCAAGCAGGACTATACGGCCAAGGACATCGAGGTCCTGGAGGGGCTTGAGCCGGTTCGCCGGCGGCCGGGCATGTATATCGGCGGCACCGACGAGCGGGCCTTGCATCACCTGTTCGCGGAAGTGCTGGACAATGCGATGGACGAGGCGGTGGCGGGCCATGCCAGTCGCATCGCGGTCGAGCTGGCGGCGGACG
The DNA here is from genome assembly GCA_016869175.1 of Alphaproteobacteria bacterium. Classification (GTDB taxonomy): domain Bacteria; phylum Pseudomonadota; class Alphaproteobacteria; genus VGEV01. The sequence goes on from VGEV01000031.1 coordinate 28,441, forward strand.
GCAGCCTGACCGTGAGCGACAACGGCCGCGGCATCCCGGTCGACCCCCACCCGAAGTTCAAGCAGAAGTCCGCGCTCGAAGTCATTATGACGACATTGCATTCGGGCGGTAAGTTCGGCGGCAAGGCGTATCGCACGGCGGGCGGCCTGCATGGCGTCGGCGTATCGGTGGTGAACGCCTTGTCGGATCGCCTGACGGTCGAGGTGGCGCGCGACAAGCGGCTGTGGCGGCAGGACTTCGCCCGCGGCCTGGCGATCGGGCCGCTGCAGGAGGTCGGACCGGCGCAGAACCGCCGGGGCACCACCGTCAGCTTCCATCCCGACCCGTCGGTCTTCGGACCCAAGGCCGGTTTCAAGCCCGAGCGGCTCTATCGCATGGCCCGGGCCAAGGCCTATCTCTTCCGGAACGTGGAGATCCGCTGGCGCTGTCCGGCCGAATCGCTTGCCCAAGATTCCGCCATCCCGGCCGAGGAGGTGTTCCACTTCCCCGGCGGGCTGGCGGATTTCCTTGCCAACACGCTGGCTGGCCGGCCGGCCGTCACCGGCAATGCCTTCACCGGCCGCAGCCGCTTCGCCAAGGATGGCGGCGAGGTGGAATGGGCGGTCGCTTGGCCGGCCGATGGCGAGGGCTTCAGCGGCAGCTATTGCAACACCGTGCCGACGCCCGAAGGCGGCACGCACGAAGCCGGCCTGCGCAGTGCGCTGAGCCGCGGCCTCAAGGCCTATGGCGAGCTGGTCGGCAACCGTCGCGCCGGCGCCATCCAACCTGAGGACGTGTTGGGGCCGGCCGGCGCCATGTTGTCGTTGTTCCTGCCGGAGCCGCAATTTTCCGGCCAGACCAAGGAACGTCTGGCCAGCCCGGAGGCAACCCGGCTGGTCGAAGGCGCGGTGCGCGACCACTTCGACCACTGGCTGTCGGGCGACCCGGAAGGCGCTGGCCGGCTGCTTGCCTGGGTGGTGGAGCGCGCAGAGGAACGCTTGCGCAGGCGCGAGGAACGCGAGGTCGGCCGCAAGTCGGCGCAGCGCAAGTTGCGGCTGCCGGGCAAGTTGGCCGATTGCAGCCGCGAGGCCGCCGCCGGCTCGGAGCTCTTCCTGGTGGAAGGCGATTCGGCCGGCGGTTCGGCCAAGCAGGCGCGCGACCGTGAAACCCAGGCGGTACTGCCGTTGCGCGGCAAGATCCTCAACGTCGCTTCGGCGGCTGCCGCCAAGCTCGCCGCCAATCAGGAGCTTGCCGACTTGGTGCAGGCGCTGGGCTGCGGCACCAACCAGCGCTATCGCGAAGCGGATCTGCGCTACGAACGCGTCATCATCATGACCGACGCGGACGTCGATGGCGCGCACATCGCCTCGCTGCTGATGACGTTCTTTTACAGAGAGATGCCGGAACTCATTCGCAACGGTCATCTTTTCCTGGCCTTGCCGCCGCTGTTCCGGTTGAGCCAGGCGGGCAAGACGCTGTACGCGCGGGACGACGCGCATCGCGATCTGCTGCTGGCCAGCCACTTCAAGGGCAAAGGCAAGGTGGAAATCAGCCGCTTCAAGGGGCTGGGCGAGATGCCTGCGGCACAACTCAAAGCCACCACGATGCGGCCGGGCGCGCGCACCTTGCTGCAGGTGGTGATCCCGGAAGAGCAGCGCGCCGGGACGGCCCAGCTGGTCGAGCAGCTGATGGGGCGCAAACCCGAATTGCGGTTTCAGTACATTCAAGAGAACGCCAAATTCGCCAAAGATTTGGACATATGAGTTGACGTTCGACCCTGGCGGTCGCTTGCGCCGCGCCGGCCGCCTCACTAGGTAATTCGATGGACAATGGGGGACCTTTCACCATGCGTCTCGGCACTGCCGTGGCGATGCTGGCGGTGCTGCTGGGCGGTTGCGCCGGCGGTACGGTCGTCGAGTATGCCGGGCTCGACGGCGGCTATGCATCCGACTACGTCCAGCAAGCCGCCGCCAGTGGCCGCTTCCCGACCGCGATCGCCGGCCGGCCATCGGCGGGCGTCAAGGCGGATAGCGACCGCGAGGTGTTGGCGGCGTTGCGGCTGCCGGGCCATTTCCCGCCGGCCGAGTTCGTTGCGGTGGATGCCGCGACCGCCCGGGCCACGCGCCTGGTCTTGCGGTTCGATGCGGCGTTCGGCAGCCGGCCTTGCGAGGTCGACGCGCCGCTCGCCGCCGGGCGGGGCAGCACTCTGTCGGTCAATGCCGCCCTGTGCTCGGGCGACGGCGCGCTG
>VGEV01000032.1 GCA_016869175.1 Alphaproteobacteria bacterium
GGCGATCTTCGCCTTGAATGCCGCATCAAACTTCCGTCTTGTCTTCGCCATCGCTCCCTCCGTCACAATGACGGATCAGAACGCGGCTCCACTCAAGCCCCTGGTCCCAAAACCGGGGTCCACTTCTATGAGTCCGTGTCCTAGTGGCTCGATGCCGACGCTTGGCTCCCAAGCGTCGGTCGAATCGAACCACGAACCCATTGATGCAGTGGATCGACCGCCCAAACGGATGGGTCGCATCCGTTTGGGCCGATCCACTAGCGCCGATCCGACAGCAGCCGGGCGCGGGCTGCCGAGGTGTCCGGCAGGGTAACCGCCGCCGCATCGGGGCGGGCGGCGCGGGCTGCGGCAAAGGCCGGGGCGAAGGCGTCCTCGGCGGCGCAGACAAGCAGCGGCGGCACGGCAAGCCGGCGCATCCGCTCGGCCAACGGATAGTCGATCAGGGCGCGCCAAGCCGGTTGAAAGCTGGCGGGCTGTTTCAGGATCTCGCGGACCCGCGCGGTCAGCGCGGCCGGCTCGATGCGCGGCTCATGCGTGCGCGCGTTCCCTCGCTGGCGCCGATACCACGGCCACCACAATTCCTGGTCGCGCACATGGTGCCAGGCGCGCAACAAGTGCGCGCCCTCCCAGCATGGGGCGAGGTCGGGCGCGAAGTGCCGGGCGAACTCCGTCGCCAGCGGCGCCTCGAGCACGATGGGCGCTTCGAGCGCGGGCGCGCCGAAACGGGCCGGCTGCCGCAGCGCCAGTTCGACCGCGACACTGGCGCCCCCCTGATGACCGTAGAGCTGCACACGGGCGAGGCCCAGCCGATCCAGCACCGCCAGTGCGGCCCTGGCCCAGGTCTCGACATCCTGCGGGTTGCCGGGCAACGGATCGCTTTCGCCATGGCCCGGCAGATCGAGCGAGAACACCGGACGGTACGCGGCGAGCGCCATGAGCAACTCGTCGTACAGGGCCGACGACCCCGGCAGCGCCGGCAACAGCAGCACGGGCTCGCCGGGCCGGTCCTGTCCGGCCGCCCGCAGCAGCAGGCTCGTGCCGTCGATGCTCGCGTAGTCGGTGGTGGGGCGCCCCGGCAGAGCGGCGCAGGCGGGTGGCGGCGGCACCGTTCCGGTCGCGGGATTGCGCTTGAGGATCGTCCGCTCGCGCTCGGCCGCGTCATCCCCCTCGCGCGGCATCACCTCGTGCCAGGTGCCGGGCGGATAAAGATGCGTCATGTGGTGCAGCCAGTCGCCCGGCCGCGTGCCGAAGCAGACCGGCACTCTCAGCCGTTGGAACAGGCCGGCGGCGTCGTGCCGAAAGGGCGCCGCATAGCCCAGCCGGTAGTCGTTGCCGGCCTCCAGGAACTCGATGACGCCGCGATGCAGGAAGTCGAGATCGGGAATGTCGGTGTCGGCGCGATTGCGCAGGCGCTGGGCGTTCCACGGCCAGAAGGCATGCTGGTCGCGGTAGCGGAACCACAGCCAGACCAGATGACTGCCATCCCAGGCCGGCTCGATCGGCTTGAGATACTGGGCGATGCGCGCCTCGTCGTAGTCGCCCGCCAACAGCGGATAGCCGTCCGTCAGCGCCATGGCGCAGCGTTCGGGGTGACGGGCGGCGAATTCCGCGGCGATCGAGGCACCGGTATGCCGGCCCTGCACGGCGACGTGGCGGATGCCCAGCGCGTCCAGGGTTTCCGCCAAGGCGTCGGCGAAATCCTCGATGCGGGGCGCCGCCGTCGACAGCTTGTCGGAAAGGCCGAAGCCCGGCGTGTCCAGCGCGATGACGGTGAAGTCGCCGGCAAACGCCTCGATCAGCGGCCGCAGCACCTTGGCCGAACAGGCGGAGGCATGCAGCAGCACCAAGGCGGGGCCCTTGCCCGCACGGAAATAGTGCACGCGGCGCTGGCCGACGCTGACGAAATGCTTGGCGATCCGCATGGCGCTCAATAGCTGCGTGGCAGGCCCAGCCGCTCGCCCACGAAGTTCTTCACCATCTCGTTGGAGATCGGGCTGAACGGCCCAAGCCGCGCGTCGCGGAACAGCCGCTCCATGGGCGAGGCCTCGACCAGACCGAAACCGCCCAGCACGCGCATGCACTTGTCGGTCGCGCGCACGGCGGTTTCCGTCGCCGCCAGCTTGGCCATCGCCGCTTCGCCCGCGCAATCGCGACCCGTCGATTGCAGCCAGGCGGCCTTCAACGTGATAAGCCGGATCTGCTCCAACTCGGTCGCCACTTCGGCGAGCGGATGCTGCACCGCCTGGAAACTGCCGATCGGCCGGGCGAAGGCGGTGCGCTCCTTGGCATACTGCACCGCCTGTTCGAGCGCGGCCGAGGTCATGCCGACATACATGGCGGCGCACAGGATGCGTTCTTCGTCCAGCGTCGAAAGCAGATGGTACCAGCCTCGCCCGCGCTCGCCGACCACCGCGTCGGCCGGCGCCTTGGCATCGTCAAGGAACACTTCGCAGGTGCAGGCCGCCCGCATGCCCATCAATTCCAGCCGGCGGACCGCGACGCCCGGTTGCTGGCGCGGCGTCAGCACCAGCGACAGTCCCCGCGCTCGCCTGCCGCCCTCGACCGGATCGGTGCGGCAGAGCACCAGGATGGCGTCGGCGTCGTCGGCGAAGGAGGTGTAGAGTTTTTGGCCCTGCACCCGCCAGCCGTCGTTGCCTAGGCTGGCGCGCGTCTTCAGCGCCAATACGTCGGTGCCGCCGCCCGGCTCGCTCATGCCGAAGGCCATGATGAAGTCGCCCCTGGCCAGCCGTGGCAGCAGTTCGGCCTTCTGTTGAGCAGAGCCGTATTCGCGCAAGGTGCGAGCGGTCATCGAGATCAACAGCCAGTCGGTGGCGAGCGAGGGGAAGCGCCGTGCCAGTTCCTCGCACAGCACGGCGGCGGTCAGCACGTCGGCGCCGCTGCCGCCATATTCCGTGGGCACCGAAAGACCCATCCAGCCCAGTTCGCCAAGGCGCTTCCAGAGCTCGCGCGGAATGCGCCGTGCCCGATCCATCTCGCGGATCCGGGTCTCCGGCAGTTCGCGCTCGAAGAACTGGCGAACGCTTTGCCGCAGGATGTCGTGTTCCGCTATCGCCTCGAAATCCATGATCGCCTCGCCTCTCAGGTCCGCTGTTCGGATTCGATCACCGCTTCGCCCAGATAGACCTGCTGCACTTCCGGGTTGGCGCGCACCGCCTCCGGCGTGCCCTCGGCCAGCAGGCGACCCTGGTGCAACACGCTGATGTGGCTTGCCACCGCGAAAACCACGGCCATGTCATGCTCGGTGAACACGACGGTCAGGCCCAGTTCGCCGGCGATGCGGTGCACCAGATGGATCGATTCCAGCCGCTCGCGCGCGGTCATGCCGGCGGTCGGCTCATCCAACAGCAACAGGCGCGGGTTCCCGGCCAGGGCAATGGCGAGCTCCAGGCGCTTCTGATCGCCGTGCGACAGCGTGCCGGCCTGCCGGCCGACCTCGCCCGCCAGGCCTACCCGCTCCAGCAGTTCGCGGGCCAGTTCGCCATGCTGCGTGCGTGCCGGCGTCCAGGGCCGCCAAGTCTGGCCGCGATAGCCAAGGATCGCCACCTGTACGTTTTCCAGCACGCTCATGCCGGCGAACACCGAGGTGATCTGGAAGGTGCGGGCGATGCCGCCGCGGGTCAGCCGATGGGGCGGATGGCCGGTGATGTCGCGCCCCTCGAACAGCACGCGACCCGCATTGGCCTTCAGCCAGCCAGAGAGCGTGTTGAAGAACGTGCTCTTGCCGGCGCCGTTGGGGCCGATGATGGCGCGGAACTCGCCGCGCTCGACCTGGAGGTTGACGTCGCAGAGCGCCAGCAGGCCGCCGAACTGCTTGCTGAGGCCGCGGACCTGCAACACCGGCTCAGCCATTGCCGGTCCCGCGGAACTGCCGTCTTAGGAGTTGTCCCAGGCCGCTCAGGCCGTCTGGCAGCGCCAGCACCAGCAACAGGATGACGCACCCCATGACCAGCGGCCAATATTCCGTCTTGCCGCTGATGACGACCTCCAGCAGCACATAGACCGCGGCGCCGACCACCGGACCCAGGAAGCTGTGGATGCCGCCCAGCACCGCCATGACGATGGGCGTGGCGCTGGCGGTCCAGTTGAGCCAGTTGGGAAAGACATTGCCGCTGGACAGCGCGAACAGCGCGCCGGCGAGACCTGCGAATGCGCCGGCGACGACGAAAGTGGCGAGACGGTGTCGGCGCACGTCGACGCCGACATATTGCAGCCGCGCGGGGTTGCCCTTGAGCGCCTGCAAGGCGTAACCGAAGGGCGACCGCACTAGGCGGTGGATCAAATAGATCGCCGCTGCCGACAGCAGCAAGGCGAAGAAGTAGTAGGCAACCGGATCGCCCAGAAGCCCCGCCGGCTTCAGACCGGTGATGCCATCGTCGCCGCCGGTCAGCCAGCCGGCCTTGAGCGCGATGGTATAGAGCAGCATCTGGAAGGCGAAGGTCAGCATGGCGAAATAGATGCCGATCCGCTTGACCGACAGGTAGCCGATGACGATCGCCACCAGCGCCGCGACCAATGGCGCCGCGGCGAAGGCCAACACCATGGTCAGGCCGGCCTTCTTCCACAAGATCGCCACCGCGTAGGCGCCGACGCCGAAAAACGCGGCGTGGCCGAACGACAGCATGCCGCCGAAGCCCAGCAGCAGGTTGAAGCTGACGGCGTAGAGCGCGAAGGCCAGCACCTCGATGGCGATGAAGATCCAGAACTCGGAGAGCGCGAACGGCAGCCCCAGGGCCGCCAGCAGCGCGAGGCCCGCCAGCGCCGACTTCATTCCGGCGCCCCGAACAAGCCCCACGGCCTGATCACCAGGACAATGGCCATCAGTGCGAAAGTCAGCACCACGGCAAGACCCGGGAAGGCCAGCAAGCCGAACGCATTCACCAGGCCCACCAGCAGCGAGCCGACGAGGGCGCCCATCACGCTGCCCATGCCGCCGATCACGACCACGACGAATGCGTCGATGATGACTTGCACGTGCAGGCCGGGACCGATCGCGACAATGGGAGCGGCCAGCGCGCCGCCCAGGCCCGCCAGGGCGGCACCCAGGGCGAACACGGTGGTGAAAAGGCGTCGGGTATCGATGCCGAGCGCGCCCAACATCTGCCGGTCCATGGTGGCGGCCCGCACCAGGACACCCCAGCGGGTGCGGGCAAGGGCGAACCACAACCCGGCCGCGACCGCCAGGCCGAACGCGATCAGGAACAGCCGGTAGACCGGGAAGGTCACGCCAAAGGCCTGCGTGCTGCCGGTCAGCGGCGGCGGTACCTCCATGCCGTAATCGGCCCGCCCCCAGACCAGCTTGACCAGGTCGCCGATGATGAAGACCAGGGCGAAGGTGAGCAGCAGCTGGAATTCGTGGGGCGCGCGATAGATCCGGCGCAGCAGCCCGCTCTCGATCAGCACGCCCAGCACGAACAAGCCGGCGGTGGCGCCGATCAGGCCGGCGGCGAACAGGCCGAGACCGGCGGAACCCAGCATGGCCACGCTGACGGCGAGATAGGCCCCCAGCATGAATAGCACGCCATGCGCGAAGTTGACGATGCGTGACACGCCGAAAATCAGCGACAGACCCGCCGAGATCAGGAACAGCAACATGCCATTGGAAATCGCCGCCAGGAGTTGGCGGGCAACCACCACAGGGTTGCTCGCCCAGCCGAAATGCAATGCCAGGAAATCCGCAAGGGCATCCATGGTCCGCGCTTGACTCCGCTTTTGGCCCGTCCGGAGAATAGGCGACGACGCGTGCGAAGGGGAACCGTGCCCCCACCTTTCGGCACCGACGTTGCCCTTGGGGTCTGAACAGGGAGATAGGAAGCCATGCTGAAGCAGTTGCGCGCAAGCATCCTGGGCGCCGCCGCCGCCCTTGCCTTGGCCCCTGCCGCGGGCGCCCAGAGCAGCGGCGCGCCGGTCAAGCTCGGCCTGATCGACATCTACTCCGGCGGCTTCGCCTTCATCGCCGACAGCATCCGCGCGGGCTTCCAGATCGCCATCGACGAGGCCAACCAGCAGGGCGGCTTCAAGGGCCGGCCGTTCGAACTGGTCACCGCCGACATGGGCGGGCAGGTGGAAAAGGCCGTGACCGAGGCCCGCCGCATGATGCTGGAGGAGAAGATCCGGTTCGTCTCGGTCGGCATCCACAGCGGCGCCGCGGTGGCGGTGGGCAATTTGGGCAAGGAGCACAAGAGCCTGGTGATCGGCGGGTTCGCCACCACGCGCCGGCTGACCGGCGAGGTGGGCCATCCCTATGTCGGCCGCGCCAACCTCTCCACGGTCGAGATCGGCCGGGTGATGGCCGAGTATCTCAAGGACAAGCCGGAGGTGAAGCGGCTGGCGACCATCGCGCCTGACTACGAGTATGGCCAGCAGTTCGTGCACGACTTCATCGCCCATCTGAAGGTGGTGCGTCCCGACATGCAGGTGGTGCGGCAGGAATGGCCGAAGCTGGGTGCCGCCGACTTCGCCGCGCATGTCACCGCCATGCAGGCGCAGCCGATCGACATGGTGGTGAATGGCGGCTTCGGCGCCGACTTCATCAACTTCCTGAAGTCGGCCCGCGATTTCGGGTTGTTCGGCGACAAGGTGCAATTGATGACCCACGGCCTCGACCTGACCAAGGCCGGCACCTTCAAGGACGCCCTGCCGGCCAAGACGATAGCCACCGTCTGGTATCCCTTCTATGGCATCGACAGCGCCAAGTCGAAGTCCTTTGCCGCCGAGATCGAGAAGCGGATGAAGACCTATCCGACCGGCTCAACGCCAGTGGGTTATGTCGCGGGCCGCATGCTGGTGGAGGCGATCAATCGCGCCGGCACCGCCGAGGATGTCGACGCCGTGATCAAGGCGTTGTCCACGGTGCAGTTCGAAGGCCCGACCGGGCCCGTCAAGGTGCGGGCCTGCGACAACATGGCCTTCTATAACTTCTTTATCGGCCCGGTGAAGCTGGACGCCAGCCTGCCCGACGGCATCGGCGTCAGCCCCGCCAAGGCCTACAATACCGAAGCCGTGGCGCGGTCATGCGAGGACATTGCCAAGGCGCGCGAGGCCGAGCAGAAGAAATAGGATCGGGCAGGCCGGTTCCCGCCCATGCCGCTGCTTGAAGTGCGGGGACTGGCCACCGCCTATGGCGACAGCCAAGTGTTGTTCGATCTCGACCTGGACGTCGCGGCCGGCGAGGTGGTCGCGTTGCTGGGGCGCAACGGCGCCGGCAAGACCACCACGCTGGCCTCGATCATGGGCCTGGTCGAGCCGCGTGCCGGCAGTATCCGCTTCCAGGGGCGCGAGATGCGCGACAGCGAGCCGCATCGGATGAGCCGGGCCGGCGTCGGTTTCGTGCCGGAAAATTGCCGGCTGTTCGCCGGGCTGACGGTAGCGGAGAACCTGGAGGCGGCGCGGCAGAAGGCCCGCAGCGGCGAGGACCGCTGGGATCTGGCGCGTGTGCTGGAACTGTTCCCCGACGCGGCGGGTTTCCTCAATCGCCGTGCCGGCCTGTTGTCGGGCGGGCAGCAGCGCATGGTGGCGATCGCCCGCACGCTGATGGGCAACCCCGACTTGCTGCTGTTGGACGAGCCGTCCGAAGGTCTGGCGCCGCTGGTGGTGAACGCCTTGCTGCGGCAGCTGAAGCAGCTCAAACGCTCGGGCGCCACGGTGCTGATCTCGGAGCAGAACCTGCGTTTCGCCACCGAGCTGGCCGACCGTCTCTATATCATCGAGAGCGGCGAGGTCCGCTATGGTGGGACGCCGGCGGAACTGGCGGCGGAACCCGACGTGCGCCAGCGCTACCTCATGGTGTAGGACGAGCCGGCATGCTGCGCACACCGATCTGCGACCTGCTGGGCATCCGCTATCCCATTCTGCTGGCAGGCATGGGCGGCCTGGGCGGCGGCCTGACGCCGCCAGAACTGGTGGCGGCGGTGTCGGAGTCGGGCGGACTTGGCGTCACCGGCCTGACCGACGTGGCGCCCGATGACATTCGCAAGCGCATCGCTCGCATCCGCGAGCTGACCGACCAGCCGTTCGGAGTCGACTTGCTGCTGCCCGCCAGCATGGACGAGGCGGAGCCGGAATCGCTCGAGGCGATGTGGACGCGCATCCTGCTGGAACACCCCCGGCACGTCGCGCTGACGCGCGAACTGCTGGGCGAATTCAACCTGCCGGCGGCGCCACCGGCCGCCGACTGGTTCATGTCGCCCAAGGTGATCCGCGAACAGGTGCAAGCGGTGCTGGAGGAGAAGGTGCCGCTGTTCGCCGCGGGGCTGGGCGATCCGGCCTGGGTGGTGCCGCTGGCGCGCGCCCGCGGCGTCAAGGTGCTGGGGCTGGCGGGCGCGGCGCGACAGGCCGAGCGGCAGCGCGAGGCTGGCGTCGATGTAATTGTCGCGCAAGGGGCGGAGTCGGGTGGCCACACGGGCAGCATCGGCACCACCGTGCTGGTGCCGGAAGTCGTCGACCGGGTCAGTCCCCTGCCGGTGCTGGCGGCCGGTGGCATCGTCGATGGCCGCGGCGTTGCCGCCATGCTGGCCTTGGGCGCGCAAGGGGTCTGGCTCGGCACGGCTTTCCTGTTGTCCGAGGAATGCCGCCTCTACCCCGAGCACAAGCAACAAATCATGGCCGCGCGCAGCCACGAGTTCGTGGTCACCCGCGCCTATACCGGCAAGCCCGCGCGCGACGTGCGCAACGCGCTGATCGACCGCTGGGAACGCAGCGGCCTTCCGGCGCTGCCGATGCCGCTGCAATGGGTGCTGTTGCGCGAAGTGCGCGCGGCAGCCCTGGCGGCCGGTCGCTACGATCTGCTGAACAACCCGGCCGGGCAGGGCGGCGGCCGGCTTGGTCGGCTGCGGCCCGCGCGCGCGATTTTCCGGGCGATCGTCGCCGAGGCCGAGGCGACGCTGGAACGGCTGGCGCGCCAGCATTGGCCGGCCGGAGCGGGAGAACGGAGGCAAGGGGCATGAATCTTGGGTTGCTGTTGACCCAGGCGGCCGGCAAGTGGCCGGACAAGGTGGCGCTGGTGTTCGAGGGCCGGCGCTGGACCTTCCGGCAGTGGAACCGCGAGGTGAACAAGACCGCGCATGCCTTCGCCGCACGCGGCATCGGCAAGGGCGACCGCGTCGCTTTCCTGACCTGGAACCTGCCGGAGCAGGTGATCGGTTTCTTCGCGGCGCAGAAGCTGGGCGCCGTGCCGGTGCCGATCAACTATCGGCTGGCCGCGAACGAAGTGAAGTACATCGTCAACGATTCGGGCGCGCGCCTGTTTGTCTTCGAGGAGGCGCTGCGCGAGCGGGTGACGGCGATCCGCGCCGAGCTGCCGCGTGTCGAGTGCGTCATCTATGTCGGCGGCCGGCCGGAACGGGGCGAGCATGAGTTCTGGCGGTTCATCGAGCAAGGCAGCGAGCGCGAGCCCGAGGTGGCGGCGGGCCTGGAGGATCCCGCCTATATCATGTACACCTCCGGCACCACCGGCCTGCCGAAAGGCGTGGTGCGCAGCCACCGCGCGGAACTCTGTGGCGCCATGATCATGGCGCTGGAATGCGGCTTCCGGCATGACGACGTGATCCTCAACAACAAGCCGCTGTTTCACATCGCGCAACTGCAGCTCCAGCTCGTCCCGTTCGTCATGCTGGGCGGCACCAACGTGATGACGCGCGGCTTCGACGTGGACGAGACCCTGGCCCTGGTCGGCAAGGAACGGCTGACCTGCCTGCATGGCGTGCCGACGCAGATGGTGATGATGATGCAGGCCGACCTGTCGAAATACGACCTGCGCAGCCTGCGCTGCGGCTTCTATGGCGGGCAGACCCTGGCCGACGATGTCACGCGCAAGTGCATGGCGCTGTTTCCCGACAGCTTCCTCAACGTCTATGGCGCGACCGAGGCGTTGACCGTCACCACCTGCAACTACCGCCGCCATCCGGACAAGCTTGGCAGTGTCGGCCATGCCGCGACCGCCATGGAAACCCGCATCATCCGCAGCGATGCGACCGACATCGCCGATCTGGCGGCGCCGGGCGATGTCGGGCAGTTGATCGCCCGCGGACCGAGCCTGTTGACGGAGTATCTCAACCTGCCGGAGCGCACCTCCGCCGCCTTGCGCCAGGGCTGGTATTTCACGGGCGATGCCGCCTTCGCCGACGAGCAAGGCTTCATCACGGTGATGGGCCGCATGGACCACACCATCAAGACCGGCGGCGAGAACGTGCATCCCTCGGAGATCGAGAACGTTCTATTCGACCACCCGGGCATCGCCAATGCCGCCGTGGTGGGGCTGCCCAGCCGCAAATGGGGCCAAGCGGTCTGCGCGGCGGTGATCCGCAAGGATGCCGCCTTGAGTGCAGAGGCGCTCGACGCCTTCTGCCGGGCAAGTCCGAACCTGGCCGGCTTCAAGCGGCCGCGCCATTATTTCTTCGTCGACGAAATCCCGGCCAATTCCACCGGCAAGGTCGAACGCGGCAAGCTTAGGGAGAAGCTGGCCGGACTGGCGGGCGGCATGCTGGAGTGATCGGCGGACGCGATCGAGGGGACCCAAGCCTTGCGCCTTTCCTACGTTTCTCCGTTCAGCCGGCCCGAGCAGCGCCGCAACGCGATCGAATACGCCAAGCTGGCGGAGGCGTCGGGCTACGATGCGGTCTGGCTGCCCGAAGCGTTCGGTTCGGACGCGTTCACGCTGCTCGGCCTGCTGGCTGGCCACACCCAGCGGCTCAAGCTCGGCACCGGCATCGTCAACATCTACTCGCGCTCACCGGCGCTGCTGGCGCAAAGCTTCGCAACGCTCGACGAGATTTCCGGCGGCCGGGCCATTATCGGGCTGGGGACCAGCGGCCCCATCGTGGTGCGCGACTGGCACGGCCTGCCGTTCGACAAGCCGCTCAGGCGCACCCGCGAGGTGGTGGAGATCCTGCGCCTGGCCCTCGCGGGCGAACGCGTGAACTACCAGGGCGAGTGTTTCCGGCTCGCCGGCTTCCAGATGCTGACCCGGCCGCTCCAGCAGCGCATGCCGATCTATCTTGCCACCTTCAAGCCGAATGCCGTGCGGCAGACGGGCGCCATCGCCGACGGCTGGATGCCGACGCATGTCTCCGTCCGCAACCTCGCGGCGTTGCGCCGGCCGCTGGTCGAGGGCGCGCAAGCCGCCGGCAGGGAGCCGGCACAGATCGATATGGCGGCGCTGACGCTGACCGCCTGTCTTGCGGACGGCGAGCGCGCCCGCACGCTCGCCCGCGAGCATCTTGCCTATTACGTCGGCGGGATGGGGTCGTTCTACCAGGAACTGCTGCATTCCTACGGCTATGGCGGCGTCGCCGACGAGGTGGGCGCCTTGTGGAAGCAGAACCGCCGGACGGAAGCGGCAAAGGCCATTGCGCGCCACGTGCTGGACGATCTCGTGGTCGCCGGCACGCCCGAGGACTGTCGGGCGGGGTTGGCGGCCCGGGCGGCGGCGGGCTTTGCCCACCTCATCGCCTTTCCGCCACACGGTATGTCGGCGGCAGAGACGCGCGAGACGCTGGCGGCGCTGCCGGCGCTCGCGCGTTGAATTGCCTCAGGCGGCGGCCTCGACGATCCGCTCGTTGATGGTGAGGCCCAGTTCGCCGGCCGAGACCTGCACCTGGTCGCCTTCGCCGACAGCGCCTTCCAGGATCATCTGCGCCAGTGGATTCTGCAGCTGCCGCTGGATCGCGCGTTTCAGCGGTCTCGCGCCATAGGCTGGGTCATAGCCGGCCCGCGCCAGCCACGCGCGCGCCGCATCGTCGAGCGACAGGCCGATCTTGCGTTCGGCCAGAAGGGCTTCCAGGCGGCGCAACTGGATGCGCACGATGCCGTCCATCTGCGCCCGACCCAGCCGGTGGAACAGGATCACTTCATCCAGCCGATTGAGGAACTCCGGCCGGAAGTTGGCCCGCACGGCCTCCATCACCGGCGCCCGCGCCACCTCCGAATCCTCGCCTTCCGCCAGTTGCACCAGATATTCGGAACCGAGGTTCGAGGTCAGCACGATCAGCGTGTTGGTGAAATCGACCGTGCGGCCCTGGCCGTCGGTCAGGCGACCGTCGTCCAGCACCTGCAGCAGGATGTTGAACACGTCTTGGTGGGCTTTCTCGACCTCGTCGAACAAGACCACCTGGTAGGGCCGGCGCCGGACCGCCTCGGTCAGCGCGCCGCCTTCCTCGTAGCCGACATAACCGGGTGGCGCGCCGATCAGCCGGGCGACCGCGTGCTTCTCCATGTATTCCGACATGTCGATGCGGACCATCGCCTGCTCGTCGTCGAACAGGAATTCGGCCAGCGCCTTGCATAGCTCGGTCTTGCCCACGCCGGTCGGGCCCAGGAACAGGAACGACCCGATCGGCCGGCGCTGGTCCTGCAGGCCGGCCCGCGCCCGACGCACGGCGTTGGCGACCGCGGTCAGCGCCTCCGCCTGGCCGACCACCCGGCTGGCCAGGGCCGCTTCCATGCGCAGCAGCTTTTCGCGCTCGCCGGCCAGCATCTTCTCCACCGGAATGCCGGTCCAGCGCGAGACCACGGCGGCGATGTCCTGCTCCGTCACCACCTCGCGCAAGAGCCGCTTGCCGTCCTCGGCTTCGGCCTGCTTCAGCTTGCGTTCCAGTTCCGGCACGATGCCGTAGGCGATTTCGCCAGCGCGGTTGTAGCGGCCTTCGCGCTGGGCGATCTCCAACTCCCCGCGCGCCTGATCGAGCTGTTCCTTCAGCTTCTGCGCATCGGCGAGCTTGCTCTTGGCGTTCTGCCAAGCCAGCGTCAACTCGGCCGACTGGGCTTCCAGTTCGGCCAAATCCTTCTCCAGCTTTTCAAGCCGTTCGCGGCTGGCGCGGTCGGCTTCCTTGCGCAGCGCCTCGCGCTCGATCTTGAGCTGCACGATGCGGCGGTCGAGCTCGTCCATGGCCTCGGGCTTGCTGTCGACCTCCATGCGCAACCGGCTCGCCGCCTCGTCCACCAGGTCGATCGCCTTGTCGGGCAGGAAGCGATCGGTGATGTAGCGGTTGGAAAGCGTCGCCGCCGAGACCAGCGCCGCGTCGGCAATGCGCACGCCGTGATGCAGTTCGTACTTCTCCTTCAGGCCGCGCAGGATGGAAACCGTGTCGGCAACCGTCGGCTCGCCGACAAAGACCGGCTGGAAGCGCCGCGCCAGGGCCGCATCCTTCTCCACGTGCTTGCGGAACTCGTCGAGCGTGGTGGCGCCGACGCAATGCAACTCGCCGCGTGCCAGCGCCGGCTTCAGCAGGTTCGAGGCATCCATCGCGCCATCCGCCTTGCCGGCGCCGACCAGGGTGTGCATTTCGTCGATGAACAGCACCACCTGGCCCTCTGCCGCCTGGATCTCGGACAGCACGGCCTTCAGCCGTTCCTCGAACTCGCCGCGGAACTTGGCGCCGGCGATCATCGCGCCAAGGTCGAGCGCCAGCAGACGCTTGCCCTTCAGGCTTTCCGGCACATCGCCGCGCACGATGCGCAAGGCGAGCCCCTCGACGATGGCGGTCTTGCCGACGCCCGGCTCGCCGATCAGCACGGGGTTGTTCTTGGTGCGACGCGACAGCACCTGGATGGTGCGCCGGATCTCCTCGTCGCGGCCGATCACGGGGTCGAGTTTGCCCTCGGCTGCCGCCGCCGTGAGGTCGCGGGAATATTTCTTCAGGGCGTCGTAGGCGTTCTCGGCGGTCGCGCTGTCCGCCTTGCGGCCCTTGCGCAGGTCGTTGATCGCCTTGTTGAGCGTCTGTGCGCTGAGGCCGGCATCCTTCAGCAAGCCAGCGACATTCGTGCCCTGTGCCAGCGTCATCGCCAGCAGCAAGTATTCCGCGGTGACGTAACTGTCGCCGGCCTTCTCGGCCAACTGTTGCGCCGCGTCGAACAGGCGCGCCAGTTCTGGCGCCAGGTAGATCTGCCCGGCGCCCGGCCCCTCGACCCGCGGCAGCCTTGCCAGCGACCGCTCCACGGCCTGCAGCGCCTCTTTCGGCTGGCCGCCCGCCGCCTGGATCAGGCCGCTTGCCATCCCCTGCTCGTCCTCGAGCAGCACCTTGAGCAAGTGGTCGGGAACGAACTGCTGATGGCCCGAGCGCTGCGCCAAGCCTTGCGCCGACTGCACGAAGCCGCGCGCACGTTCCGTGAACTTCTCGAAATCCATGTGCCCTCCTCCGGCGCATGCCCGACAGCCGGCATTGGCCTGTCGCGCACACCCGCCGGCTCGCCGGCCGCCTCTGCCCCCTCAAGGGTTGCGCGAGCAGCCCGCCAGCCACCTTGACGGTCCTCAAGCGCGAGCGACCGCCGGTCTCTTTCTAGATAGGAAGGCACGCGACCGGCGCAAGGCAGCGCCGGTCGCCGTCGCTAGTCGCCGGATTTGTCCGGATCGACGTCCGGCTGCCGGGAATCGAAGGGCGGTGCGCCATGCCTGGGCCCGATCGACGGCTGTTCGCTCATGCCGTCGATCACCGGCGGTTGCTGGCCATTGCCGTGCGCCAGCTGGCCGTCGTGCGCGGCTTCCTCGCCGCCGGGCCCTTGCTGGCCGTTGGGGCGGTTCATGCCGCCGTTCTGCGGGTTCAGCAGGCCCTGCGCCACCATCAGGCGGTAGTAGTGCTCGGCATGCTGTAGGTAGTTCTCCGCCGCGATGCGGTCGCCCGTGGACGAGGCGTCGCGCGCCAGTGCCTGATAGCGATCGTAAATGTACATCGCCGTGCCGCGGATCTTGACGTCGGGTCCGTTGCTGTCGAGCGTTCGATTTGAATTGCCCATGAACGGCCGGCGCCCACCGGGGCGGCCGCGCCCCCGCTTCTGAGGTGCGTTTTGTCTCATGCTCGGTCTATGTTCGACAAAGGTTGCTTGTTTGAGGCCTCCCGGTCCGCCGCCGTCGCTGCGCAGGCTCCACCCACGCTGGCAACGGGATGCGGAACATGGCCATAGGCACAATCGCGCGGCCGATCCGAGTCCAAGCCCCCGCGGTCAGCAAGCGACAGGGCGACCCTAGCCTGCCCCGGTCGGCAATCCAACAGCTTTTTTCTTAACTACGGCTGAACGCGAGGGCGCGCGGCCGCCCTGCCAGATCGGGAAAAACCCCGAGCCGGTGCAGGCCCCGCTCCTCCGCCAGCCGCACCACCGCCGCCGCTTGGCCCAGTCCGCATTCCAACACCGCCCCGCCGCCCGGCGCCAGCAGGCGGGGCAGGTCTGGCACAAGTCGACGATAGGCGGCCAGCCCGTCCTTGCCGCCGTCGAGCGCCAATCTGGGTTCATAACGCGCGACTTCCGGCGCCAGGCCGGCCAGTTCGGCGGCCGGGATATAGGGCGGGTTGGTGATCACCAGGTCGAACGTGCCGTGCAGCGCCGTGGCCCAGTCGCCGACCAGGAAGCTGGCGCGTCCGGCCACTTCCAGTCGCCGGGCGTTGTCGCGCGCGATGGTCAACGCTGCCGGGCTCGCGTCCACGCCGATGCCGACGGCGCGCGGCCGTTCCGCCAGCAGCGTCAGCAGCAGGCAGCCGCTGCCGCAGCCGAGGTCGAGCAGACGCGGGCTGGCGCCACGCTCCGCCAGCCCGGCCAACGCGGCTTCGATCAGGCTCTCGCTATCGGGGCGGGGGTCGAGCACCGCGGCGCTCACCCGGAAGCTCCGGCCATAGAATTCGCGTTCCCCCAACAGATGGGAGACCGGCTCGCGCGCCTCGCGGCGGCCGAGGAGTTGCTGGTAGTGCCGCGACTGGGCGGCGCTGAGCCGGCGGTCGGCCATGCCGAGCAGCCGGTCGCGCGTGGCACCGATGGCGGCCGCCAGCAACAGACCGGCATCCAGGCGGGCGCTGTCGATGCCGGCTGCCGCCAGCAACCGGGTCCCCCGTGCCCAAGCCGCGTCCAGGCATTCCACCCGCCGCCTCCGTTCAGGCCGCCTGCTCGACTTGCGCCAGTCGTTCCGCCTGGTCGGCGGCCATCAGTGCCGACACGATCTCGTCAAGCTCGCCCTCGACCACGCGGTCCAGCTTGTAGAGGGTCAGGTTGATGCGGTGGTCGCTCAGGCGGTTCTGCGGAAAATTGTAGGTGCGAATGCGTTCGGAGCGGTCGCCCGAGCCGACCTGCTGGCGGCGGCTGCTGGCGCGCGCGCTGGCCTGCGCCTCGCGTTCGCGCTCGAACAGCCGGGCGCGCAGGATTTTCAACGCCTTGGCCTTGTTCTTGTGCTGCGACTTCTCGTCCTGGCAGATCACCACCAGGCCCGTCGGCAGGTGCGTGATGCGCACCGCGCTGTCGGTCGTGTTGACATGCTGGCCGCCCGCGCCTTGCGCGCGATAGACGTCGATCCGCAAGTCCTTGTCGGCAACGGCGACGTCGATCTCCTCCGCTTCCGGCAGCACGGCGACGGTCGCGGTCGAAGTATGGATGCGGCCGCTCGCCTCGGTCTCCGGCACGCGCTGCACCCGGTGCACGCCCGACTCGTATTTCAGCCGCGCGAACACGCCGCGCCCGCCGATCGAGGCCACCGCCTCGCGCAGGCCGCCCAGGTCGGTTTCGCTGACACTCAGCAGCTCGTAAGTCCAGCCCTGCAGCTCGGCATAGCGCTGATACATGCGCAGCAGGGTGCCGGCGAACAGGGCGGCCTCGTCGCCCCCGGTGCCCGCGCGCACTTCCAGAATGGCGTTGCGCTCGTCGGCGGCATCGCGGGGCAACAGCAGAATGCCCAGCGCGCGCTCGGCCGCCGGCAGCTTGGCCCGCGCTTGCGCCAACTCTGCCGCGGCCAGCTCGCGCATTTCCAGGTCGCTGCCTTCGCCCGCCAGCTCCTCCAGACCGGCGATCTCGTCGCGCAACAGGCGCACCGCCAGCGCCGCGCGTTGAATTGGCTGGAACTCGGCATATTCCTTCGACAGGCGAACGAACGCTGCAGCCTCCAGGCCGCCCTCCGCCAGCCTTGCCTCCAGTTCCTTGCCGCGCTCGATCAAGCGATCGATCTGTGGGTCGGCGAGCATGGGCTCAACGATAGGCGCCGAGCGAACCGGCAAGCGCGGGCAACGCGACGCGACGCTGTTCGCCGCTGCCGAGGTCGCGCAAGGTCGCTTCGCCCCGGCTGAGTTCGTCGTCGCCCAACAGGATCGCCGCCCTGGCGCCGATGCGGTCGGCCCGCTTCATCTGCCGGCCCAAGCCGCCCCCGAATCCCAGGTCGACGACATGGCCCAGCGCCCGCAACTCGCGCGCCAGCAGCCAGGCGCGTTCCTCGGCCGCCTGGCCCAGCGCCACCAGCGCGATCAGTCCGGGCGTGGCGGGCAGAGTGCTGGTCAGCATGCCCAGTCGCTCGATGCCGCCCGCCCAGCCGATGCCCGGCGTCGACGGTCCCCCCAAGGTTTCGATCAGGCCGTCGTACCGGCCGCCGGCGATCACCGCGCCCTGCGAGCCCAATGCCTCGGTGACGAACTCGAAGGCTGTGTGGGTGTAGTAGTCGAGCCCGCGCACCAGACGCTGGTTGACCTGGTAGGCGACACCCAGGCGGTCAAGCCCGCGGCACACGGCGGCGAAGAAGTCGAGCGAGGCGGGGTTGAGATACTTGTGCAGCAGCGGCGCCTCGGCCAGCAACGCCCGGTCGCCCGGATCCTTGCTGTCCAGGATGCGCAACGGATTGCGCACCAGCCGGTCGCGACTGTCGGGCGACAGCTTGGCTTCGTACCGGGAGAAATAGTCTAGCAGAGCGTGGCGATAGGCTTGCCGGCTGGCCGGATCGCCCAGCGTGTTGAGCAGCAGGCGGCAGCGGTCGAGCGCGCCCAGTCGCTCCAGGATCTCGGCCCCAAGCGCGATGATCTCGATATCCGCTTCGGGTCCGGCCACGCCCAGGATCTCGGCGTCGATCTGATGGAACTGCCGCAGGCGGCCCCTCTGTGGGCGCTCGTAGCGGAATACTGGGCCGGCGGCGAAGAATTTCAGCGGCAGGTTCTGTCGCCAGCCTTCCGAGATGAAGGCACGCGCGATGCCGGCGGTGAACTCCGGGCGCAGCGTCACTTCCTCGCCGCCACGATCGGTGAAGGTGTACATCTCCTTGCGCACGATGTCAGAGCCTTCGCCCAGCGTGCGGGCGAAGACCGGCGTGAACTCGAAAATCGGCGGCGCGATCTCGCCGTAGCCATAGCGCGCGGCCAGGTTTCGCGCGGTTTCCTCGACGTGCCGGTGGCGGCGCATCGTCTCGCCGTGAATGTCATGCGTGCCGCGAACCGGCTGCAGGCTCGCCACGTCGCTCTCCTGCCAGCTATTCCGCGGCGGCCGCCGGGGGGATCGCGGCGGCCCGGGCTCGTTCCAGTTCGGCGGCCTTCGCCTCGACCAGCGCCACCACGTGATCGACCAGGCGCTGGTCGTCAATGCGGTGGTCGGCAATGCCGCCAATATAGACCTGGTGCGTGCCGCGACCGCCGCCGGCGATGCCGATGTCGGTCTCGCGTGCTTCGCCCGGCCCGTTCACCACGCAACCCAGGATCGACAGCGTCATCGGCGTCCCGATATGCGCTAGGCGCTGCTCCAGCACTTCGACGGTCTTGATCACCGGAAAGGCCTGCCGGGCGCAGGAGGGACAGGCGATGATGCTGACACCGCGATGGCGCAAGCCGAGCGCTTTCAGGATCTCGAAGCCGGCATGCACTTCTTCCACCGGATCGGCCGCCAGCGAGACCCGGATGGTGTCGCCGATGCCCGCCCACAGCAGGCTGCCAATACCGATCGCCGATTTGACCGTTCCGGTGCGCAAGGCGCCCGCCTCGGTAATGCCAAGATGCAAGGGGTAGTCGCAGGCCTCGGCCAGTTGCTGATAGGCCGCCACCGCCAGGAACACATCGGAGGCCTTGACCGAGATCTTGAAGTCGTGAAAGCCGTTGTCTTCCAGGATACGGGCATGGTCGAGCGCGCTTTCCACCATCGCCTCGGGGCAGGGCTCGCCGTATTTCTCCAAGAGGTCCTTCTCCAGGCTGCCCGCGTTGACGCCGATGCGCATCGAGCAGCCGTGATCGCGCGCGGCCTTGATCACCTCGCGCACCCGCTCGGCCGAGCCGATGTTGCCGGGATTGATGCGCAGGCAGGCCGCTCCGCTTTCGGCCGCCTCGATGCCGCGCTTGTAGTGGAAATGGATGTCGGCGACGATCGGCACCTTGGCGGCGCGCACGATCTGCTTCAGCGCCAGCGAGCTTTCCTGATCGGGGCAGGAAATCCGCACGATGTCGGCCCCCGCCGCGTCCAGCGCCCGAACTTGCGCGATGGTGCCGGCGATGTCGGTGGTCGGCGTGGTCGTCATCGACTGCACGCTGATCGGCGCATCGCCGCCAACCGGGACGTTGCCCACGCGCACCTGCCGGGATTTGCGCCGGTGGATCTGCCGATAGGGTCTGACGCTGCTCATGACTCGCCTTCCTTTGCCGTGGCCCGTAGTGGCCCCCGCAAGGTCGCCGTAACATGTTGCTTTCCCATGACAGTTGCAAGCGGCCGCCGCGCGGCGGCGGAACTGGCGGGTGGTTCGAGGCCGGCGCCATGCAAACCGGCCGCGGCTGGAACGAACTCCTAACCCATTGACGCAGTGGATCGACCGCCACAGCGGATCAACGTCATCAGCTGCCGCTGACCCACTACGGCGTGCGCCGGGCCTGCCAGGCCGCGAATTTCTCTGGATCGAGCGGAATCTCGCGCCGCGTGACGCCCACCGGCCCCGGCACGCTCTGCAACCGGCCATCGACATAGACCTCGATGCCTCCGGCATTGCCGGTGGTCATCACCAGATCCGGCCGGTTGGGTGCGTGGTAGGTGTCGCCGCTGCGCAGGATGCGGGTCAACAATTGCTCGTTATTGGCACCGACGACTTGCACCCAGCTATCGGAGGTCGCCCGCAGCACGATCCGGGCATCGCGGTTGGCCTGGCCCAGCACCTGCGCGCCCGGTGGCGCCGGTGGCAGGACGGTGAAATGAGTGCCGCTGGCGGTCGCCGGGGCCGGCACGACGGGAGCGGCCAGAATGACCGTGGGGTCCGGCACGCGGCGGTCGGGCGCGGGCTCCACGGCGGCCCGCCCGGCCGGTTCCGCCATTGTCGCCCGACCGGCCGGTTCGGAACCTTGCGGTGGCGCGCTCGGCGTGGCGGCGACGGCACCTGGAACGGGCAGTGGCGCGGCCGGGGTCGGCGCGGCCGGGCTTGGCGGGGGCGGGCTTGGCGCGGGCGCTACCAGCCGGGCCGGCGCTTCGCCGCTCGCCACTGCCGGCGGCTCCGGTGTCGGCCGAGCCAGGGCGCGCAAGCTTTCCGGCGGCTCCGCCACGCGCACGCGCATCGGGCCCAGATCCTGCCAATAGCTCCAGCCCAGAAACAACACGAGGGCCACCACGAACGAGGTCGCGGCCAGCCACCAGCGCGGCTGCTGCGGTTCTTCCACCGGGCCGCGCACCACCAAGCGCGACGGCCGCACCTCCGCAGCACTTTCCGCCCAGTAGGTTTCCAGCACTCCGCGCGGATCGACACCCAGGAAATTGGCGTAGGAGCGGATGAAACCGCTGACATAGGCCGGGCCAGGCAAGTCGGGGAAGCGGCCTTCCTCCAGCGCCGACAGGAAGCGCTCGTTGATGCGCAAAGCCGTTGATACGTCGCGATGGCTGAGGCCGTGCTGCAGGCGAATGCGGCGCAGTTCGTTGCCGATCCCCTGATAGGGACCGCCCGGCTCGCTCGCCCGCCCGCCAAGGTCAGTCTTCATCGACCGGTGCGGCACGGACCTGGGATCGGTATCGTCCATCGACATCCGTCGCGAATCGCGCGAAAACGCCACGATCCGCAGCAGTAATACCCCAAGCTTCCGACAAACGCCACGATTTCCAGCGCGGCGCGGCGCCCGCCGCCGCTAGATCACCAGCTCCAGATCGCCCAGCCGTTTGGAGAGTTTCAGGTTCTCCGAATAGTCGACCGGCACGGCGATAAGCGCCGGGCCCTTTTGTCGGAACGCCTGTTTGAGCGCCGGCATCAGCTCGTCCGCCCGCCGGATGGTCTTGCCCCAGATGCCAAATGCCTTGGCCAACAGCGCGAAGTCAGGGTTGCCAAACGCCAAGTCCGAATGCCGGCCGGCGAAGTGGCTCTGCTGCTTCCATTTGATCAGGCCATATTCATTGTCCACCCAGACCATGGCGACCACGTTGAGACCCAGACGCTGGGCGGTTTCCAGGTCCTGCACGTTCATCAGGAAGCCGGCGTCGCCGCTGATCGACAGCACCTTTCGTTCGGGCGCCGCCAGCTTGGCGCCGATCGACCCCGGCAGTGCGAAGCCCATGGAACAGAATCCGTTTGAGATCAGGCAGGTATTCGGCTCGTCGCACTGGTAGTAGCGCGAGATCCACATCTTGTGCGCGCCGACATCGCTCAGCAGGATGTCGTTCGGCCCCAAGGCCTGGCGCACGTCCCACAAGATGCGCTGCGGTTTCATCGGAAAGGCGGCGTCGTCCTTCTCGGCCGCGAAATCATCCAGCATGCGCTGACGCAGCCGCTGATGGCGGGCAATGTCGAACAGCGGCAGCTTGTCGTCGAAGCGGGCGTTCAACTCCTCGCTGATCTGCCACAGCGCGTCGGCCACATCGGCCACCACCTCGCATTCGACCGGATAGTCGCGATCGACTTCCGCCGGATGGAAGTCGATATGCAGCAGGCGGCGGCGCTCGGGATGCTTGTTCCAGGCCGAGGGGCTGTACTCCACCAGGTCGTAGCCAACCGCGATCACCAGGTCGGCCGCTTCCACCGCCGCCATCACATGGTCCTTGGATTGCAGACCGATGGTGAACAGACAATGCGGATCGCTGCGCGCCACCGCACCCTTGCCCATGAAGGTGTTGACCACCGGCACACCCACCTTGTGCGCGAAGCGACGGAGCTGTTGCGCGGCGCGCTTGCGCACCGCGCCATTGCCGGCCAGCAGCACCGGATTCTTGGCCGCGGCGATCAGGTCGACCGCCTGGCGGACGGCCTTGTAATCGGCCGCTGGCCTTCGGGTGCGCCGGACGGCCATCGGTTTGGCTTCCAGTTGTTCCTTGGCAATATCCTCCGGCAGCTCCACGATGCAGGCGCCGGGCTTCTCCTGCTCGGCCAGCTTGAAGGCCTTGCGCACCACTTCCGGGATGTTGGCGCCGTTGCTCAGCGAATGGGCCCATTTGCTGATCGGCCGATACATCGCCACCGCGTCCATGTTCTGGTGGCTTTCCTTGTGCAGCCGATAGGTGCCGGCCTGCCCCAGGATCGCCACCACCGGCGAGCGGTCCATGTTCGCATCCGCGATGCCGGTGACCAGATTGGTGGCGCCCGGGCCCAACGTCGCCAGGCACACGCCCGCCTTGCCGCTCAAGCGGCCATAGGCGTCGGCCATGAAGGCGGCGGCCTGTTCGTGCCGGCACAGCACGAAACGAACGGCGCTGTCCTTCAGCGACATCACCAGATCGGCGTTCTCCTCGCCGGGCAGCCCGAACACCTGGCTGACACCCTCGGCCTCCAGGCATTTCACGAACAAGTCAGACGCTTTCATGCCGGATCCTTGGGCCAACGGCTTGGTTGCCGGGATGGCAACCGGTAGCACGACACGTAACGTTGCGCGCCGCCTCGCACCGGCCGTCCCGCGTTCCCGGCTGACGCCGCCGCTAGGCACCGCGCTCAGGCGACTCCTCTCGCTGATCGAGCTTGTTGCCGTCGAGCTGACGCTCGCGCCGCAAGACTTCTAGATCGCTGACTTCGCGTTCGGTCTTGCCCTGGCCGTGGCGTGCGCGGTTCTCCGCCGCCAGCCGTCGTCCTCGTTCCTTGGCCATCGCCTTGCGATAGCGGTTGAGATTGATGACCTCGCCCATGGCCAATCCTCCAGGCGCCCCTTTGCTGCGCCCCATCACGCGGAAATGCGCGACCAACGGCCCCCGTTGCAATAGACTAGTGCAACGCTAGGCGGTTGCAAGCCATGGCTCCGCCCGCGGCTAGGGAGTGCGTGGCAATGGGCAAGTGGGCGATCGGCGTTCTGGTCTTTCTCTTTGCCATCCTGGCGGCGGCGTTCCTGGCGCCGAGCTTCGTCGACGTCAACAGCTACAAGCCGGAAATCGCGCGTGCCGCGAAAGAGGCGACCGGTCGCGATCTGGCGATCGACGGCCCGATCGGCCTGTCGCTGTTGCCGGCGCCGACGGTGACCATCGACAGTCTCCGTCTGGCCAATCTGTCGGGCGGCAGCCAGCCCGACATGCTGCGCCTGCAGCAGGCGCGGGTCGCGGTCGCGCTTTGGCCCTTGCTGTCGGGCAACATCAAGGTCACGAGCGTTCGGTTGGTGAAGCCGGAAGTCCTGCTAGAAAGCCTAGCGGACGGCCGCGCCAACTGGCGCTTCCTGGCCACGGAGCCGGCGGCCGGCGCGGCGGCGCAACCGGCCGCTTCCGGCGGCGGCTTCGCCTTGTCGCTGGACGACGTGCGAATCGAGCAGGGCGTGCTGCGTTACCGTGACGCCAAGGCGGGCAGCGACGAGCGCATCGAGGCGATCGACCTCGCCGGCTCGGCCGGTTCGCTGGCCGGGCCCTTCGCCGCCTCGGGCGGGTTGACGCTGCGCGGTACGCCGCTTGCCTTTGAACTGCGCGCAGGGACGCTGGCGGGCGCCCAGCCGGTACCGCTGACCCTGGCGCTGAGGCAGGCCGAGAGCAGCACCAAGTTCGACTTTCAGGGCGTGCTCAACGATCCCGCCGGCAAGGCCGAGGCCAACGGCAAGTTGAAATTGCAGGTCGCCAACCTGGCGCAACTCGCGCAGCGGTTGCTGGCGTCCGAGCTTCCGGCGCCGCTGGCGCAAGCGCTGAGCCTGGAGGCAACGCTTGCCGGCAATGTTGAGCGGCTGCAGGCCAGCGACCTGCAGCTTGGCCTGGGTGACATGAAGGCGAGCGGGGGCCTGCTGTTGCGGCTGCAGCCCAAGCCGGCTTTCGAAGTGGCGCTCAGCAGCAACAAGTTCGACCTCGACGGCTGGCTCGCGGCGGCGGCAAAGGTCGCGCCGGCCGCGCCGAAGTCCGCACCGGCCGGGGAGCGGCCCGCGCCCTTCGCGATCGACCCCGAACTTACCGGCAGCGTGAAGCTGGCGATCGAAGGCGTCACGCTGTACCAGCAAGCGATTCGCCAGGTGCAGCTCGTGGGCTCGGTCGCGGGCGGACAGATCCGCATCGACAAGGCGGGTGCCCTGCTGCCGGGCGGTTCCGATATCGCCTTGTCCGGCGCAGTGCAGGCGCGTGCCGGCAAGCCGATATTCGACGGCCGGGTGGAACTGGCGGCGGACAATCTGCGCGGCTTGCTGAACTGGCTGAAGCTCGACGTCAACCAAGTGCCGCAGGGCCGGCTGGGGAACCTTTCGTTGACCTCCGGTCTCAAGGCCTCGGCCGAGGAGCTGCAACTCGCCGGCATCAACCTGCGGCTCGACAGCTCGACGCTGACCGGCAATGCCGCTTACCAGCTGCAGTCGCCGCGGCCGAGCTTCGCGCTCGATCTTGCAATAGACAAGTTCAACGTCGATGGCTATCTGCCCGACGCGGCGCCGGCCAAGGCAGGCGACAAGTCGGCAGGGTCGCCATTGGCGGCGCTGGAGCAGTTCGACGCCAGCATCAAGCTGAAGGTCGGCCAACTGACCTACAACAGGATACCGGTCGACGGCGCGCAGATCGACGCCATGCTGCGCCAAGGCCGGCTTGAGGTCAGCAATGCCAGCGTGCGCAACCTGGCGGGCAGCTCCGCAGCCTTGGCCGGAACCTTCGCCAACCTTGCCAGGAAGCCGGCGGTCAGGGCCAGCGCCAGTATCGCATCCAACGACTTGACCGGACTGACGCGTCTTGCCGGTCTGGAACTGCCGTTCGCGCCCGCCAAGCTCGGCCGCAGCGAGATCAAGGCCAGCGTCGATGGCGAGGGCGACGCGATCAAGCTGGCGGTGGCGGCCGTATTGGGTGCGACGCAAATCGAACTCGGCGGCAATCTCGCCGGCCTCGCCGGGCAGCCGAGTTTCAATCTTTCGCTGGACGCCCAGCACCGCTCGCTGGAGCAGCTTGCCGCGCTGTTCGATCTCGGTTTGCGACCGCAGGCCGGAAGCGACGGGCCGGTCAGCTTGAAAGGCACGCTGAAGGGCAAGCCGTCGGCGATCGACCTCGATCTGAGCGGCGGCGTGGCGGGCGGCCTGTTGAAGGTGGCTGGCCAAGTCGGCGAAGCGAACGGCCAACCCAACCTGAAACTCGCACTGAACGCCTCGCATCCCGACGCGGTCCGCCTGCTGCGGGGGCTTGGCGCCGATTTCCAGCCGGCGCTCGGCAATTTCGGCGGCCTGCAGCTGGCGGGCAGCCTGGCGGGCAGCGCCGCGACGATGGAGCTGGCCGGCCTGAAGGGCAATTTCGGGCCGCTCGGGTTCACCGGCAATGCCCGTGCGGAATTGGAACGGCAGCCGCGACCGCGACTTGTCGCCAAGCTTCAGACCAGCGAGATCGTGACCGACTTCTTCGCGGCGCCGGCTGCGCCCGCCGGCGCGGCGCAGCCTGGACGCGCCGCCGCGTCGCCGGCCGAGCGCTGGTCGCGCGAACCGTTACGGCTGGACGACCTCTCGGCGTTCGATGCGGACCTTGAGCTCACGGCGCCCAAGCTGGTCTCGGGCGAAGCGGTGTTGAGCGATCCCAGGCTCAACATACAAGTGAAGGACGGCGTATTGACGGTGCCCAGTTTGATGGGTCGCCTGTTCGACGGCCAGCTCGAAGGGCGGGCACAGCTTGCCGGGCAGGGCAAGCCACAACTGGCGGCAACGCTGAATCTGAGCGGCGCCAATCTGGAGGCGGCGACGCGGGAGGGCCAGGCGCCGGGCAAGGCCACCGGACAGTTTGGCTTCAAGCTCGACCTGAAGGGAACCGGCGCCAGCCAATGGGACTTGGTAAACAACCTGAACGGGGCCTTCCGCTTCGGCGCCGAGCGTGGCGTGGTGCGTGGCGCCAACCTGCGGCAACTCAGCGACCGGCTGAAGAACCTGAGTGGCGGACTTGACTATCTCGACCTGATCAACCGCGCCTTCGCCGGCGGCGAAACGTCCTATTCGACCATCGCCGCCAGTTTCGTCGTGGTCAATGGCATCGCCCGCACGCAGGATGGTCAAGCCCTGCTGGACGCGGCCACCGCCAACTTCCAGGGCGTGGTCAACTTGGTCACTTGGTCGCTCGACATCAAGGGCGACGCCAAGCTCAGCGAGCATCCCGCGGTTCCGCCGGTTGGCATCCGCTACCACGGCTCGCTCGACGATCCGCAGCGCGAGATCGGCACGCGCGAACTGGAAGCCTATCTGGCGCAGCGGGTGGGCGGCGAGCTGCTGCGCAAGGGGCTGGGCGACAAGGCCGGGCCGCTGGGCGGCATCCTCGGCGGCAAGCCAGCCACGACCGCGCCGCAGCCGGCACCGCAGCCCAGCGCCACGCCCGCGCCCAAGCCGAGCCCGTCGGATCCCAAGCAGGCGATCCCGGGTCTGCTCAAGGATCTGCTGAAGCGTTGACCGCGTCGCGTCGCGACAGGCGTTCGAGGACGTAAAGCCGCAGCGCGCTCGACAGGTTGCCCGAGCGCGCCCGGTCGACTTCGGCGATCAGCCGATTGAGCGAGCGGTGCTCGTCCCTGGCCGCCTGCCGCAACGCTTGCCAGAAGGCTTCTTCCAGGGAAACGCTGGTGGCGTGGCCGCCCAGCAGCACCGATCGTTTGCGGATGCGGGCGGGCGAAGGGTTCACGTCGGTCCGAGCATGCCGTCGGGCTTCACCCAGCGGTCGAAATCGCGGGCGGTGACAAGACCCAGTTCGACCGCCGCCTCCTTCAGCGTGCTGCTGGCCTTGTGCGCGTGCTTGGCGATCTTCGCCGCGTTGTCATAGCCGATATGGGGCGCGAGCGCGGTCACCAGCATCAGCGAACGCTGCATCAGCTCGTCGATGCGCACCTGGTTCGCTTCGATGCCGACAATGCAATTGTCGGTGAAACTGACCGCCGCGTCGGCCAGAAGCTGGATCGACTGCAACAGGTTGTAGGCCAGAACCGGTTTGAACACATTGAGCTCGAGATGGCCCTGGCCGCCGGCGACGCAGATGGTGGCGTGGTTGCCGATGACTTGCGCGCAGACCATGGTCAGCGCCTCGCACTGCGTCGGGTTGACCTTGCCCGGCATGATGGATGAGCCGGGCTCGTTCTCCGGCAGGTTGAGTTCGCCCAGGCCGGATCGCGGACCTGAGCCCAGCAGGCGGATGTCGTTGGCGATCTTCATCAGCGCAGTCGCGACCGCGCAAAGCGCGCCGGAGGCGAAGACCATTGCGTCGTGGGCCGCCAACGCCTCGAACTTGTTGGCGGCGGGGCGGAACTTCAAGCCGGTGAGGCGGGCGATCTCTGCCGCGATCGCCTTGTCGAATCCCTTGCGCGCGTTCAGGCCGGTGCCAACCGCGGTGCCGCCCTGGGCGAGCTCCAGCAACCCGTCTTGCGCTGTTTGCACGCGCCGGATGCCGGCCTTGACCTGCTGGGCGTAACCGGAGAATTCCTGACCAAGCGTTAGCGGCGTCGCGTCCTGCAAGTGCGTGCGGCCGATCTTGACAAGCCGTCGCCACTGCTTGGCTTTGGCGTCCAGCGCGACCTGCAGCTGCGTCAGCGCGGGCAACAGATGGCCGGCCACGTCGCGCGCCGCCGCGACATGCATGGCCGTCGGAAACGTGTCGTTGGAGGATTGCCCGCGATTGACGTGGTCGTTCGGGTGCACCGGCTTCTTGGAACCCATCCGGCCGCTCATGAGCTCGATCGCCCGGTTGGAGATCACCTCGTTGGCGTTCATGTTGCTCTGCGTGCCGGAGCCGGTCTGCCAGACCACCAGCGGGAAATGCGCGTCGAGCTTGCCTTCCGCGACTTCCGCTGCGGCACGCTCGATGGCGTGGCCGAGCTTGCCGTCGAGTTCGCCCATTTTCACGTTGACCCGGGCCGCTGCCTGCTTGATCACGCCCAGCGCGCGCACGATCGAGGCCGGCATGCGCTCCCAGCCGATCTTGAAGTTCTGCAGCGAGCGCTGCGTCTGCGCCCCCCAATAGCGGTCGGCGGGCACGTCGATCGGCCCGAAGGTGTCGGTCTCGGTGCGGCTTGCGGCGGGCTTCACCATCGGTTTGGTCATAGGTCGCTCATCGGTTGAGACTGTCGGTTGGGCCTGGACTGGCGCGCCTGCGTCGCCAACGTCGCCTTGCCATGATGCCGGGCGACCTTAGCGCAAGCCGTCGGGGCGATGAAGATCGTATTGGACGGGCCGGTCGGCGGGCGCGGCGCGGCGCCATCGGCGAAAGGCCGGGCGCCCAGGTTGAGAGCCTGGGCGGGAGACGGCCCGCCACTCGCGGCTGATTTGCAGAGGCTGCGCCCGCCGTCCTACTCTGCCGTGACGGTGGCTGGCGGGAGGGTCGTATTCGATGCAACGCGTTGGCGTCGATCCCCAGGTCGGATTGCTGGTGCGCGAATGAGTGCGAGCGCCGTCGAGCCGTTCCGTACCGCGCATGCGGCCGGACCGGACTGGCAGACGGCAGCGGCGCTGCTGCTGCGCCGCCTGGGTGCGGGCGCGGGTGCCAATCTCGGCTTCCTCTACGTCTCCGACCTGTTCGCCGACGACGTGGAACCGCTGCTGGGCTTCTTGCGCCAGCGCACGGGCGTCGAGCACTGGCTCGGCACGGTGGGGGTGGGCGTCTGCGCGACGGGGATTGAGTATTTCGACCGGCCGGCGATGGCGGCGATGATTGGCCGCATGCCGGAAGGCCGCTTTGCGCTGTTCGACAGCGTGCACCAGGATCTCAATTCATTCATCACCGAACGCCGCGATTGGCTGCAGCCCGACGCCGGCAATTTCGGCATCGTGCATGTCGATCCGCGGCGCGGCGAGCTGTTTCGCCTGCTGCCACTCTTCGCCGAAGCCTCGGGGAGTTTCCTGGTGGGGGCGCTCACCTCCTCGCGCGGCAAGCATCCGCAGTTGGCGGGCGGCGTGACCGAGGGCGGGGTGTCCGGCTTGCTGATGTCGCCCGATGTGGCGGTGGCGACGGCCTTGACGCAAGGCTGCTCGCCCATCGGGCCGCCGCACGAGGTGACGGACGCGCGGCAGAACGTGGCGGTAATGCTGGACGGGCGGCCCGCGCTCGATGTCTTCCGCGAGGATGTGGGCGAGTTGCTGGCGGGCGATCTCAAGCGCTGCGCCGGCTGCATTTACGCTGCCGTGCCGGTGGCCGGCAGCGACTGGGGCGACTACATGGTGCGCAACCTAGCCGGCATCGACGAGCGCAAGCGCCTGGTGGCGATCGGCGACATGTTGCAATCCGGCCAGCGGTTGATGTTCTGCCGGCGCGACCGGCAGGCGGCGGCCAACGACTTGGGCCGCATGCTGGCCGGCTTGAAGCGGCGGCTGTCGGGCCCGCCGCGCGGCGCGCTCTACCATTCCTGTCTGGCGCGCGGCGCCAACCTGTTCGACGCCGAGTCGGTGGAACTGGGCATGATCCGCGAGGCATTGGGCGAGGTACCGCTGGTCGGCTTTTTCGGCAATGGCGAGATCAGCAACAGCCGGCTCTATACCTATACGGGCGTCCTGACGGTCTTCTTGTGAGCCGGCAGTGAGCGCGCTGGGGGAGCCCGTGAGCTATCTCTTGGCCGAGGGGCTTTCGGCCGATCTCGAGCCCGCGCTAGTCCGTGTGCGGCAGGCATTGACGGTGCCCGATGCGCGGGCCTTCGCCGCCGATGTCAGGCGGCGGGAGTTTCCCGGTTCAGATTTCGTCGGGCCATACGAGGCAGGGGGGATCGCCATCGGCGTCTACCAGGAACAGTGGCTGTGGCAGCGGCGCCAGCTGATCGGCGGCACGGTGCTCGACATGTCCTCGGTGCGTCATTGGAACCGGTTCGTGCACGAACTGCCGACGGTCGAACGGGTGCTGATCAGCGACCTCGATCAGCCGGTGCTGGAGAAGATGGGCCATTCGAGCCCGGTCGACGTGCTGGGCGATTTCTGTGCCGATCCGCCACCGTTGCCGCCGCAATCACTGGATACCGTCCTGTGCCTCAGCGTGCTGGAACACTGTGCCGACCCGTTCGCCTATGTCGACGGCCATCTGCAGCCGGACACCTGGACACCTCGAAAACCTCTGGCGTTGAGGGTCGCGGGTTGATTCTCTGACCTCTGGCGATGGCCGGAGGCGGGGATGGCGGGACAGGCTGGTTTCTTCGACACGGACGAGCGGCCGGCGTGGCTGTCGGCGGCGGGGGACCCGCTGGAGCGGCTGGCGAAGGTGGTGGACTTCGAGCTGTTCCGCCCTGATCTCGAGGCGGCGGTGCCGCGCACGGACCGCTCCAAGGGCGGGAGGCCGCCA
>VGEV01000033.1 GCA_016869175.1 Alphaproteobacteria bacterium
GGCGATGTCGCTGACCTGCCGCTGACCCGCAAGACAATGGCCGGCTGCGCCGGTTGTTTCCACTTGGCGGCGGTGGCTTCCGTGCAGCGCGGCAACGAGGATTGGCTGGGCACCCACCGGGCCAACCAGACCGCCTCCATCGCCGTGTTCGAGGCGGCGCGAACCGCCGGCGACGGGCGCCCGGTGCCGGTTGTCTATGCCTCCTCGGCCGCGGTCTATGGCGACAATCCCGCCCTGCAGCTCAAGGAGACGGCCGAGACCCGGCCGCTGTCGGCCTATGGCGCCGACAAGCTCGGCACGGAATTGCACGCGCGGGTCGCCAGTCTGGTGCACGGCGTGCCCACGGTCGGCTTACGTTTCTTCAATGTCTATGGGCCCAGGCAGGACCCGGCCTCGCCCTATTCCGGGGTGATCGCGATCTTCGCCGGACTGCTCGCCGCCGGTCGACCGATCGCCGTGCACGGCGACGGTCGGCAGAGCCGCGACTTCATCTATGTCGGCGACGTGGTGCGCTACCTGCTGGCCGCGATGGCACTGAAGCCAGCAAAACCGCAGGTGTTCAACGTCTGCACCGGCCGCGTTACCAGCATCCTGGAGTTGGCCCGAGCGATCGGACAGGTCAGCGGCAAGCAGCCGGAGATCGCGCACGAGGCCGCCCGCGCCGGCGACATTCGTGCCTCGCTGGGCGATCCCGGCCGGCTCAACGCCACGTTCGGCTTCGCCGCCGGCACCACGCTGTCGGAAGGCCTAGCCCGCACCCTGACATGAGGCTTAAGTCGCGCGCAAGGCTCCCCGGCCGGCGAAGCGGGCGGCCTTCCCCATCGCCTCCTCGATCCGCAAGACCTCGTTCCACTTGGCCATGCGTTCGGAGCGGCTGAACGAGCCGACCTTGAGTTGGCCCGCGTCCCAGCCGACCGCCAGATGGGCGATGGCGACATCCTCGCTCTCGCCGGAGCGGGCCGAGACGATGGCGGCGTAGCCGGCCGCCCGCGCGGCGTCCAAGGCCGCCTTGGCCGCCGTCACCGTGCCGGCTTGGTTGGGCTTGACCAGCAGGGCGTTGCAGGCGCCGTCGGCGGCGGCGTGCCGCACCCGCGCGGCGTCCGTTACCAGGAAGTCGTCGCCGATGATCTGCACGCGCTCGCCGAAGGCCCGGGTGAAGCGCTGCATTCCCGCCGCGTCGTCCTCGGCCAGCGGGTCCTCGATGGAGACGATGGGATAGCGCTCGAGCCAGCGGCCCCATAATTCGCACAAGCCGTCGCTGTCGTATTCGCGGCCCTCCAGGCCGAGCCGGTAGCGTCCGCCCTTGCCCAACTGGCTGGCGGCGATATCGAGGCTGATGGCAACTTGGCCGCCCGGCGTGAAGCCGGCGCGTTCGATGGCGGCGACCAGCGCCGTCAGTGCCTCCTCGTTGCTGGCGAAAGCGGGCCAGTAGCCGCCTTCGTCGGCCACGCCCTGAAGCTGGCCGCGTTCGGCCATCAGCCGCCCGGCGGCCAGATAGACCTCCGCGGTCCAGTCGAGCGCCTGCGCGAAACTGGCGGCGGCTGGGCACATCACCATGAAGTCCTGCACATCGACCCGCCGGCCGGCATGCGCGCCGCCGCCGAAAATCTGGATCTCCGGCAAGGGCAGGCGGCAGGGCTGCCCGGCGGCGAGGTAGCGCCAGAGCGGCAAACCGGCGGCGGCAGCAGCAGCCTGCAGCACCGCCAGCGAAGTGGCGATCGCGGCGTTGCCGCCCAGACGGCAAAACTCGGCCGTGCCGTCGAGCTCGGCCAGGCGGGCATCGATCGCCGCCTGCTCGTGGGCGTCGAGACCAAGCAGGGCTTGCGCGATCGGGCCGTTGACGTTGCCGGCCGCGTTGCGCACGTCGAGGCCGCCGAACGCCTCCCCGCCGTCGCGCAGGTCGAGCGCTTCGCCGCTGCCGGTCGAAGCGCCGGCCGGCGCGATGGCGCGGCCAACCGCGCCGCCGGCCAAGTGCACCTCGGCTTCGACCGTCGGACGGCCGCGCGAATCCCATACCCGCCGGCCGCGCAGGGCCGCGATCGCCGTCTTGCTCAAGCCCGCAACTCCTCTGTCCAGGCCGCCCGCACGGCCGCCAACCGGCTGGCGGGGGACGCCAGCAGGCCACGCGCCACGCGACGCACGCGGTTCTTGTCCGGCTCGGTGGCCAGGTACTCGACCGGCGACTTGCCGTCGATCCGGGCCAGGAACAGGCCCGGCAGCAAGCTTGCCGCGCGCGCCTCGAACGCCGCCGGCGCTTCCCAAGCGACACCCTCGAGATAGCGCGTCGCCAGGGCATCGAAGCAGGCAAGGAAGCCCTCGCGCGCCGCCGGCACCCACAGGCATTTCAGCAGCAGGTGGTTCAGGCAGAAAGTGAGATCGAAGGCCGGGTCGCCATAGGTGGCGCATTCGGCGTCCAGGAACACCGGTCCGGCCGGCCCGATCAGGATGTTCTTCGGGCTGACGTCACCATGCACCAAGGCATGCCGCTCGGCCAGGGTGCGGGCGACGAGAGCATGCAGCACCGGCGCCAGGTCGGCATGCAGGCGGGCAGTCGCCTCGAGATAGGGCTCAAGGCGGATGGCGTGGAAGGTGGCGTCGTTGGCGAAGGCGGCGGCGAGATCCGGCCGGGCGGCAGTGGCGCGATGGATCGCCACCAGGCGGCTCGCCACCGCCTCGGCCACCGCCGGGTCGGCGATGCCCTGGCGCAGTTGCTGCTTCCAGATCGGGAAGCGGTCGGGCGCCAGGTATTCCATGGCAAACAGTCCGGCGGCCGGGTCGTGACCCAACACCTCGGGCACCGCGTCGGGCACCACGCCGGCCGCCAGGCGCAGCCAGCCGACTTCCGCCGCATTGCGGCCGACCGGCGCCCGCCAGTCCTGCATGACCTTCAGTTTGGCCAGGGCGCGCTTGACGCAGAACGCGCGGCCGCCCGCATCGACCTTCCAGATGTCGGAGGCAACACCTCCGCTCAGCGCCTCGAACGCAACCGCTTCGTCCGGGGCGAGCAAGCCGAGGCGACAAAGCGCTGCCCGCACCTCCGGCGGCGCCGGTTCGGGCGGCACCGCCCCCTACTTCTTGCGGAACTTGTCGAGCGTGACGACGTTGCTCGACGGTTTGCCATTGCCGCCGCCGCCCGGCGGTTCGGCCGGCCGGACCGGCTTGCCGGCAGCCTCGTCCTCGGTGGCTGGTGCTGGCACCGGTGGTGCCGGTACCAGCCGGGTCGACAGTTCGGCGCTCGGTGTGACACCCGGCTTGCCCTGCCCGCCGTCGCGCTGGAACTGCAGGCCGAACTGCACGCTGGGGTCGAAGAAGCCGGTCAACGCGACGAACGGGACACGCACGCGCTGGCGCGCCTTGGAGAAGCTCAGCAGCACCTCGAAACCGTCGTCCTCGACATGCAGTCCCCAGAACTGATGCTGCAGCACGATGGTCATTTCCTGCGGGAACTTGGCCCGCAGGAAATCCGGGATCTCGACACCCGGTTCGTCGGTACGGAACGACAAGTAGAAATGATGGTTGCCGGGCATGCCCTGGCTGGCCGCGCGCCGCAACACGTCGCGCACCACGCCGCGCAGCGCCTCTTCCATGTAACGGTTGTAGCCGATCAGATCCTTGGCCATGGCCGTTCGGACGTGCCTTCCTACCTCGTTGCCAGACCCCTATCGTGCCTGTGAGCACGCCAGTTGGGCAAGATGGCAGCGGAACGGTGGGGGGCTTCTGTTGCCCGGTGCCCCCCGAACCGCGCTTGCCTAAGGTTTAGTTAGGCAGCGAGCGCCATCTCGTTATCGTTGGCACTTTGCGTTTGGCCCGATAACGGCGGAACCATGCCGGGCACCGGCCGTACCTTTACCACGTGCGTCGATCCTGGTTCGCCCCCACAGAAACGCGGCCCGTCGATCCTTGCCGCGCTTGTGGTGGAGGCGCCGGGCACTGCCCCCGGGTCCGCTCCGCTTATTCCATACGACCGTATAGCGCCATAGCCGGACGAACCGGCACCAGCAATATAGGGTGGCGGCCCGCCCCGGAAAAGGTGCGCTAAGGTGCCGCCAGCAAGATCGATTCCCTTAACCTTCGCGGCCGCCCATGCCGTTGACCGAGGAGCAGCAGCGCGAGATCGCCGAGGGGGCCGCCGCCCAGCGGCCCACCCGCCGGCCTACCGTGGCGGCGCTGGAGGACATTCTGCACGCGGCGCTGCCGGTGCTCGACCACGGTTTCCTGCGCGTCATCGACTACATGGGCGATGACGGCGCCATCGTCCAGGCGGCACGGGTGTCCTACGGCCGGGGCACCAGGCGGGTCAGCGAGGACGCCGGCCTGATCCGCTATCTAATGCGGCATCGGCACACCACACCGTTCGAGATGTGCGAGATCAAGTTCCACGTGAAGCTGCCGATCTTCGTCGCCCGGCAGTGGATCCGCCATCGCATGGCGAGCGTCAACGAGATCTCCGCGCGCTATTCGGTGCTGGACCGCGAGTTCTATCTGCCGGCACCGCAACATTTGGCGGCGCAATCGGAGCTGAACCGGCAGGGCCGCGGCAGATCGCTGGAAGGGCAGGAGGCAGCGGAGGTGCTGGCCCTGCTGCGCCAGGACGCCGAGCGCAACTACCGCCATTACCAGGACATGTTGAACGAGGACGAGGCGGGCCAGCGGCGCGATCCGGCGCGAGCCGGACTGGCACGCGAGCTCGCGCGCATGAACCTGACGCTCAACGTCTATACCCAGTGGTACTGGAAGACCGACCTGCACAACCTGTTCCATTTCCTCTCGTTGCGCGCCGACGCCCATGCGCAATACGAGATCCGTGCCTATGCCGAGGTCATGCTGGACGTGGTCAAGCGCTGGGTGCCGCTGGCGCATGCCGCCTTCGCCGACTATCGGCTGGGTGGCGTCAGCCTGTCGGCGGGCGGCCTGGCCGTGGTCAGGCGGCTGCTGGCGGGCGAGGCCGTGACGCCGGCGGACAGCGGGCTGTCGATGCGCGAATGGCGCGAACTGATGGCGGTGCTCGGTCGCGTCAAGGAGCCGGGCTAGGCCATGCTTCCGGCCAACGTGCATTGGTTCGACCTGGCTGCGCTCGCCGCCTTCGTCGCCTGCTGGATCGGCTATCCCCATGTCATCGAACGCTTGGGCAAACGGCCCAGCATCAATCGCCTGATGCACCCGCTGCGGCGCATCTGGATGGCGCGCATGCTGGAGCGCGACCTGCGCATTCCGGACACCCAGATTCTGGGCTTCGCCTTCCAAAGCGCCAGTTTCTTCGCGTCCACCACCATCATCGTCATCGCCGCGCTGGTCAGCGCCTTTGGCGCGCTCGACCGGGTGCATCCGACGCTGAGCGAAATCAGTCTGATCAAGGCGGCCAGTATTCAGCTCATGCAATACAAGTTGCTGGTGGTGGTGGTGGTGGTGTTCTTCTATGCGCTGCTCGCCTTCACCTGGGCGCTCAGGCAGTACAATTATCTGGCGGCGATCATCGGTGCTGCGCCGCAGGCGCCCGTGCCGGAAGTCGAGGCGCGCGCGATCGCCGAGGCGCTCGGCCGGCTCATGAGTTCGGCCGTGGCCAGCGTCAATGCCGGCATGCGCGCCTACTACTTCGCCATCGCCGCGTTGCTGTGGTTCGTGCACCCGCTGCTGTTCCTGGGCGGCACGCTGTGCATCGTCGGCATGCTGGCGCATCGCCAGTCCTATTCGCCGGCGGCCCGCGCGGTGCTGGCGCTGGCGGCGCTGTGCGACCGGCCGCCAACGCCAAAGGATCAGACCTGAAACTTGCAGCGCTGGCCGTTGGCGACGATGCGGCCGGCGGTGGGCGCCGCGAAATGCGCTGCCAGGATGATCGCCCGACTGTCGGCGTGGCGTTCGACGAAGCCGATGCGCTGGGCCCGGCTGGCCGCCAGATCGTGGCAGAACCGGCTGTTCCATTCCGGATGGGCGCATTGCACGGGATGGTGCATGAGATCGCCGCTGAACACCGCCTGGCCGCCGCCAGCCCGCAGGTGCAGGCAGACATGACCCGGCGAGTGGCCGGGGGTCGGCTCCAGCCGCAGGTTGTCGTCGATGGCGTGATCGCCCTCCACCAAGAGCGCCTGGCCCGCCTCCATCACCGGCAGCACGCTGTCCTGGAACGAGCCGTCGGCGGCGCCGCTGCGGCCTTCGGGGCTTGCTTGCCCGCTCGCCCAGAACTCGTATTCCTGGCGGCAGAACAGATACTTGGCGTTGGCGAAGGTAGGTGCCCAGCGGCCGTTGACCAGGCGCGTGTTCCAGCCGATGTGATCGACATGCAGATGCGTGCACAGCACGAAGTCGACGGCCTCCGGCGCCACGCCTATCGCCTTGAGGTTGTCCAGCCAGGGCGTCTGCATGCGGTGCCAGGGCTTGGTGGAGGGCCGCTCCTTGTCGTTGCCGATGCAGGTGTCGATCAGGATGGTGTGGTGCCGGGTGCGCACCACATAGGCGTGCACGCTCTGGATGAAGCGACCGCTGTGGGGATCGAAGAAGTGCGGCTCGATCCAGTCGCGCTGGGCGGCCAGCGCCTGGGGCGTGGAGTCGGGCAGCATGAAGGCCGGGAAGAAACTGGGCCCTTCCACCTCGACCAGGCGGTCAACCCGTATGTCGCCGAAGTGCAAGGTCCGCATGCCGGCCAGTGTAGGGCGATTTCCGTTCACATCGAACCGGCATGTTCGGTGTGAACGGAAGCCATTGCCCTGCAACCATGACGGCGGCGCGGCCCCCGGCCCCCGCCGCCCGCTACATCATCACCAGGCGCGGCGGCTGGCGCATGCCGCCGGCCAGCAGCGCTTTCAGACGGTCGGCCACGGTCGCGGCCAGCCGCATATAGGCTTGGGCCTGTTCCGCCTCGGGGCGGGTGACGACGATCGGCAGGCCGGCATCGCTGGTCTCGCGGATCGCCATGTGCAGTGGCACCTCGCCCAGGAATTCCATGTCCATCTGCTCCGCCGTGCGCCGGGCGCCGCCATGGCTGAAAATGTCCGAGCGGCCGCCGCAATGCGGGCAGACGAAATAGCTCATGTTCTCCACCAGGCCGATCACCGGCACGTCCACCTTGCGGAACATGTTGAGGCCCTTGCGCGCGTCCAGCAGCGCAATGTCCTGCGGCGTGGAGACGATCACCGCGCCGGTCACCGGCACGCGCTGGGCGATGGTGAGCTGCGCATCGCCGGTGCCGGGCGGCAGGTCGAGCACTAGCACGTCCAGCGCGCCCCAATCGACGTCCCGCAGCATCTGCTCCAGCGCGCTCATCACCATCGGCCCGCGCCAGATCATCGGCGTGTCTTCGTCGACCAGAAAGCCAATCGACATGCAGGCGACGCCATAGGCGCGCATCGGCTCTAGCTTCTCGCCGGTCGAATGCGGCTTGCCCCTGACGCCCAGCATGCGTGGAATCGAGGGGCCGTAGACATCGGCATCGAGCACGCCCACCTTGAGGCCCAGACGCGCCAGGCCGAGCGCCAGATTGACGGCGGTCGTCGACTTGCCAACCCCCCCTTTGCCGGACGCCACCGCCAGGATCGCGCGCACCCCTGGCAGGGTCATGCGGCCGCTGCGCCGGCCCTCGGCGGGGGCCTCGTGGCTATGGCCGGGCGCGGCCGCCGGCGCGGGCCCGCCCGAGGGGGCGCGATGCGCGGTCAGCACGGCGGTGACCGAAGTCACGCCTGGCAGGGCCAGTACCCGCGTTTCGCACGCTTGCCGCAGCGGCTCCAGCTTGACGCCACGCGCCGGGTCGACCTCGATGGCGAAGCCGATATTGCCGCCCTTGATGGCCAATCCGCCGATCATGCCCAGTGTGACCACGTCCTGGCCGCGATCGGGATCGATAACAGCGCGCAATGCCGCCAGAATGTTGTTCGCGCTGACCGCCATTCTTGATAAGCTCCGGCCGCGTGCCGATATGCGCGGCTGCGGCGCCTGTCATCATAGAGCCGTGGGTTGCGGGCGACAACGGCACGAAGCGCCCGGACCCAGGGTGGCGCGGCGAAGCGCGGAATTCAGCGAACGGGGGAAAGTGGCGGATGCCTTGGACCAATGAGGGCGGCAGCGGCCGTGGGCCTTGGGGCCAGGGCCCGTCGGGCGGTGGCATGCAGCCGCCCAACCTGGAAGAACTGCTGAAGCGCGGTCAGGACCGCTTCAAGGGGATGCTGCCGGGCGGCGTCGGGTGGGGTGGCCGCGGCATCGCCGTGCTGGTTCTGTTGGCCGTGGTCGGCTGGCTGTTCAGCGGCTTCTACCGCGTCGAGCCCGATGAGGTCGGCGTCGAGCAGCGCTTCGGCCGCTATAGCGAAACCAGCCTGCCAGGCTTGCGCTATCATCTGCCGTTTCCGATCGAAATGGTCACCACGCCCAAGGTTACCCGCGTCAATCGCGTCGACGTCGGCTTCCGCAGCGCGGCCGAAAGGGGCAGGGCGGTTCAGGCCACCGGCCGCGACATTACCGAGGAAAGCCTGATGCTGACCGGCGATGAGAACATCGTCGACATCGATTTCGCTGTGTTCTGGCGGATCAATGATGCGCGCGCCTATCTGTTCAACGTGCAGCAGCCGGCGCCCACGGTGAAGGCGGTGGCGGAAAGCGTGATGCGCGAAGTGGTGGGCAAGCGGCGCATCGACGATGTGCTGACCGAGGGCCGCGAAGACGTTCAGCGCGAGACCCGTGAAAGCATGCAGCGGGTGCTCGACTCCTATGGCGCCGGCATCGACGTCACGCAAGTGCAGTTGCAGAAGGCCGACCCGCCGGCCGCCGTGATCGACGCTTTCCGCGACGTGCAGGCCGCTCGTGCCGACCAGGAGCGGCTGCGCAACGAAGCCCAGGCGTATTCCAATGACGTCATCCCGCGCGCCCGCGGCCAAGCCGAACAGGTGCGGCTCGAGGCCGAAGGTTACCGCGAGCAGGTGGTGGCGGACGCGCAGGGCGAGGTCTCGCGCTTCCTGGCGATCTATGGCGAGTACGCGCAGGCCAGAACCGTGGTGCGCGAGCGCATGTATCTCGAGACCATGGAGCAGGTGTTCCAAGGCATAAACAAGATCGTGATCGGCACCGGCGACGGCCAGGGTGTCATGCCGTTCCTGCCGCTGACGGAGCTGCTGAAGCGGCAGCAACCGGCGCCGGCCGTCAATCGATCCGAGGGTCACCAGCCGGAGGGCCCGAAATGAACCGCGGCATCCTGAGCGGCTTCGGCATCGCCGCCGTCGCCTCCATTATCGCCTACAGCTCGATCTTCACCGTCAGCGAGACCGAGCAGGTTCTGCTACTGCAATTGGGCGAGCCGATCCGTGTGGTGAAGGAACCCGGCATCAACTTCAAGCTGCCGTTGATCCAGAATGTCATCACCATGGAAAAGCGCATCCTGAATTTCGATCCGCCGAGCGCCGAAGTGATCGCCGCCGACAAGAAGCGCCTGGTGGTGGACGTCTATGCCCGCTATAGCATCGACGATCCACTGCGCTTCTACCAGGCTGTCGGCACGGAGGCCGCCGTCCGATCGCGGTTGAGCGATGTGATCAATTCCAGCCTGCGCAAGGTACTGGGCCGGGTCGATCTGTCGACGGTGCTGTCGGCCGAGCGCAGTGAACTCATGCGGACGATCTCCGAGGATGTGAACACCGAAGGCACCAAGCTCGGCGTCAGAATCGTCGACGTCAGGATCAAGCGGGCCGACCTACCGGATGCCAACAGCCAGGCAGTGTTCCGGCGCATGCAGGCCGAGCGCGAGCGCGAGGCACGCGAGGCACGCGCGCGCGGCGCGGAGGAAGCCCAGAAGGTGCGGGCCGACGCGGATCGGCAGCGCACCGTGCTGTTGGCGGAAGCGCGCAAGCAATCGGAGATCCTGCGCGGCGAGGGCGACGGCCTGCGCAACCGCATCTACGTGGACGCGTTTCAGAAGGATCCGGAATTCTTCACCTTTTATCGCTCGATGCAGGCTTATCGCACGGCGATGAGCGGGCAGGACACCACGCTGGTGCTGTCGCCGACCGGCGACTTCTTCCGGTACTTTGGCTCGGCCGCGGGTGCGGACGGTCGGTAGCGCATCGCCGGCATGAGCGCGCTGCTGACCGCCCTGGGTCTGTTGCTGATCGCCGAGGGCGCGGTCTATGCCCTGACGCCGGCGGGCATGCGCTAGGCGATGCGCCGCCTGCTTGCCCTGCCCGACGAGCGGCTGCGGCAGGTCGGCCTGATGGCGGCGGCCGTGGGGTTGACGTTTGTCTGGGTGGCGCAGCGGCTCTTGGCGTGAACGGCGCAGCTCTCACGCGGTTGTGAGAGATCGCCTTCGGTCGGCGGCAGCTTGGCCGCGAATCCGTCGCAATTGGCGTGGAAGACACGGGGTCAGCGCCGGGCGCGTGGCGAGCGGAAGATCGCCGCCGGCCGCCTTGCGCCAAGTTGCCCTTGTCACTACCTCTAGCCCAATCCGGCGGCGTTTGCGCTATCTTTGCCCGCCGGGTTAGCCCTTCGATGGAGTCCGACTGTGCTCTTGCAGATCGCATCACCCAATTTGCTCCGCGCGGCCGCCCTGGCTGGGCTGGTGACGCTTGGCGGCATCGGCCTAGGCGGGCCCGCCTTCGCCCGCGCGGCGCCGGAAAGCTTCGCCGATCTCGCGGCCAAGCTGTCGCCGGCGGTGGTCAACATCTCGACCACGCAGAAAGTGCAGGGGGCGGCCGGCGGGCGGTTCGACTTCCAGTTCCCGCCCGGTTCGCCCCTCGAGGAGTTCTTCAAGGACTTTCTGGAGCGCAACCGGCCCGGTCAGCAGCCGCCATCGCAAGGCCAGCGCCCGCAACCGCGGCGGCAGATCACCTCGCTCGGCTCTGGCTTCATCGTCGATGGCAAGGGCGGCCTGGTGGTGACCAACAACCACGTGATCTCGGAAGCCGACGAGATCACCGTGACGACGCAAGATGGCCAGAAGTTCGAGGCCAAACTGGCCGGGCGCGACGCGAAGACCGACCTCGCGCTCTTGCGCATCAAGGTCGACAAGGAATTGCCGGCGGTGAAATTCGGCAGTTCCGACGGCCTGAGGGTGGGCGACTGGGTACTGGCGATCGGCAATCCCTTTGGCCTGGGCGGCACCGTGACCGCGGGCATCGTCTCGGCCCGCGGCCGGGACATCAATTCCGGTCCTTATGACGACTTCATCCAGACCGACGCCGCGATCAATCGCGGCAATTCGGGCGGTCCGCTGTTCAACATGGCAGGCGAGGTGATCGGGGTGAACACGGCGATTTACTCGCCAACCGGCTCCAGCGTCGGCATCGGCTTCGCCATCCCCTCGAGCATCGCCAAGTCGGTGGTGGAGCAGCTGAACGCCTTCGGCCGCACCAAGCGAGGCTGGCTTGGCGTGCGTATCCAGACCGTGACCGATGAGATCGCCGAGGGCCTGAGCCTGCAGCCGGCGCGCGGAGCCCTGGTCGCCGGCATCTCCGAGAAGGGTCCGGCCGAGGTCGCAGGGCTGGAGCAGGGCGACGTCATTCTCAGGTTCGATGGCAAGGAAGTGGGCGAGATGCGGGCCTTGCCGCGCGCCGTGGCCGAGACGCCGATCGGCAAGACCGTCGAGGTGGAGGTCTGGCGCAAGGGCAAGCTTTTGAAAAAGCAGGTCAAGGTCGGCGAACTGGAGGAAAGCGAGCAGGAAGTCGCCGCCGCAGACCCGAAGCAGGCGACCCCAGGCAAGGAA
Organism: Alphaproteobacteria bacterium; assembly: GCA_016869175.1. Taxonomy (GTDB): domain Bacteria; phylum Pseudomonadota; class Alphaproteobacteria; genus VGEV01. The sequence goes on from VGEV01000033.1 coordinate 11,672, forward strand.
GTGCAGTCGCTGGGGATGAAGCTCGCCAGGATCACGCCGGAACTGCGCGAGCGCTTCGAGTTGAAGGACGACGCGAAGGGCGTCGTGGTGACCGAGGTCACGGCGGACAGCGCGGCGGCCGAGCGCGGCGTGCGGCCGGGCGATGTCATCGTCGAGGTGGCGCAAGAGGAAGTGGCGCAGCCCCAGGACGTGGTCGACAAGGTGAAAAAGGTGCAGGAGGCCAAGCGCAAGACCGTGCTGATGCTGATTCAGCGCGCCAGCGACCTGCGCTTCGTGCCGCTCAAGCTGGAGCAGGGTTGAGGAGGGCGGCGGCAATCTCGGTCGCCGTATAACCCTGGTAATAGAGTGCGGTCTTGAGGTCGCCGTGGTCGATGCGCGCGCGCGCCCCGGCCGCGACCACCGGCTTGGCGCGATAGGCGATGCCCAGCCCCGCGGCCCGCAGCATCTTCAAATCGTTCGCACCATCGCCGATAGCCAGGGTCAGGGCCATCGGAATGCCGCGTTCCGATGCCAGGCGGCGCAGCGTATCCAGCTTGGCGTCAGCATCCAGGATCGGCTCTTCGAGCGTGCCGTCGAGCGCGGCGTCGGCGTAGCGCAGGCGGTTGGCCTGGTCGAACTGGAAACCGGCCGCCTCGCGCACCCGTTCGGTGAAGAAAGTGAAGCCGCCCGAGACCAGCGCGGTAAAGGCGCCGGCGGCCCGCATGGTGCGCACCAGGGCTTCCGCGCCAGGGCTGAGGCGCACCCGTTCGGCATAGGCCTGTTGCAGCGCTGTCACCGGCAAACCGCGCAGCATGGCGGCACGTTGCCGCAGCGCCCCGGCGAAATCGATCTCGCCGCGCATCGCCCGCTCGGTGATCGCCGCGATCTCGGCCCTGCGGCCGATATAGCTGGCGATTTCGTCGATGCACTCGACGGTGATAATTGTCGAGTCCATGTCGGCCACCAGCAGGCGCCGCCGCCGGCCGCTGGCATCTTGCGCCAGGCAGTCGAGCGGCAGGTCGGACAGCAGCTCGCGGGCCAGCGCTTCCGCCGCTACCGGTTCGAGCCCGGCGAACGGCAGGTCGCAGGCTTCGTCCGGCGCCAGCCAGTGCGGCGGGCGGCTGAGCGGTAGCTGCCCGGCCAGCAGGCCGACGCGGTTGGGGTCGAGCCGGTGGGCGACGAGCGTGAGCACGAACGGCAGTGACATCGCGATCTTCCGGGCGGCGGGTGAGGTTTGAGCCAAGCGGTGGTGCTGATAGCGGGGCCGACCGCCAGCGGCAAGTCGGCCCTGGCGCTGGCGCTTGCCTGCCGGCTGGACGGTGTCGTGATCAACGCCGACAGCATGCAGGTCTACCGCGAATTGCCGGTGCTGACCGCACAGCCGGGCCCGCTGGCGCGGGCCACGGTGCCGCATCGGCTTTATGGCGTGTTGTCGGCGCTGGATGAATGCTCGGTCGGCCGCTGGTTGGAACTAGCGCAGGCCGAGATCCACGCTGCGCTGAGGGTCGGCAAGACGCCAGTCGTGATCGGCGGCAGCGGGCTCTACTTGCGGGCGCTGTGCGAGGGCATCGCGCCGGTGCCGCGCGTGCCGGTGGCGGTCCGCCAGGCGGTGGCCGACCGATTGCTGGCGCATGGCCTGCCGGCGCTGTTCGCCGAGCTGCGGGCACGCGATCCGCGCATGGCGGCCCGCCTTCGGCCAAGCGATCCGCAGCGCATCGCCCGCGCTCTGGAGGTGCTCGATGCAACGGGCGAAAGCCTGGCCGACTGGCAGCGCGTCGGCCACCGCCCGCCCGAGTTCGGCGTGCCCCTGGTCGCGGGCATCCTGCAATGGCCCCGCGCCGAGCTTTACCGGCGTTGCGATGCCCGCTTCGTCGAGATGCTGGCGGCAGGCGCGCTCGGCGAGGCGGACGGCTACAGGGCGCAGGGCGTGCCGGAAGGCCGGCCGCTGAGCCGTGCCCTGGGGTTGCGGCCGTTGTTGCGGCATCTGGAGGGGGCGCTGCCGCTGGAGGCTGCCATCGCGGCAGCGCAGCAAGAGACCCGGCGTTATGCGAAACGCCAGCTCACTTGGTTTCGTAACAAGATGATGTCGTGGAATCCGATTGAAGCGCAAGAATGTAACAATTTTATTGCCAATCCGTTGTCGTTTCTGACGCAATATCGATTGACCCCGGCGAATCGAGGCACTAAGTTGCCGGCGCGTTGAAACTGCGGTGCAGCGACCGCCGGGCCGGCGGGCAGCGCGGGGAGGCGTTCGACCTGCACGGATGGGGGTCACCAATGGCATCCGTTCGCGACAGGCTGGACGGCCAGCCAAGGCGAGCCAAGGGGCAGAGCATGTCGGAGAGCCAGCAGCACGATGCCGAACGCCCGATGTCGGGCGCCGAGATCATTGTCCGGGCGCTGATCGAACAGGGCGTAGAGGTCGTCTTCGGCTATCCGGGCGGCGCGGTGCTGCCAATCTACGACGCATTGTTCCAGCAGAACAGCATTCGGCACATCCTGGTGCGGCAGGAAGCGGGCGCGGTGCATGCCGCGGAAGGCTACGCGCGTTCGACGGGCCGGCCGGGCGTGGTTCTGGTGACTTCCGGCCCTGGCGCCACCAACGCCGTGACCGGCTTGACCGACGCGCTGATGGATTCCATCCCGATCGTCTGCCTGACCGGGCAGGTGGCGACCCACATGATCGGCAATGACGCCTTCCAGGAGGCGGATACCGTCGGCATCACCCGGCCTTGCACCAAGCACAACTGGCTAGTCAAGAGCACCGACGATCTGGCCCGCGTGGTGCACGAGGCATTCTATGTCGCCACGCATGGCCGGCCGGGCCCGGTGGTGATCGACCTGCCCAAGGACGTCTGCATCAACAAGGGCCGCTATCAGGCGGCGGGCGGCGTCGCGCATCCGAGCTACCGGCCCAGGACCAAGGGCGATCCCGCCCGCGTTGCCGAGGCGGTGGAGCTGTTGGCCGGCGCCAAGCGGGCGATCTTCTATGCCGGCGGCGGCGTCATCAACAGCGGCCCGCAGGCCGCGGAACTGCTGACCGAACTGGTGCGCGCGACCGGCTTTCCCATCACCAACACGCTGATGGGGCTGGGCGCCTATCCGGCGAGCGATCCGCAATTCCTCGGCATGCTGGGCATGCACGGCACCTACGAGGCCAATCTGGCGATGCACAATTGCGACGTCATGGTGGCGGTCGGCGCCCGCTTCGATGACCGCGTCACCGGCCGGCTGGATGCCTTCAGCCCGAATTCGCGCAAGATCCACATCGACATCGACCCCTCCTCGATCAACAAGAACGTGCCGGTCGCGGTGCCGATCGTGGGCGATGCCGGCTCGGTGTTGCAGGACATGCTGACCCTCTGGCGCCAGCGCGGGTCCCAGGGCGACCGGGCGGCGTTGGCGGCGTGGTGGCAGCAGATCGATGGCTGGCGGAACCGCAATTGCCTCGCTTACCGCCAGGACGGCAAGGTGATCAAGCCGCAGCATGCGATCAAGCGCCTCTATGAGCTGACCCGGGCGCGCGACGCCTATTTCACCACCGAAGTCGGCCAGCATCAGATGTGGGCGGCGCAATATCTCAAGTTCGAGCGGCCGAACCGCTGGATGACCTCGGGCGGCCTCGGCACCATGGGTTACGGCCTGCCGGCGGCAATCGGCGTGCAGATCGCGCACCCCGAGGCGTTGGTGGTCGATGTCGCAGGCGAGGCGTCGTTCTTGATGAACATGCAGGAGCTGGCGACGGCCCGGCAATACCGCCTGCCGGTCAAGGTGTTCATCGTCAACAATCAGTGGATGGGCATGGTCCGGCAATGGCAGGAACTGCTGCATGGCAGCCGCTATTCCGAGAGCTATATGGACAGCCTGCCGGATTTCGTGAAGCTGGCGGAAAGCTTCGGCGCGGTCGGCTTGCGCGCGGACAGCGTCGATCAGTTGGACGCGGTGATCGCCGAGATGATCGCCACGCCCAACCTAGTGATCGCCGACATTCGGGTGGAGCAGCGCGAGAATTGCTTCCCCATGATCCCCTCGGGCCGGGCGCACTACGAGATGATCCTGGGCGATGGCGCGAGCGCCGATACGCCAGACGTGACCGACGCCGGCCTAGCCCTGGTCTGAACCACCACCATTCCCGCCGGCCGGGCGCTGGCTGCGCCCGGTTCGCCTTCCGAGAGCTTGTCAAGCCGTGAGCGAACGACAGGAACGGCACACCATCGCGGTGCTTGTGGACAACGAACCGGGCGTGCTGGCGCGGGTGATCGGCCTGTTCTCGGGCCGCGGCTACAACATCGAGAGCCTGACCGTCGCCGCGGTCGATGCGACGGGCCAACTGTCGCGGATCACCGTTGTCACCACCGGCACGCCGATGGTGATCGAACAAATCAAGGCGCAGCTCGATCGGCTGGTGCCGGTACACCGGGTGGTTGACCTGACCGCCGAAGGCCCGCACGTGGAGCGCGAGATGGCGCTGATCAAAGTGACGGGCCGCGGCGAGGCGCGCATCGAAAGCCTGCGCATCGCCGACATCTTCCGCGCTCGCGCGGTCGATTCCACGACCGAGTCGTTCGTCTTCGAACTGACCGGCTCGATCGAGAAGATCGACGCTTTCATCGCGCTGATGCAGCCCCTGGGGCTGACCGACATCTGCCGCACCGGCGTCGTTGCCATTGCGCGAGGTCCGGCCGCGATGTAGCAAGGATGTCAGCGCCAGCGCGGGACAGCCGGCCGCGCGAGGGCAATCCGCAGAGGGGGAATGCGATGCGTGTCTATTACGACCGCGATGCCGACGTGAACTTGGTCAAGGCAAAGAAGGTGGCAATTATCGGCTATGGCAGCCAAGGCCATGCACATGCCGCCAACTTGCGCGATTCCGGGGTCAAGGACGTCGTGGTCGGTCTGCGCAAGGGCTCGGCCGGCATCGCCAAGGCGGAGAAGGCCGGCTTCAAGGTGATGGAGTCGAGCGACGCGGCGAAATGGGCCGACATCTGCATGGTGCTGACGCCGGACGAGGGCCAGGCGGACCTGTGGGAGCAAAGCCTTCGGCCCAACATGCGGCAGGGTACTGCCATGGCCTTCGCGCACGGCCTGAACATTCATTTCAGTCTGATCGAGCCGCGCAAGGACATGGACGTGTTCATGGTCGCGCCGAAGGGGCCTGGCCATACCGTGCGCTCAGAATTCGAACGCGGCGGCGGCGTGCCCTGCCTCTTGGCGGTGCAGCAGAATGCTTCCGGCAACGCGCACGAAATCGGCCTCAGCTATGCCAGCGCGATTGGCGGCGGGCGCGCTGGCGTGATCGAAACCACCTTCCAGGAAGAATGCGAGACCGATTTGTTCGGCGAGCAGACCGTACTCTGCGGCGGTATTTGCGAACTTATCAAGGCTGGTTACGAAACACTGATCGAGGCGGGCTACGCTCCTGAGATGGCTTACTTCGAATGCTTGCATGAAGTCAAACTCATTGTCGATCTGATCTATGAAGGCGGGATCGCCAACATGAACTATTCGATCTCGAACACCGCAGAATATGGAGAATATGTCACCGGACCGAAGATCATCGACAGCCATGTTCGCCAGAACATGAAGCGGGCGCTGGAGCAGATCCAGTCGGGCGAGTTCGCCCGCAACTGGATGCTGGAGAACCGGGTCAACCAGCCCAATTTCAAGGCGATGCGCCGGCGCAATGCGGCCCATCCGATCGAGGAAGTGGGCGAGAAGCTGCGCGCGATGATGCCGTGGATCGCCAAGAACCGCCTGGTCGACCGCAGCCGGAACTAGCCGATGCGGGTCAACGCCCGCCGGCGCCCTATTCTTGCGGTGGACAGCGTGTTAGGTTGTAGTCTGTTAACGTTCAATCGGGCGTAATGTCGCTTGACGATCGGCTGTCGGTGCAGGCGCTGGGTGTAGCACAGGGCCCTGCGCGGACGGGGTGGGCGGCCACGGGCCCGCAGTGACCGTGCGAGGCGGTCGATAGGCCCGCGCGGGGAAAGCGTTTAGAGGCGCGCGACGTGTTCTCTCGATTATTCGGCATCATGTCGGCTGACATGGCGATCGACTTGGGGACGGCGAACACGCTCGTCTATGTCAAGGGGCGCGGCATCGTCTTGAACGAGCCCTCGGTGGTGGCGGTGACCACCCGGCGCGGACGCAAGATGGTGCAGGCGGTTGGCGATGAGGCGAAGATGATGCTGGGGCGCACGCCCGGCAACATCGAGGCGATTCGGCCGTTACGCGACGGCGTCATCGCTGATTTCCAGATCGCCGAGGAGATGATCAAGCACTTCATCCGCAAGGTGCACAACCGCCGTTCCTTCGCCAGCCCGCAGATCGTGGTCTGCGTGCCATCGGGATCCACGGCGGTGGAGCGTCGGGCGATCCAGGAATCGGCGGAGAGCGCCGGCGCGCGCCGGGTTTTTTTGATCGAGGAGCCGATGGCGGCGGCCATCGGCGCCGGGTTGCCGGTGACCGAACCGACCGGCTCGATGGTGGTCGACATCGGCGGCGGCACGACCGAGGTTGCGGTGCTGTCACTGGGTGGCATCGTCTATTCGCGCTCGGTGCGCGTCGGCGGCGACAAGATGGACGAGGCGATCATCGCCTATGTCCGCCGCACGCATAATCTGCTGATCGGCGAGGCCAGCGCCGAACGGATCAAGAAGGAAATCGGCTCCGCCTGCCCGCCGGACGACGGCAACGGCCCGTTGATGACGATCAAAGGCCGCGATCTGATGAATGGCGTGCCCAAGGAGATCACCATTTCGCAGCGGCAGATCGCCGAAAGCCTGGCCGAGCCGGTGATCGCGATCGTCGAGGCGGTGAAGGTCGCGCTGGAACACACCGCGCCGGAACTGGCGGCGGATATCGTCGACAAGGGCATCGTGCTGACCGGAGGCGGCGCCCTGCTCGGCAATGTCGATCACGTGCTGCGGCACGCCACGGGACTGCCGGTGTCGATCGCCGACGAGCCGCTGAGCTGCGTTGCGCTCGGAACCGGGCGCGTGCTCGAGGACATGAAGCACTTCAAGGACAAAGAAATCTTCTATACCGCCTATTGACGACCCTTGAGGGCGGTGGGCGCCAGGACGGAACGCGGATAGGGACGTGAGGTCTGGGGGCGGGCGGATAGCAAGATTGGCACTGCCGGCCCGGGCGGTGGCGCAGCGTTTCCCCTATTTCCTGTTGGTCCTGGTGGCGCTGGTGCTGTTGTTCCTGGGCCGCACCCAGCCCGAGGCGATGGAAGCGCTGCACGCCCGTGTCGTCGACCTGATGGTGCCGGCGCTGGATGTGCTGGGGCGACCGGTGGACGCGACGCGCCGGCTTGCGCTCGAAACCCGGCGCGTTCTATACGTTTACGATGAGAATGCCCGGTTGCGCGAGGAAAACGCGCGTCTGCTGCAATGGCAGGACATTGCGCGGCGCCTGGAACAGGACAATGCCGCCTACCGCGCGCTGCTGAACCTGCGCCGCGAGCCGCAATCGACCTTCATCACCGCCCGGGTCGCGGGCGATGTCGGCAGCCCGTTCGTGCGCACGCTGTTGCTGAGCGCCGGCCGACGCGACGGCGTGCGGCGTGGTTTCGTCGCGCTTTCGGGCGATGGCGTGGTGGGCCGGGTGGTGGGCGTCGGCGAGCGTTCGGCCCGTCTGCTGTTGTTGAACGACCTCAACAGCCGAATACCGGTGGTCTTGGAATCGTCGCGCCACCGAGCCGTTTTGGCGGGCGACAACAGCGGCTGGCCGCGCCTGCTGTTCCTGCCGCAAGGCGCCCGGCTGGTGCCGGGCGAGCGCGTGGTGACCTCAAGCCAGGGCGGCGCCGTGCCCGACGGGCTGATGATCGGCGTGCTGGCGCCGGCGGCCGAGGGCGAATTGCGGGTGCAACCGTCGGCCGATCTCGAGCGCTTGGATGTCGTGACGGTGGTGCATGTAGAAGCGCCACAGGTGCCGAGCGAGCCACTGCGACCGTTCGGGGCGTCCCGTTGAACGCCACCGCGGTGCTGGCGCGTCGGCTCGCATCCGGCTTGCCTTTGACGTTGACGCTGCTGCTGGTGTTCGCCTCCGTCCTGCCGCTGGGCGTGCCGCGCTTTTCCGTGCTCTGCCCCTCCGTCGCCTTGCTCTCGGTGCATTACTGGGCGGCGAAGCGCCCGGACCTGTTGCCGGTCGGCGCCGCCTTCCCGCTGGGCCTGGTGAACGATCTGCTGGCGGGCACGCCGCTGGGACTCGGCGGGCTGCAGCTTATCCTGGTGCATTGGCTGGCCGTGCGGCAGGCGCGCTTTTTCGCGCGCGAGCAGTTCCTGGCCGGCTGGCTGGGCCTGGTCGGTTCCGCGACGCTGGCCGGCTTGGTTGGCTGGCTCGGCAACGCGTTGCACCAACAAGCCTTGCTCGATCCCCGCGCGCTGTTGCTCCAGATGGCGATGACGGCTGCCTTCTATCCGGTGTTCGTGCGGCTGCTGGCCGGCCCGCAACGCTGGTTGGCCCGGCACGCCTGACATGGAACGCGAGAACCAGCGCCAGCGTATTTTCAGCCGCCGCGCGGCGCTGATGCTGGGCGGCAAGCTGGCACTGAGCGCGGGCCTGATCGGCCGCATGTATCAACTGCAAGTGCTGGAGAGCGAGCAATATCGCTTGCTGGCGGAGGACAACCGCATCAGTCTGCGCCTGCTGCCGCCGCAACGCGGCCGCGTGCTGGATCGCTTCGGTGTCGAGCTGGCGAACTCGCGGCAGAATTACCGAGTGCTTCTGGTGCCAGAGCAAGCCGGCAGCGTGGAAGCGGCCCTGGACCGGTTGGCGGAGTTTGTCGACCTGCACGAGCAGCAGCGCCGGCGCATCCTGAAGGAGGCGCAGCGTCAGCGCAGCTTCATGCCCGTGGTGGTGGCGGAGAACCTGGATTGGGATGCGTTCGCGGCGATCAATGCCAACATCGCAGACCTGCCGGGCGTGCATCCCGACGTAGGGGAATCGCGTCACTATCCGCATGGCGCCGCGCTCTCGCATGTCGTGGGCTATGTTGCGGCGGTGGCCGAAGCGGAACAGACCGGGGATCCGTTGCTGGAGCTGCCCGGCTTCCGCGTCGGCAAGAACGGGGTGGAGAAAACCTTCGATGAACGTCTGCGCGGCCGCGCCGGCAGCAGCCGGGTGGAGGTCAATGCCTACGGCCGGGTGATCCGCGAGCTCCAGCGGCGCGAGGGCCAGCCCGGCGCCGACGTGACCGTGACCATCGATTACGAAGTGCAGCGCTACCTGGTGGAGCGTTTGGGCGAGGAGAGCGCCAGCTGCGTGGTGATGGACGTGGAGACGGGCGAGGTGCTGGCGCTGGTTTCCAACCCCGCCTACGACCCCAACGCGTTCAACGTCGGCTTGTCGGGCAAGGCGTGGCGCGAGCTGGCGACGCATCCGCGCACCCCGCTGTCGAACAAGGCGATCGCGGGTCAGTATCCACCGGGTTCGACCTTCAAGGTGATCGTGGCGTTGGCCGCGCTGGAGGCTGGCTTGGTACAACCGGGCGCCACGGTTGGCTGCCGCGGCGCCACGGTTTTCGGCGACCACACCTACCATTGCTGGAAGTGGCGTTATGGCGGCCATGGCCAAGTCGACATGCGGCGCGCGATCGCCGAGTCCTGCGATGTGTATTTTTACGAAATGGGCCGTCGGCTGGGCGTGGATCGGATTTCCGAGATGGGCCGACGCTTCGGCCTGGGCCAGCTTCTGGACATCGGGCTGACCAGTGAACGCGCAGGCCTAATGCCGACGCGCGAATGGAAGCAGAAGGCCTTGAAACAGCCCTGGACGCCAGGCGAGAATCTGATCGTCGCCATCGGCCAGGGCTACATGTTGGCAACGCCGTTGCAGCTTGCCGTGATGACGGCGCGCCTGGCCACCGGTCTCGCGGTCAAACCGCGTCTGGTGCGTGACGGTCGAGCGGCACCCAAATGGCCCTCGATCGGCGTTCAGCCGGCCAACCTGCGCATCGTGTTGGACGGCATGTACCAGGTGGTCAATGCGCCGAACGGCACGGCGCGCAAGGCCCGGCCGGAAGTGCCCGCGAGCATGGCTGGCAAGACCGGCACCTCGCAGGTGCGCCGGATCAGCAGCGGTGAACGTCAGCGTGGCTTGCGCAAGCTGCACGAAAAGCCCTGGGAGGAACGCGAACATGGCTTGTTCGTCGCCTATGCTCCGGCCGAACAGCCCCGGTACGCGGTGTCGCTGATCGTCGAGCATGGCGGCTCGGGCGCACAGACAGCACTGATCGCCAAGGACATCGTCGAAATGTTGCTGCGGCGCGACCCCTCGCAATTGCCGGCCGTCCCGGTGCGGGTGGCGGGACTGGACCGCTAGGAATGGTGTTGCGGGTGCAAAGCCTGTTCGGCGACGAGCGCGGCCCCTCGCTCGGGCAGAAGCTGCGCGAGGTCAATTGGGGCTTGGTCGCGCTGCTGACGTTGATCGCCTGCGTCGGCTTCGTCATGCAGTACTCGGCCGCTGGCGGCAATTGGGAGCCTTGGGCGTCGCGCCAGATCCTGCGCTTCGGCTTCGGCGTCGTCTTGCTGGTGGCGGTCGCCGTTATCGAGCTGAAATTCTGGTATCGCATTGCCTATGTTCTGTACGGCGTCGGTCTCGCCTTGCTGATGGCGGTCGAGATCATGGGCACGGTCGGCATGGGCGCGCAGCGCTGGGTCGACCTGGGCATCGTGCAGCTGCAACCCTCGGAAGTGATGAAGGTGGCGCTGACCCTGGTGCTGGCGCGCTATTTCCACGGCATCCTGCCGGAGGAAATCGGCCGGCTTCGGGTGGTGGTGCCACCGCTGTTGCTGGTACTGCCGCCGGTCGCCTTGGTGCTGAAGCAGCCCGATCTCGGCACGGCGGTGATGCTGCTGTTGAGCGCGGCCGCCGTCTGCTTCATCGCCGGGGTCCGGATCTGGAAATTCGTGCTGGCGATCGCTGCCACGCTCGTGGCATTGCCGCTCACTTGGCAGTATGCGCTGCATGACTATCAGCGCAACCGGGTCTTGACCTTCCTCGACCCGGAACGCGATCCGCTCGGCACCGGCTATCACATCACGCAATCGAAGATCGCCTTGGGTTCGGGCGGATTGTTCGGACGCGGCTACCTGCAGGGCACGCAGAGCCATCTGAGCTTTCTGCCAGAGCACCGAACCGACTTCATTTTCACCATGCTGGCGGAGGAACTTGGGATGGTCGGCGGCATCTGCCTGCTGGGCCTCTACCTGCTGGTCCTGGCCTACGGCGCCGGCATCGCGCTGCGCTCGCGCAACCAGTTTGGCCGGCTGCTGGCATTCGGCGTGACCACGACCTTCTTCATCTACGTTTTCGTCAACATCGCCATGGTGATGGGCATGGTACCCGTGGTCGGCATTCCGCTGCCGCTGGTGTCCTATGGCGGCACGTCGATGATGACCTTGCTGGTCGCCTTCGGTCTGGTCTTGTGCGTCTATGTGCACCGCGACTTCACCTTCAACCGGCGCGCCGCGCTGGCGGCCTGATCCGCTCAGCCGCCCGTCAGACGGCGGAACTCGGCCGGGTCGCGAACATAGTCGGCGGCGTCATAGGGCTCGGAGGCCAGTACGAGCAGAACCGTGCCAGGCACGAACTGGCCGAGCTCGGTCCAGGTCAGCGGCGGCAGATAGAGGCCCTCGTCCGGCCGGCGCAGCCGGAAGTCCTCGCGGGTTCGTCCGTCGTCGCACCGGATGGTCAATTCACCCGCCACCGCCACCGCCAGCTGGCAGCAGCGCCGATGCGCATGCGCGCCCCGGCGCGCGCCGGCCGGCACGTCGTGGATCAGGAACAGGCGGGCCGGCCGAAACGGCAAGCCGGCCCCCAGTTCCGCGACGCTGAGCCCACCGCGCGCGTCGGCATGCTGTGCGAAGCGGAACATCCGGGTGCCATTGCCCAATGCCGGCATGCCTAACGCTCGGCCTCGATCGCAGCGGCCACCGCCGCCACTTCGGCATCGCTCATTTCGGGAAAGCAGGGCAGGGTCACGATCTCGCCGACCGCGCGTTCGGTCACCGGCAGCGGCAGGGGCCGCAAGGCCCGGCCGGCAATCGCCGGCTGCTGGTGATCGGCGAAGGGATAGTGGATCGCACTGGCGATGCCCCGCTGGGCAAGGCGCTGACGGAACGCCGCACGTTCGGGATGCCGTGCGACACAGAGATGCGCCACATAGTCCGGCCCGGGCCGGTGCACCAGGCCCAGGCGCGTGCCGTCGGCGGCTTGGCGATAGCGGGCGACAATGGCCCGGCGCCGTTCGTTCCAGGCCGCGAGATGCGGCAGCTTGAGCCGCAGCACGGCCGCCTGCAGCTCGTCCAACCGGCTGTTGCGTCCGCCCGGCGTGACCGCGCGATAGCGTTCGTCCCAGCCGTATTGACGCAACGCACGCAAACGTGCCGCCAGCGCGTCGTCGTCGCAAATCACCGCGCCGCCGTCGCCGGCGGCGCCCAGATTCTTGCTGGGATAGAAGCTGAAGGTCCCGATCAAGGCGAAGGCGCCGGCCGGCCGGCCGTCGCGCAGCGCGCCATGCGCTTGCGCGCAGTCCTCGATCACAGCGGCGCCCGTGTCGGCCAGCCGGCCAGCCAACTCGGACATGTCCGCCAGTTTTCCATAGAGGTGGGTGGCGATCACCGCCTTGCAGCGCGGTCCGACCAAGCGGACCGCGGCCGCGGGATCGAGCGTGAGATCGGCCTCGCGCACATCGGCCAAGACCGGTACCGCTCCCAGCGCCAGCGCGGCCAGACTGGCATAGCCGCCGGCGTTGGCGGCGGTCACCACTTCGTCCCCCGGCCCGGTGCCGACCGCGCGCAACGCCAGTTCCAGGGCATCGGTGCCGTTGCCGACGGCGATGCAGTGCCGGCGCCGGCAGAAGGCGGCGAATTCCTGCTCGAAGGCCGCATGCTCCTCGCCATGCACATACCAGCCGCGCTCGAGCACGCGCGCCACCGCCTCCGCCAAGGCGGGCGCGAGCGAGCGGTGCTGCCGGCCGATATCGTTGAGCGGGATGGACAAGGCGGCTGACCTGACTTGCGCCATCATAGGCGGGCGGGCGGGCGGCGGCCACCCGGACCGACCGCGAAAGCAATCGACAAGCCAGGGCGGGATTGCTATATGCGCCGTTCTTGGGGCGCATAGCTCAGTCGGTAGAGCAGCTGACTCTTAATCAGCGGGTCGCAGGTTCGATTCCTGCTGCGCCCACCATAAAATCAATGACTTAGTGGACGTCGATGGCGCTCACCTAGGCGCGTGCGACCAATATGCGACCAGTCGGCACAATCTCGCGGGCCTGGAAGCGCCCGGCGGGCGAAATTCGCGCCCCTGCGAAAACCGAACGCTGGAACGGCAGCGTGAGCGAATTTGCGCCTTTTCATCTAAATTCACAATACCAATTCGGGGAATTGTTCGGCCAGCAAGTCCATCGCGTGAATTAACGAAACCAGCCCGCCCGCTGCCGCTCCGTCGCGGTTCCGATACTGGAAAACCCTCGATCCGTATTCGTGTGGCGGCCGGTCATAGACGATCATGGCAAGCGCGGCGACTGCCAGAAGCGGCGGGAGCGCCCCCAGCATCGCTTGGTAAGCCTGCCGATGCTGCAACGTCGCCGCACTGTCCGGCGTCCTGTAGGCTGGTTGCAGGCGCCCAACCATCGCTTTTGGCCAAGCGTGGGCGGTGGTCGTCCCCCGGCTGGCCTTGTGATGCGCTTCGCGGAACCTGGCGCCCGCCATGAATTGGCATTCGGTCAACCGCCCTTCCGCGAGAAGCCGCGCGATCAGGCAAGCCGGCCGGCCAGAGGTTGTCTTGCGCTCAGCCGTTCCGGCTTCGACGCTGGCCAGGTATTGGGCGGCGAGGTCGTCTAACACGGTCAGGCTGCGGACTTAGGGCCGGTGCCGACCCGGGCCGCGTCGAGGGCGCGCTCGGCTTGCAGGCGGCGGGCTAGGTGCCATTCCGGCCAGCATCGCGCGTGTACCCAAGAGTGGCGGCCGTCGGCAGCGGGGCCGTAGGGCAGCAACACGGCATCGCGGCTTTCCGGCCGGCGGCAGTGGGCGCAGACATTCGGGTCCGTGACCGGCGGCGGGTGCTCGACCAGCCAGCGGACCAAGGCGTGCTCGCGAAGCTCGGGCAAGGGCCGGGCAACAGGTCGGGAGCCGGGTAGGCCGGTCGGCGGCGGCGAGGCGGCGGACGGAGCCTCAATTTCGGAAAAGCGCCCACCCTGGGTGGTGCAAGAACTGCAAAAAGCCCCTTCTTGCACCTTTTGCAGTTCCCTGGGGTCTCGTTTTTCCGAATTCAGTGCCTTGAGGCGGGCTAGGTAGCTCATGCCCACAGCCCTCGCGGATTGACCGCGTAGACCATGCTCGGCCGGCCGCCGGTATCCTTCTGGTGGGCCGCGAGCCATCCAAGATCGACCAGCAGGCCCAGCGCATCGGCCACCTGCTGGCGGTCGCCCAGGAGCGCCCAGCCCGGCCGCCAGACCCCCCAGCCGGCAAACTCGCGTGGCAGGTCGCCTTTGCGGATGCGGTCGAGGATCGCCTTGGCGGCCGGAACTTCCGGCATCGAAACGCTAGCGTAGGCGCGGCGGGCGTGGGTTTCGAGGTATTCCACCCAAGCCAACGCTTTCAGCGTGGCCACCTCGCCGACAGGCCCGACGCCACCGTCGGCCAGGTGGCAGAGCAGCGCCAAGCCGGGCACCAGCTTGCGATACTTCGCGAGGTGGCTTTCCAGGGCTGGGTGAAGCTCGCCCGAGCGCAGCTTGGCCTCTAGCGCGGTTCGCCACTCCAAAAACAGGCCGTGCCCGCCAGTGTCGAAGCGCAGGAAGGGAACGCCGTCCGGCTCGCCGTCTGGGCCAACGTCCCGCTCCGCTCCGACCGTCGCCGGGTCCAGGCGGTCGAGGCCCTCGAAAACGCCGAAGGCGGCGCGCTTGGCCTCGCCATCCGGCCACCGGTCAACGTCGCGCCAGGCGCCACTTGCGTCCGGCCATACTAGCAGGCCGAAGCGTTGGATCAGGCCGTCGTCGCCCGCGCCGCCGCGCACCGCGTGCCGGATGTATTCGGCGACCCGGCCCGGCTGCGTCGATCCCAGCAGCGATAAGCACACTGCCGGAATATGCAGGTTCAGCCCGCGCTCGATGCGGTCGAACGTGTAGCCGCTGTCCCCATTCCAGGATGTCAAATAGAACCCGCGCGCTTCGGCGTTGTCTTCGCGGTCAAGACTTCGCAACAGCGACACCAGTTCATCGCGGAACACCAGCAGGCCGTTCGGGTTCTGCCGCAGCAACTCGCCCAGCGCAGCGGCCGTACTGTCGTTCGCGATGTAGCGGCGGAGCGTCGGCGCTTCCGGTGCATCGCTGTCGAGGAAGTGTGCAACGTCGGCGCTGAGGGACTTCGCCAGCGCCTTGCGCGCGGCCTTTTTGCCTTCTTCCGCCTTCAGTTCCGCCAGGCGCACGGCCCGTTCGTAAACCTCGAATTCACCTTCATGGGCTTCGGTCGCCTTCGCGGCCAACCGCTTGATCGGCGCCAACGCCGCTTCTAGGGCCGGGCTCTTCAGCACGCCCGGCCGCCCGATCACCAGCGCCCACTGGTTCGGCGTGACGCTCCAATCGGTCTGCGCCTGAGGGCGAATGGCGATCTTGCGCCCAACGACGGCACCCAAGCCCGCCATGACGGCCACGCCCACGAAATCGGGCGGACACTGAATGCGCTCGCAAATATCCGCTGCCCACGGCTGAAGGCTCTCCGGCAGCATGGCGAAATCGAAGGCCGCAACCGGCGGTAATCCGTCCGGCAAGGGCTGCGGTTCGGGCCAGCCATCGGCTGGGCCGGCGTGTGGCGCATCGTTGCTGCCGGGTGGTGGCGGCCCGTTCGGGTGCGCTCCAGGGGCTTCCTGGCGCGCGCGCTCCTGCTGCTTGGCCCGATAGCGCCGGATCAGTTCTTCAAGCCCAGGAACGCCCGGAACGGCGCCACGCGCCAGCCGGTCGGCCAGGTAGCCCGCCTTGCGGTCCAGCTCGTCCCGCCCGCGCCCCGGCCGGCTCAGATCGACATGGGCCGCATATTGCGGCCAGGCCGCGTCGGCGATTTCCGGGCCGGTCGGCCAGCGTTCTAGCGCGCCGGCCAGTTCCAGCGCCACGGCGAGCAACGTGTCGCGCATGTATTTTTCGCGGCCGTCGATCACCGGCCCGTCGAGACCAAGCCCCGTGACGGCGCGCACAATGCCATCCTCGTCCGGCACCCCGACGCGCGGTTCGTTCGGCGCCGTGGCGCTTTCCGCGCGGGGCTTGTTCGGTGCCTCCCGAAGCGGCCCCGCCAGCATGAACATCCGGGCGAACTGTTCGAACGGGTAAATCCCACCACGGCCGCCGGCGAACTCCGTCAATTCCCGTTCCCGGCCTTCTTTCCAAGGCCATGCGACGGTGCCCGGCAGCCGCATCACGCGGCCGGGGTTGGTGACGGTCGGATCGCCCCCGAGCGCCAGCGCCAGCGCCTTCAGGGCGGCGCTGTAAACGACGGGGTTGGTTATCGGCTCCTCAAGCAGCCACCACAAATGGGCGCGCCAATGCGGCAGGGTGCCGGTCGTGACAATGCCACTTGGCGGTATGTCCAGCTTGCCGGCCCGCCTCAAGGCTTCCTCGACCGCTCCAGGCTTGTCAAAGTCCGCGTGCAGGGCCCACGCTTCCAGGAAATCGGCGTCGGACGTTCTGCCATGCGGGAAGGTGCCGGGCTTGCGTATGGCGGCGCCCACATAGCAGTCGGCGCCCTCGACGGCGTTGACCTGCGCCACCTTTGCCGCCGCGAGTTCGAGGGTCTCCACCAGGAACAATTCGGCGTTGGCGAGTGCGCCTTGCTTGTTTTTCCAGGCAACCTCGACGGCGCCGCGCATTGCGCGCCCGTGCAACCGGGTGAGGAAGGCGAGGATGGCGGCTTCATCGGCGGCGGGTGGCGGCGTCGCCATGGCGGCGGCTTCGGCGCTCACGGCACCACCGTAATGCCGTGGCGGCGCAATTCGTCAGCGTGTTTTTCAGTGCCGTACAGCCGGTCGAAAAGCTTGCGCTCGGCCCGCGTGGCTGGGCGGATCGTGCCTTCAGGCATTTGAACGTGCAGCCGGAGCGGGCATTCCCCGGTACCCCAGCGCCCGACGGCGACCTCGCCGCGCCAACAGGTCGTACCTGCGAACGGCCAGCAGGGCGTTCCATGCGCGCGCATCGCGGCTTCGGCGTCGGCCGTCGGGCGTAGGGGTATGAAAGCGACATACACGTCGGCCCCCTGCGCCAACAGCGCCTTGGTGCGACGAACAGCACTCGCGCGTCCCGCCTCGCTGTCCAAATGCACGCGTTCGGACGGGGCGTTCATCGGGGCGCCGCCCGCGCCGCGTCGCGCTCGCTGGTGCTGCGCGCCGTCCGGCTTGCCGACCAATTCTCCAGATCGCTTGCGGCGTAGAGAATCCTGCGGCCGTGCGCGCGGAACGGCGGCCCGGCGCCAGTTACGCGCCATCGCTGCACCGTACGAACGCTGACCCGCAAAAATTCGGCGGTCTCACGCTCGGTCAAGAACGTGGGCGCTTGCGTCTTGGCGCCGCCGCCGGCGGTCGCAAACTCGTCGTTGCCGATCCCAGTGGAGTTAGTGAATTGCATCTGCGCCACCCGATTGCGCAACGCGAATCAGCGCCGAAAGGTGGCATTCAAATAGGACGCCTGCCGGCGCCTGTCATAGCGCACTAATCTTGCAAAATTTCCGGATTAGGCTGGCCAGGCCGCCAGGATGCGGCGATAGATTGCATGGACATCCGAGCCGCTTGCGCCGACCCGCAGCAGTGGCCGCAAAGCGAGAGTCAACAGCGAGAGCGCTTCGCCGCACCGCGCGCCACTGATGGGGTCCGTCCACGGGCGCGCGGGCCGCGCCGCGTGACGGCTGTAGATCAGCAGCACCGCCTTGACGAAGTCGTTGAGGTGATCGTCGGCGCGATTGCCGCCCTTCGGCTGTAGCTCGAAGCCAAACAGCCGCGCCCCCTTTGGCGGCGGCCGATATTTCGGCTCCCGGTCCCATTGGACGCGCTCTTTCGCGCGCTCAATTACCCTAAGCAGCCATTCCAGGTGCCCACGCTCGACGGCACACTCAAGCTGAAGGTCCACCGGCCAAATCCGCATTACACGTTCGCGCAACTCCGGGACGCCGCCCGCGCCGTCGGGGGTCGTCACGACATAGGGGGTCAACTCAGCGTCGGGCAAGCCGTCATCGGCTTGGGAAATATCCAACGCCGCCGCGTGGAGTTCCTCGAATAAATGCCAGTGGGTCTCCCGGCTTATGTCATCCGATTTTACTCGACCGCGCCTGACCTTCTCGGCAAGCCTGTCAAGCTCGCGCAAGCGCACCGACGGCGGGCGGTGGAACTTGGAGCGGGCGGTTTCGACGAACGACCACGCGGCACCGCGAAGCCGCCTGTCGAAGTCGGCCCGGTCGGCGCCGGGCTTTTGCTCGAAGCTGTTCCAACAGGCATCGAGTTGAGCAGCCGAGTAATACTCGGCCCCAAGCCGCTCCGAGAAATTGCCTGTTGTGGTCTCGCCTGGGCACGGGAAAAGCTCGGGCAGCGGCT
>VGEV01000034.1 GCA_016869175.1 Alphaproteobacteria bacterium
CGCCGCGGCGCGGCGCAAGGCAAGCGCAGGGCCAAGCCCGCCCCCGCCAAGGCGCCGCGCGCCAAGGCCAGGGCACCCGCCCGCGCCAAGTCCGGAAGACGCGGCAGCAAGCGCTAGGCGGCGACCATGTATCGCATCGGCATCGACGTCGGCGGCACCTTCACCGATCTGGTCGCGGTCGACGACAACGGTCGAGTGACGCTGGCCAAGGCCGCGTCGACGCCCAGGGACCAGTCGCTGGGCGTCATGGCTGGACTGAACCGACTGGCGGAATTGCTGGACCTGGGGCTGGCCGATCTGCTGACCTCTACCCAGCGCATCGTGCATGGCACCACGGTGGCCACCAACGCGCTGCTGGAACGCAAGGGCGCCAAGGTCGCCTTGCTGACGACCGCCGGCCATCGCGACGTGCTGGAAATGCGCGAGGGCCTGAAGGACAACCGCTACAACATGCGCATGGCCCCGCCCGAGCCGCTGGTGCCGCGCAATCTGCGGCTGGGTGTCAAGGAACGGCTGCGGCATGACGGCAAGGTCGAGGCGCCGCTCGATACCAAGTCGCTCGACCGGGCGCTCAAGGCGGCCAAGGCGGCCGGGGCCGAGTCCCTGGCGGTCTGCTACCTGCATGCCTATCGCGACGGACGGCACGAAAAGGCGACGCTGAAGGCGATCCGGCAGACGCTGCCGGGCTGCTATGTCTC
Source organism: Alphaproteobacteria bacterium (assembly GCA_016869175.1). Lineage (GTDB taxonomy): Bacteria > Pseudomonadota > Alphaproteobacteria > VGEV01. The sequence goes on from VGEV01000034.1 coordinate 699, forward strand.
GCTATCCTCCGAGGTCTTCCCGCAGATCAAGGAGTTCGAGCGGGTCTCGACCACGGTGGTCAACGCCTATGTCGGGCCCGCCTTGTCGCGCTATCTCGGCAACCTGGGCGAACGCCTGAAGCAAGCTGGCTATGCCGGCCCTGTGTTGATCATGCTGTCGCATGGCGGCGTCGCCCCGATCGAGGAGGCAATCCGGCTTGCCGCCGGCACGGTGCTGTCGGGCCCGGCTGGCGGCGTGGCCGGAGCCAAGCATGCCGCCGGCCTGATCGGCGAAGGCAACCTGATCCCGTTCGACATGGGCGGTACCAGCACCGACATCTCGCTGATCGTCGACGGCGAGCCGGCATTGTCCGGTACCCGCGGCATCGCCGGCCAGCGGATCGCGCTGCCCAGCCTGGACATCGTCAGCCTGGGCGCCGGCGGCGGCTCGATCGCCCGGGTGGACGCGGCCGGCGTGCTGCAGGTGGGGCCACAGAGCGCCGGGGCCGAACCGGGGCCCGCCTGCTACGGCCGGGGCGGCAGCGAGCCCACGGTGACGGATGCCAGCGTCGTGCTGGGCTATCTCGACCCCGAGCGCTTCATGGGCGGTCGGGCGCGCCTCGATGCGGAAGCCGCCGAACGGGCGATCGACGCGCTGGCCAAGCGCCTCTCGGTCGGCCGCATGGAAGCGGCGGAAGGCGTGCATCGGGTCGTCAACACCCGCATGGCGGAAGGCATCCGCCTGGTCACCGTCCGGCGCGGCGTCGATCCGCGGCGGTTCGCGCTGCTTTCCTTCGGCGGCGCGGCCGGCCTGCACGTCACCGACCTGGCGCGCCAGCTCGACTTGGCCCGCGTCGTGGTGCCGCGGGTCGCCTCGGTGCTGTCGGCCTGGGGCATGCTGGCCAGCGACCTCAGGGTCGAGGCCGTGCGCACCCATATCGGCGACACGCGCGCGCTCGACGCCGCCCGCGTGCGCGCGCTCTACCAGGAACTGGCCAAGGACGCGAGCACTCGCCTGGCCTCGTGGTTCGATGGCAAGATGCGCCTGACGCGCGCCGCCGACATGCGCTATGGCGAGCAGATCTTCGAGATCGACGTGCCGCTGGACGGCATCGACTGGCAGGCCGCCGACCTGATGGCCGAGTTGAAGCTGGCCTTCGAGCGGCGGCACGAGCAGCTCTATACCTATGCGCTGCCCGACCAGGACGCAGTACTGGTCAATGCTAAGGTGAACGCCATCGGCGAACTGCCGGCGCTGCCAAACGAACCGATGGAAGCGGCCAGTACCGCCAGGCCGCCGGCCCGGCACCGGCGCATCTACCTGGGCGGCTGGCTCGAGGTGCCGGTCTATGATTTCGCGACCGTCGCCACCGGCCAGGCGATCGACGGCCCGGCACTGGTGGAGTCGGACACCACCACCGCCTTGCTGCGGGCGGGCGACCGGGCGACCGTGACGCCGCACAAGTGGCTCGATATCCAGGTGCGCGGGCGCTAGCGCATGCGCGGGCTGGCGCTCGTCGCGGCTGTCGTGCTGGCGGCCGGTGTCGCGCGGGCGGCCGAGCCGCTGCCGCTGTTCGACGCGCATCTGCACTACAACGACCAGGCCTTGCTGCGTTACCAGCCCGCGCAGGTGCTGGCGCTTTTACGCGAACACGCAATCAGCGGCATCCTGGCCACCAGCCGGCCCAACGACGGCACGCGCATCCTGCTGGAGCAACAGCCGGCCGATCTCTGGGTGGTGCCGTTCCTCAGGCCCTATCGCGTGCGCGCGGACATGAGCACCTGATTCGCCGATCCGGCGATCATGGAACTGATCGAGCAAGAGCTGACCCGCGGCATCTACCGGGGCATCGGCGAGTTCCATGTGTTCGGTCAGGACGCCGCCGCGACGCAGGTCGGCCGCATCGTGCGGCTGTCGGTGGAGCAGGGGCTCTGGCTGCACGCCCATGTCGACGTCCAGGCCCTGCACGCGCTGCACGCCCATGACGGCCGCGCCCGGGTGATCTGGGCGCATACCGGCTTCGGCACGCCGGTGGCGGAGGTGGCCGAGCTGCTGGAGCGCTATCCGGCGCTGATGGGCGAACTTTCCTACCGTTCCGGCATTGTCGAGGGCGACCGCCTGACGGCGGAATGGCGCGAGCTCCTGACCCGTCATGCCGACCGCTTCCTGATCGGCAGCGATACCTGGGTCAACGAGCGCTGGGAGAGCTATGGCAGCCTGATGGCCGGCTATCGCGCCTGGCTCGCGCAGTTGCCCAAACCGGCGGCCGAGCAGATCGCCTTCCGCAACGCCGAGCGTATCTTCCCCCGCCGCTGACCGGCTATCCTTGCGCCGGTGCCTTCCGGCACCGCTGACGTTCACCGCAACCGGGGGATTCCATGGCGCTCTACGAACTGCGCACCTACACGCTCTATGTCGGCAAGATGGCCGAGGTGGTCAAGCTTTACCAGGAAGAAGGCTACCCGGCGCTGGTCAAGGGCGGCCACGCCAAACGGCTCCTGGGCTATTTCCAGAGCGATGTCGGCACCATCAACCAGCTCGTCCATCTCTGGAAGTTCGCGGACGACGCCGAGCGACGCCGGCATTGGCAGGGGCTGTTCGCCGATGCCGCGTTCATGGCATTCGCCGCCAAGGTGCGCGCCAACATGATGACGCAGGAAGTCAAGCTGCTGCACGCCGCGCCCTGGGGCACCCATCCCTGAACCGGCGATGCGGGCGGACCGGTCCTGCTGGCGGGGCCGGCCCGCCGACTATTCGGCGGCGATGCGCACGCCTTCCTGTTCGCAGGTGGGCGCCACGTCGCTGACGGTGGCCCGCTGCATGTCGCGCCGCCAGCGCAGGTCCTCGTATGGCCGGCCGCGATGCATGGTGCAGCGGTCGTCCCACATCACCAGATCACCGACCCGCCAGCGGTGGGTATAGACGAACTGGCGCTGGCTGGCATGCGCCAGCAGCTGGTCGATCAGGGCCTTGCCTTCCGCCTCCGGCATGCCGAGCACGCGGCCCGCGTGCGACGCGAGGTAGAGCGTCATGCGCCCCGAACCAGCATGCCGGCGCACCATCACCTGCGGCACCGGCGGCAATTGCCGGCGCTCCTCGTCGGTGAAGGCGGTGAAGCCAAGCCGGGCGCGCGAATACATCAACGCATGCTCCGCCACCAGACCGGTCAGCCGCGTCTTCGTTTCGGCCGGCAGCGCGTCGTAGGCCGCGCGCATGTCGGCGAACTCGGTATGCCCGCCGACCGGCGGCATCTCGCGGCAATAGAGCAGCGAGGCCTTGGCCGGCAGCCGCTTGAACGAGCTGTCCGTGTGCCACAGCCGATTGCCCACTTCGATGGCCCGCTTGCGGCTGTCGCGGGCCAGGATCTCGTTCTTGTCGTCGATGTTGGAGACATCGGCGATTTCCGGCTTCAGGCGCAGCTTGTCGAAACTCTGGCTGATGGCATAGACCGAGGTCTCCAGCGGCCCGAAACGCCGGGCGAAGTCGAGATGCTGGTCCTGGTTGAGGCTCTGATTGGGGAAGACCAGCACCGAGTATGTCTCGAACGCCGCTTCGACCGCCTGCCAGTCAGTCGGCGACAGCGGCCTGGACAAATCGACATCGCCGATCTCGGCGGCGAAATCGTCGGTGATCGGGAACACGGTCACGGCCATGGCGCGAACTCCAAATGCGGGTTCACCCATCGTAGGGCCCCGGCAGTCTAGCGCGGTGCCCGATCGGATGGAATCGCCGATGGCGATCGGGCTGATCGGAGCCCGCCGCGCTGCCGTCATGGTTGTCGGGCAATGGCTTGCGGCGAAACCGAAACGGCCGGTTCGATCGGAACGGAAACGGCCCTAGCGCGGCCGCGCGGCTCGGGCCATGGGGCTCAGCCCCGGCTCGGCAGGCGCACGGTGCCGGCACCGACGACCGACTGCTCGCCGTCCTGGTTGACCGCCTCCTGCTGGATCTCGACATAGGCGCCCGTCTCGTCGCGGAACTTGCGAGCTAACCGGGCGCGGAAGAACAGCGTGTCACCCTCAGGATTGTGCCGGCGAATCTTGCAGCTTGCCTTGGCGAGAAACCCGGTGTCGCCCATCCAATTGGTCAACTGGTGGGTCAGCCACGAACAGCGTTCGGGGCCGTAATCGTAGGCGCCGGGCGCGCCCACCCGGGTGGCGAAGTCATTCTCCCAGTGCACCCGCTCCGGGCAGTCGGGAATGCCGAAGGCGTTCTTGATGCCAAGGCCCGGATGCTTGTGCACCTGCTTCCATGCCAGCTTGTTGGCGCGGATGTAGAGCCCGCCCCAGCCTTGCGCGAAGGCGATAAAGCCGGTCACCGTCATCGGCCCCTTGACCATGACCGGCAGCGGCTCGCCTTCCGCCACGTCTTCCCAATAGCGCGGCTTGGCGCCGCGCACCTCCTCCTGGGCATAGTGCCGGTAGATCTCGATCAATTCGTCCTCGCTGTAGCGCTTGGGCGGCTTCTCCTTCAGCCCGGCATACTTGGTGCCCTGCTCGCGGGCGATGTCGCGGTCGGTGCGGAAACACCAGCTGTCGGCCTCGGCCAGCAAGCCGCCGCCCTTCTCGCGGAACCGCACGTGATAGATCTGCTGCACCGCGCGGCCCGAGAAGCGCGTCTGGTGGACGATCAGGTCCTTCAACCAAGCCTCGGTCTCGATCGCGACATTGCGCCGGATCGGCCGATGCCAGGTCCAGTCGGCGCCTGCCCACATGGCATGCACGCCCGGCAGGCCCCCGACATAGCCGGAGATGATCCGGCTGCAGGCGAACAGGAAGGATGGCGGCGCGATCACGTCGCCGCATGCGGTGGTGGCGGCATAGTCCGGATCGCACCACAGCGGGTTGTCGTCGCCGATGCCGTGCGCGTAATGGCGGATGGCGTCGCGGGTTGCCTCGTGGCACCACGGCTCCAGCGTATTCTCGATCGGCACGCCGATGCGGGCGCGCAGATCCTCCAGCCCCCGCTCGGTGATCTGCGGAAAGACGCGGTCGGCGATCTCGTCCATCGACTGCTCCTCAGGCGGTTTGTCGCGCCGCCTCGGCAACGCGCAGCGCGCGGCGGTTGACCTTGCCGGCCGGCGTCTTCGGCAGCTCGGCGACGAAAGCGAGCTGACGGGGATACTCGTGCTGGCTAAGGCGGGTGCGCACGAAATCCTGCAATTCGCGCGCGAAAGTTTCGTCGCCGGTGCGCGGCGAGACGATGAACGCCTTGACCACCTGGCCGCGCAGCGCATCCGGCACGCCGATCGCCGCCGCCTCGCGCACGTCGGCGTGTTTCAGCAACACGTCCTCGATCTCCACCGCGCTCATCGTCCAACCGGCCGAGATGATCACGTCGTCGGCGCGGCCGTTGTGGTAGAAATAGCCCTCGGCGTCGACATGGCCGAGATCCTTGGTGGCGAACCAGCCGTCGCGCCGCTTGACCTTGATCTCGCCCACTTGCCCGGGCGGGCAGGGCCGCCCGCCGGCATCCAGCACCGCCACTTCGACCCCCGGCACCGGCTTGCCGAGCGCGCCCGGCCGCACCTCGAAATCCTCGGCCCCCGGATAGCTCGCCAGGATCACGCCCACCTCGGTCGTGCCATACATGCTGCACAACGGCACACCGAAAGTGGCGCGCGCGAAATCGGCGGTGGCGCTGTCGATCGGTTCGCCGGTGAAGGACAGCTTGCGCACGGCATAGCGATAGCGTCCGGCGGCACCGCAATTGCGCAGCATGCGATAATGCGTCGCGGCCGCCGCCAGGTTGGTGATGTCGTAATCCTGCAGGGCGCGCAGCAGCCGTTCGGGGTCGAACCGCCCGGCCATCGAGCCGGTGCTGGCGCCCAATGCCAAGGGCGCGATGGTGCCGTGCCACAGTCCGTGCCCCCAAGCGGGCGAGGAAGGGCAGAAAAAGCGGTCATCGGGTCGCACACCGGTGCCATAGAGCGCGGCCACGCTCACCACCACCACGGCGCGATGGGTGTGCTTCACGGCTTCCGGCAGTTCGCGCGTGGTGCCGGAGGTGTACTGGTACATCGCCATGTCATCGGCCGCCGTTGCGGCGCGGAACGTCCCCGGCAGCGCCGCCAGCCGGCGCAGCAGATCGTCATCCGCAAGCACCACGCGGGCATCGCCCGCCGCCGCGGCCAGATCGCCGCGCTGCGGCGGCAGCAACAGCAACTTGGGTCCGCAGTCCCCGAGCCGCAGCCGCAGGCCGTCGGGGCCGAACAGCGTGAACAGCGGCACCGCCACGGCACCGGCCTTCATGGCCCCGAACAGGCTGGCATAGAACAGCAGCGAGGGCTCGAGCATCAGCGCCACCCGCTCGCCGGGCGCGATCCCTTCGGCGCGCAGATAGTTGGCGAAGCGCGCGGACCAGGCGGCGAGCTCGGCGAAGCTCAGATGCTCGTCGCGGCCATCGGCATGGGCGACGCTGACCGCGCGGCCGCGGCCGACATGCCGGTCGAGGCATTCATGCGCGATGTTCAGCTGCTGCGCATTGCCGTCGAACAGCTCCCAGAGCTTGTCGCGCAAGAACTGCGCCTGCGCATCGGCATAACGCGTCAACTCCGTCAGCTTCGGCATGGCCGGCAAACTCGCCAAGACCGCCAGGCTTGTCAAACCCGCCGGCCGGCCTGCCGCGCAACCCTGCCTTGCCACAGCGCCAGCAGCGGCACCACGCCCAACTCAACGACAAGAGCGGCCAGATGCGGCGGCAGGGGCAGGCCGGCGACCAGCAGCGACCAGAGCCGAGCCAAGCCGCCCACCAGCACGACCGCCGCGGCCAGACGAAAGCGCCGGCCCTTGCGCTCGATCCCCGGCACCGTCGACAAGAAAACGAAACCCAGTCCGAGCAGCAGGCCCGACAGGTAGCGGAACTGGCTGTCGAGATCGGTGCCTCGCTCGGCCGCGGGGCCCACGAATTCCGGGCCGATCAGCACGCCGCCGCCGCCGGCCAGCAGCGGCACGGCACACAGCACGGCGACCACGATCTGCAGAGCGCGCTTCTCCAAACCCGCCGCCATCGCCGGCTCGCCTCCCCGCGCTTGCGAGACCCCGCACGCGGGGCTAGCGTTCGCCCCCATCCTTACCCCAACCAGCGAGCGACACCATGCACTGGACGAAGCGGCGCGAGTGCTTTCGCGCGATCCTGGCCGGCGAGGCCTGCGTCCATCCGGGCTCGGTCTCCGACCCGATCTCGGCGCGGATCGCCGAGGACCTGGGCTTCGAGGCCGGCATGTTCGCCGGCTCGGTCGCCTCGCTGGCGGTCATCGGCGCGCCCGACCTCGTCACCTTGTCGCTCAGCGAGTTCGCCGGACAGGCCTATCGCATCAACCGCGCCGGCAACCTGCCGCTCCTGGTTGATGCCGACCACGGCTACGGCAACGCGCTCGGCGTCAAGCGCTGCGTCGAGGAACTGGAAACCGCCGGCGTGGCGGCATTGACCATCGAGGATACCGACCTGCCGACGCCGTTCGGCGCCACGGAGAAGCCGCGGCTTATTGCGCTGGCCGAAGGGGTGGGCAAGATGAAGGCGGCGCTCGCCGGTCGACAGGATCCGAGCCTCGCGATCGTCGGCCGCACCAGCGCGGCCGCGGTCACGGGCATGGAGGACTGCATCGCCCGCCTGCGCGCCTATGAGGCCGCCGGCGTGGATGCCCTGTTCCTGACCGGCCTGCAGACGCGCGAGCAGGTGCAGCAGGTGGCCGCGGCGGTGAAGCTGCCGCTGATGCTGGGACAGACGCCGCCGGCCATCGCCGACGCGGCCTTCCTCGCCGGCCAGCGTGTGCGCATCGCGCTGCAGGGCCACCTGCCCTATGCCGCCGCCGTGCGCGCGGTCTATGAAACGCTCAAGGCCTTGCGCGAAGGCACACCGCCCTCGGCGATCAAGACCGCGGCCTCGGCCGAACTCATGGCGCGGGTCACCCGCGAGGCCGACTTCAAGCGCTGGACCAGGGAATTCCTGGGCGGCTGAGGCGCCTTCAGATGGCGTAGCCGTCGGCCGGCTCCGCAGCCGGACGGCGCGCCAGGCGCAGGTCATCCAGGATGGCGCGCTTGGCCTGCACGAAGGCCGGTGCGGTGCGGTCGCGCGGCCGTGGCGCCGCGATTGACAATTCGCGGTAGATGCGGCCCGGACGACCGCCCATCACCAGCACGCGGTCGCCTAGCGCAATGGCCTCGTCGATGTCGTGTGTCACCAGCACCATTGTCGGCCGGTCGTGGTTCCAGAGCGCGATCAGATGGTCTTGCAAGTCCAGGCGTGTGAACGCGTCGAGTGCGCTGAACGGCTCGTCCAGCAGCAACGCCTTGGGCCGGGTCACCAACGCGCGGGCAATCGCCACGCGTTGCGCCATGCCGCCCGACAATTCGCGCGGCCAGGCCTTGGCAAAATCTTCGAGGCCCACGCGCCGCAGCACCTCGCGCACGGCCTTGTCGGCTTCGATCCGCGGCCGCGCGGCAAGACCGAACCGCACATTGTCGGCGACGCTGAGCCAGGGCATCAGGCGCGGCTCTTGAAACACAATGCCGATCTCCGGGCTCGGCCCCTCGATCGGCCGGCCGGCGAGCCGCACCTGGCCGGCGCTCGGCCGCTCCAAGCCGGCAATGAGCCGCAGCAACGTGCTCTTGCCGCAGCCCGAACCGCCGACGATGGCGACGAGTTCGCTCTCGCGCACCACCAGCGAGGCGGCCGCCACCGCCAGATGGCCGTTGGCGAAACGCTTGGCGACCAGATCGAGTTCCAGCATCAGGCGCTCCCCGAGGGCTTGAACGCGTCTTGCCAGCGCAAAAGCCGGGCCGAGACGATGGCGACCGCAAAGTCCGTCGATTTGCCGATCACCGCGAACAGCACGATCGCCACCAGAATGGTGGTGGGACGGCCCATCATCTGACCGTCGACCAGAAGGAAGCCCAGCCCCTCGCTCGCCCCCATGAACTCGGCCGCGACCACGAACATCCAACCGAGGCCCAGGCCCGAACGCAGCCCGATCAGATAGCCTGGCAATGCGGCAGGCAGCAGCACGCGGCGGATGATCCGGGCGTGCGAAAGCCCGTGCACGCGCCCCACTTCCACCAGCTTGCGGTCGACCCCGTGCATGGCGCCGGCCAAGTTGAGGTAAACGGGAAAGAACACGCCGACCGCAATCAGCATGACCTTGGAGGTCTCGAAGATGCCGAACCAGAGGATGAACAGCGGCACCCAGGCGAGCGGGGGAACGCTGCGCAGAGCTTGGACGGAGGGGTCGAGCAGTCGGCGCGCCAAATCGAAATAACCGGTCGTTGCCCCCAGCACGGTGCCTGCCGCCATGCCGAAGAAAAAGCCCAACGCCACCCGCTGGCCGGTCGCGGCGATGTGCTGCACCGCCTCGCCCTTGGCCAGCAGGGCAGCGAAGGTCGCCAGCAGCTGCGAGGGCGGCGGCAGCAGATGAGCGTCGATCAGGCCCTGCTCTGCCCCGGCCTCCCAGCCGATGGCGCCGGCCAGCGGCAGCAGCAAAGCCGAAGCGGGGCGCCAAAGCCGCTCGCCCAACAGGGCGAACCCGGCCGCCCGTCGGGGACCGGGACCGCTCTCGCTTAGCAGAAGCTCGGCTTGGCTCAATGCCGCTCTCCCTTGGCTGCGAGCCGCGCACCGAACGAGGTGTCGAGCAAGTCGTCAACCGTCGCCGCCACGTTTACCTCGGCCGCGACCACCCCCGCCTGCCGGAGCGCCTCGCCGGCGGCGACGATGGCCTGACGATGCACCGGGCCCAGCACCGGGTCGGACAGATCGGTTCGTTCCAGTTGGCGCGCCGCCACTTTCGGCTCCAGCTTCGCCGCTTCCGCAAGGATGTCGCGCAGCGCCTCGGGATTGGCCAGCGCCCAGCGCCGACCGCGCTCGTATACCGCCAGCAGGCGGCCGACCAGCGCCGGATACTGGCGCACGAACTCCTCGCGCACGTTGAGAAAGCCGTAGGTGTTAAGATCGGCGTTGCGGTGGAACAGCAACGAGCCCTTTTCCAACTCGCTCTGCGCCATCATCGGGTCGAGCCCGGCCCAAGCGTCAACCGCGCCCGTTTCCAAGGCGGCCCGGCCGTCGTGATGCTGCAACAGCACGATCTTCACCTCGCGTTCGCCGAGGCCGTGCTCGCCCAACGCACGCAACAGAAAAATGTAGGGATCGGTGCCGCGCGTTGCCGCCACGCGGCGGCCCTTCAGGTCGGCGACCGAGCGGATGCCGCTGTCGGGCCGGGTGACCAGCGCCGTCCATTCCGGCTTGGAATAGACATAGACCGCCTTGATCGGGCTGCCGTTGATCCGGGCCAGCAGGGCCGCGGCACCTGCGGTCGAGCCGAAATCGACGCTTCTGGCATTGAGAAACTCGATCGCCTTGTTGCTACCCAGGCTCTGCACCCACAGCACGGCAATCCCGTCCTTGGCGAATTCGCCCTCTACCCAGCCGTGTTTTTTCAGCACCAGGCTGACCGGGTTGTAGTACGCCCAGTCGAGACCGATACGCGTCGGCTGCCCGCTGGCGAAACTGGGGACGGCAAGGGCGCCCAACAGCGCAATACCGAGGGATATCTGGCGAAAAAAGCGCATGCCACGACCTCCTGCTGGCCCCGGCACTTCGCGCGGGGACCGGTTGTTGCCAGCGGGCGATCGGAACGCGGCCGGTTCACGGCGCAAGGCCGTGGCGCGGTCGGGCACGAAAAACCCGCCGCAGCTTGGTGCTGGGCGGGATATGCCCAACGCTTTAGCTGCATTTCTAACGCGCCCGCAAGCTGTCAGCTCAAATCGGCGCGATGTAGATGTCTATACTACACACTCAAAAAGAGTCAACCGTATTTTATCACATTTATAATATGTTAAATAGATACCGGCGCAATCCACGCTGGCTTGACCGTCCAACTCCCTTAGCATGCGCCGGCGGCCCAAAGGGGGGCGGAAACATGACCGAGAGCACAGCCGGCGAGGATTGCTGGCCATTGCGTTCGCTGCTGTTCGTGCCGGGCCAAAAGCCCGATTGGATCCGCAAGGCGCCGCGTGCCAAGCCCGACGCATTGATCTTGGACCTGGAAGATGCCGTGCCGCCGGCCGAGAAGGCGGCGGCCCGAACGACGGTGCGCGAAGGCATCGGCTATTGCCGGGGCATCGACCTGCCCGCCACCGTGCGGATCAATCATCCCGATGAGGGCGGCCTCGACGACATCGCGGCGGTCACTTCGCACGGTCTGGTGGCGGTGCTGCTGCCGAAGGCGCGGACGGTTGAGGAGATACGAACGGTCGATCGCGCGCTCTGTCATGCCGAGGGCAGGGCCGGCATGCGGATGGGCACGGTCGGCATTCTGGTGCTGCCGGAAACCGCCGAGGGTATGCGCGACGCCGGCCTGCTTGCCGCCGCCAGCACTCGGGTGAAGGGGCTGCTCGGTTCGTTCGGCGGGCCGGTGCCGGCCGATATGGCGCGGGCCTTCGGTTTCCGGCCGACATATGAAGGCGCCGAGCAATATTACCTGGCCTCCAAGTTGGTGCTGGACAGCCGCGCTGCCGGCGCGCCCTATCCGCTCGCCAGCCTGATCGGCACGCGCATCGACGAGATCGAGGCTCTGCGCAAGATGGCGGTAAGAGCGCGCGATTTCGGCTTCGCCGGCTGCGTGTTGATCCACCCCAGCCACGTGGCGCTGGCCAACGAAGCGTTCACGCCGACGGCCGAGGAGATCGCCTATGCCAAGGGCCTGATCGCCGCAATGGCCGAAGCCGAGGCCAGAGGAGCGGGCGCCGTCACCTACCGGGGCGCGATGATCGACTACGCCATGCTGCCGCAGGCCAACGCGACGCTGCGCGAAGCCCGGCGCCGTGGCATCGCGGTCGAATAAACGACGTCGTCCGCGTCTAAATGGTGGCGGGAAACCAGAGCGCGAGGGCGGGCCAAAAGCACAGCAGCAGGATGGTGAAAAGCATGACCAAGACAAACGGCACCGAGCCGATCACCACGTCGCTAAACGGATAGCCGCCGGAAATCCCGTGGATGGTGAACAGGTTGAGGCCGACCGGCGGCGTGATTTGGCCGAGCTCGATCAGGATGGTCAGGATCACGCCGAACCAAATGGGATTGAACCCCGCCTGCACCACTACCGGGAACAGCACCGGCAGCGTGATGTAGATCATCGACACGCCGTCGACGAAGCAGCCGAGGACGAGATAGAGCACGACCAGCGCCAGGAACAGCATCCAGCGCGAGAGTTCCAGACCGACGATCCATTCCGACACGCCGCGGCTGACCCCAGTATAGGTCAGCGCGTTCGACAGGATCTGCGCGCCGATAATGATGAACAGCACCATGCAGGTAACTCGCGTGGTGGCGATCAACGCTTGCCAGAACACCGCCCAAGTCAAGCCGCCATAACCCCAGGCGAGCGCCAGCGCGCCCAAGGCGCCCACGACGGCCGCCTCGGTCGGCGTGGCGATGCCGAAGAACATGCTGCCGAGCACAGTCAGGAACAGTCCGACAATCGGCAGCACGTGCAGCGACAGCCGCCAGCGTTCCGCGCCGACCACCCGCTCCTCCTCGGCCGGCACGTCGCCCCGCCTGACCAGGACATGCAGCGCGATATAGACCATGAACAAGCCGGCCATCAGGATTCCCGGGATCATGCCGGCCATGAACAGCTTGACGATGGATTCCTCGACCAGCGCGCCATAAAGGATCATGACGATGCTGGGCGGGATCAGGATGCCGAGCGTGCCGCCTGCCGCCAGCGAGCCGAACAGCAGTTTCGGCTGGTAGCGGCGCTTCAGCATTTCCGGGATCGCCACGCTGCCGACCGCGGCCGCCGTCGCGACGCTGGAACCGGAAATGGCCGAGAACAGCGCGCAAGCCACGATGTTCGCGTGCAAAAGGCCGCCCGGCGTTCGCCCCATCAGCGCCGCGACGCCGCGGTAGAAATGCGAACTGACGCCGCTGCGTAGGATGATTTCGCCCAGCAGCAAAAACATCGGCACGGCGATCAGCACGTAACTGTTGGCGGTGTTCCAGATCACCGAGCCGACGGTGTTGAGCGCCATCTCGCCCCGCGCGAGATAGAGCATCAGCATGCCGGCGCTACCCAGCGCCAGCGCCGTCCACTGCCCCAGGACGAGCGCGACGCCGAGCACGAGCACCAGAACGAGGCCGAATTCCTGCCAACCCATGAGGCTTCTCCGGCACTACGCTTAGGGCACCTTGCGACCGCCGCGCAGCAAGAACGCCGCAAGTTGCAGCACCAGCAGCGTCGAACCTACCAGGATCGGCACTTGCGGTATCCACAACGGGGTCTGCGAAAAGCTGGTGGAGGCGATGCCGGTGCGAAAATTATAGCCGACATAGCGCCACATGATGACGATCGCGACCAGCATGTACGCAAGACTGGCCAGCACGATCAGCCAGCGCACCGCCTGCGCGGCAGTGCCCGTCAAGCGGTTGTAGATCAGCTCCACCCGCACATAGGCGCCGTCCCGCAGCGCCATCGCCAAGCCGAAAAAAATAGCCGAGACATTGAGATAACCGCACATCTCGTCCGAAACCTGGGTGGAAACGCCCAGCACAGCGCGCAGCGCCATCTCCACGGTGACGAGCACGAGAATGCCCGCGATGGCGCCGGCGGCCAGCCAACCGCCGAACGTGCTCAGCCGCTCGATCGCCGACGCCAAACGCTCCAACACGCCGGTTCCGTCCCCCTAGCGGCCGATCGCCTGCCGCACTTCCTTCAGCATCTCCGCGGCCTTAGGGCCGGTCTGCTGTGCCCATTCGTCCCAGTAGGGCGTCATCCGCTTGGCCAGATCGTCGATCACTTCCTTCGGCGCGTCGTAAACCTCGATGCCGAACTTCTCCTTCAGGGTCTTCTTGTCGGAAATCTCCAGCGCGGCGATCTCCTTGGTCATTTTAACGCCCCATTCGGCCGCCACTTCGTCCAGCGCCTTGCGAACTTCCGGGGCGAGCGCGTTGTAGGCCTTCAGGTTGACCACCTCGAAATTCGGGCCGCCGATGTTGATGTTGGCATACCACGCCCATTTCACCAGCTCGGTCCATTTCGCGGTGACCAGGTTGAAGGTCGCGGTCAGCACGCCTTCCATCAAGCCGCGCTGCATGGCGACCGGCACCTCGGCCGTGGCAAGCGTGACCGACGAGCCGCCCAACCGCTTGACCATCTCGGCCTGCTTGGGATCGGTGGTGCGGATCTTGCGGTTGGCGAAATCGCCCGCATTCTGGATCGGCTTGTTGATGCCGAACAGGTTCTGTGACGGCCAGGAGAAATAGAACAGCGTTTTGAAGCCGAGCTTCTCGAATTCCGGCTTGGTGAACTTGTCGATCGTCGGATAGGCCTTTTCCAGATCCTCATAGGTGCGGGCCAGGAATGGCAGGCCTGTGATGCCGGCAATCGGCACGGTGCCGGTCAGAAAGCCGGCATAGGCGGAGGCGATCTGCACTTGGCCTTCGCCTGCGATCTTGCCGGCCTCGTCGATGCGGAATGGCAGTTCGCCGGCCGGCCGCACCACGATCTTCAACTCGCCCTTGGTGCGTTTGAGCACTTCCTCGGCGAAAGCCATCTGGTATTTGGTGACAGCATGCGTGACGCCGGTGAACGAGTAATAGTCCCAGGTCGTCGCGGCCCGCGCCGCAGTCGCCGAGCCGACCGTCGCCAGCAGCAACGCCGGCAGCCATGCACGCCCTATCCTCATGATGTGTCCCCCGCCCAATTCGTATGCGCCGGTTTGTACCGACAGCCCGGCCGCTCGCACCGTTTCGGTGTCGCCGCAATGCTCCGCCGCACGCCAGCCCTCTGTCAACCTCGGCCGCCGGCGCGCACCAGCTTGCCCGGCATGGCGCCCGTCGCCTGCCCGCGTTCGAAGATCGGCCGCCCGGAAACCGCAGTCATCTCATAGCCGTCCACGCGCTGCACCAGCCGCCGGCCGCCGGCGGGCAGGTCGTAAACGATCTGCGGCGCATGCAGGCGCAGGCCGGCAAAGTCGATCAGGTTGAAGTCGGCCTTCTTGCCGGGCGCCAGCACGCCGCGGTCATTGAATCCGAAATAGCGCGCGTTATCGCCAGTCTGCCGTTTGACCAGCCATTCCAGCGGCAGCCTTGGCCCGCGCTGGCGGTCGCGCGCCCAATGCGTCAGCAGGTAGGTGGGCGAACTGGCGTCGCAGATCATGCCGCAATGCGCGCCGCCGTCGCTCAGGCCGACGATGGTTGCCGGATCGCTCAACATCTGGCGGATCGGTTCGTGATCTCCGGTGACGTAGTTGGTGATGGGGAAGAACAGCATGCGACGCCCGTCGTCCTCCAGCATGCAGTCGTAGGCGACGGCAGCCGGCGGCCGGTTGCCGCGCGCCGCCAGCGCGGCGATGCTGCGCTCCTGGTCGGGCTCGTATTCCGGCGGATCACCCAGCGTATAGATGCGGTCCCACCGGGTGGTGATGGCGCGCTGCAGCGGCGTCATGATGTCCAGGAGTTGCGCCGAGGGCTCCTCGCGCAGGATCGCTTCTCGCACCGACGCCTGGTTGAGCCGCCTGATGCGCTCCGCCGGCGGCAGCTGGGCGAGTGCGGCGTAGCTGGGCCGGGGCGTGAAGGGATTGAGCGAGCCCAGGAAGCCGACAATCACGCCGACCGGCCGCGCCGCCACCTGCGCCGCCACCTGCGCCCCCTGCCCGCGCGCCTCGCGCACGCCCGCCATCAACCGGCGCCAGCGTTCGGGGTCATAGGCCCGGTCGGTCAGCAAGAACCAGACCGGCCGGCCGCTGGACCTCGCGAGCTGCGACAGCCACCTGAACTCGGCCGCCTCGTCCTCGAAGTCGCTGACCATGCCGAAGGCGCCGCGTCCGACCCGGCCCAGGGCTTCGCCGATGCCGAGCAATTCGTCCGGTGCGGCGTGCCGGGCCGGCACCGCCTCGCCGGTCGGGGTGCGGTGGGATTCGGTTCGGCTGGTGGTGAAGCCGAAGGCGCCGGCCCTGAGCGCTTCCTCGGTCAGCCGGCTCATGGCGGCGATGTCGTCGGCGGTGGCCCTCTCGCGCGCGATGCCGCGCTCGCCCATGACATAGACCCTGAGCGCGTGGTGCGGCATCTGCGCCGCCACGTCGATCACCCGCGGCAGGCGGGAAAGCGCGTCGAGATACTGCGGAAAACTCTCCCAGTCCCATTTCAGCCCCTCGGCCAGTGCAATCCCGGGAATGTCCTCCACCCCCTCCATCAACTGGATCAGCCCATCATGGTGCTCCCGCCGCACCGGCGCGAAGCCGACGCCACAATTGCCGAACATGATGGTCGTGGCGCCATGCCAGGAGGACGGCGCCAATTCGCCATCCCAGGTCGCCTGTCCGTCATAATGGGTGTGCACGTCGACCCAGCCGGGGGTCACCAGCAGGCCGGCGGCGGAGACCTCGCGTCGGCCCGGCCCGGCCTTGCCGCCGACCTGCGCAATGCGCCCGCCGTCGATCGCCAGATCGCCGGCATAACCGGTACTGCCGGTGCCATCGACGATGGTGCCGCCGCGAATGACCAGATCGTGCATCGCGCATCTCCTCTGGCGCGGTGTCCGATCAGATGGATCGCTGATCGGAGCCCACCGCGCGGCAGTCATGGTTGCAGGGCAATGGCTCCCGATTGAGTAGAACCGGCCTGGTTCGACTCGAACGGAAATTGCCCTAGCCTCAAGGGCGGCCGACTGTAGAACAGATGGAACGAACGGAAAAACCAGCGATCCAACCGGCAGGGCAGGCATGCGGGCGGTACACCCACTGGCGCCCGCTGCCGACAAGGGGCTAAGAACACGCCATGATCCGGATCTCCTTCGACATTGGCGGCACCTTCACCGATTGCGTGCTGCATGACGGTGCCGGCGGCCGGGTGCTGGCCCACAAGCTGCCCAGCACGCCGGCCGACCCGGCGCAAGCGGTCTTGACGGGCCTCGACGCGTTGCTCGGCCAGGCGGGCCTCGCCCCAGCGAACGTCGCCGCCGTGCTGCATGCGACCACGGTTGCCACCAACGCGGTGATCGAGCGGAAAGGCGCGCCAACCGCGCTCATCACCACTGCCGGCTTCCGCGACGTGCTGATCATCGGTCGGCAGAAGCGCTACGAGACCTACGACCTCTATCTCGACAAGCCCGAGCCGCTGGTGCAACGCCGGCACATCCTGGAAGTGGCCGAGCGGCTGGCGGCCGACGGAACGGTGGTCGAGTCGCTCGACCCGGCGAGCGTCGATGCCGCCATCGAGCGGGCGCTGGCGAGCGGGCGGCAATCGGTTGCCATCGCCCTGCTGCACGCCTATGCCAACCCCACGCACGAACAGATGGTGGCGGCGCGTCTGGCCGAACGGGCACCAAATGTGCCGGTGTCGCTGTCCTCCGACATCTCGCCCAAGTTCCGGGAATACGAGCGGACCAACACCACCGTGGTGAACGCCTATGTCCGCCCGGTGGTCGACCGCTATCTAGGCCAGCTGCAGGATGCGTTGAAGCAACGCGGCTTCCAGCGCGAGATGATGGTGATGCAATCGAATGGCGGCCTGGTCTCGCCGGCACTGGCCCGGCGCTATCCCGTGCGCATCCTGGAATCGGGACCGGCCGCCGGCGTGCTGATGGCGAGCCTGGTCGGCGAGGCGGTCGGTGCCCGCCACGTCATCACCTTCGACATGGGCGGCACCACGGCCAAGCTGGGCGCGGTCGACGACGGCCAGCCTGCCATCGCTCCCGCCTTCGAGGTCGATCCGGTGCGCTATCGCAAGGGCAGCGGCCTGCCGGTCAGCGTGCCGGCGGTCGAACTGCTGGAAATCGGCGCCGGCGGCGGCTCCATCGCCAGCCTGGACATGGGCATGATCGGCGTCGGCCCGCAAAGCGCCGGCGCCGAGCCGGGGCCGATCTGCTACGGCAAGGGCGGCCGGCAGCCGACGGTGACCGACGCCAACCTGGTGCTCGGCTATATCGATCCCGGCTACTTCAACGGCGGCACGATGCCGCTGGACGCTGCTGCTGCCGCCGCCGGCATCCGCCAGCATATCGGCCAGCCGCTCGGGCTGAGCGACGGCGAGGCCGCCTGGGGCATCCACCTGGTGGCGACCGGCAACATGGAACACGCCATGCGCCTGGTCTCGGTCGAGCGCGGCCGCGACCCCAGGCGCTATGCGCTGGTGGCCTTCGGCGGCGCCGGGCCGCTGCACGCGGCGAGGCTTGCCCGCGCCATCGGCATTCCGCGCGTGGTGGTGCCGGCGGCGGCAGGCGTCGGCTCGGCGGTCGGCCTGCTGCAGGCCGAACCGCGCATCGACGTCAGCGCCACGCGCCTCATGCGCCTGGAAGCCGCCAGCGTGCCTGCCATGGCCGAGCTCTATTCGGAGCTGGAAAGGCGCGCGCGCGCCGAGCTGGCGCTGCTGAGCGATGCCGGCGGCGTGCGCTGGTCGCGCTACGGCTATCTGCGCTATGCCGGCCAGGGCTTCGAGGTGCACGTCGATCTGCCCGACGGCGCCATCGACGAGAGCTATCCGGCGCGGGCGGCAGCCGCCTTCCATGACGCCTACCAGCGCAAGCATCGCTACCGCGACGAGGCCGGTGCGGTTGAGGCGGTCGATTGGGCGCTGGTCGCGAGCCTGCCCCGCCCGCCCACCGGCGAATGGCGGTTCGCCGCCAGCGCCGATCAGCGCCAGGGGCGCCGCAATGCATGGTTCCCGGAGGCCGGCGGCTTTGTCGAGACAGCGGTCATGGCGCGCGCTAGCATCGGCAGCCAGGGCATCGTCGGCCCGGCCATCGTCGAAGACCCGGACTGCACCACGGTCGTGCTGCCGGGCGATTTGGCCCGCATCGACGCCAGCGGGCATCTGTTGATCGACATCGCGCGGGACAGGACATGAAACGGCAGGACGAGATCGACCCCATCACGCTGACGGTGATCTGGAAGGGCCTGTTGTCGATCGCCGAGGAACTGGGCCTGACCTTGCGCCACACCGCCTTCTCCGAGGGGGTGCGCGAGGGCGACGATTTCTCGACCGCGGTGTTCGATGCCAAGGGCCGGATGATCGCGCAGGGACCGTTCAGCCCCGGCCATCTTGGCTCCTTCCCCTATGTGGTGCAGGCGGTATTGCGCGACTACTTCCCGCCCGACCGGCTGCGGCCGGGCGACGGCATCCTGCTCAACGATTCGGCGCTCGGCTCGGGCCATTTCCCCGACACCTTCCAGATCATGCCGGTATTCATGGGCGAGCGGCTGATCGGCTTCGTCTGCAATTCGGCGCACCAGGTGGACATGGGCGGCGCGGCACCCGGCTCGCAGAAGGTGCATGGCGTGACGGAGGCCTTCCAGGAGGGCTTGCGCATCCTGCCGGTCAGGTTCATTCGCGGCGGCGAGCCGGACGAGGACATCCTGCGCCTGGTCACCGGCAACGTTCGCATGCCCGACAAGGTACGCGGCGACCTGATGGCGCAACACGCCGCCAACCGTTCCGCGGCGGTGCGTCTGGAGGCGCTGTTCCGCGAGCAGGGGCCGGAACGCGTGGAGGCGGCCTACGAGATCCTGCTGGACCGTTCGGAGGCCAGCATGCGCCAAGCGCTCGCCAAGGTGCCGGCCGGCACCTACAGCTTCGAGGATCACGTCGACGACTACGGACCCGAGACCCCGCCCATCCGCATCGCCGTCGACGTCACCTTCGACGGCAAGGGCGAGGTGACGGTGGACTTCTCCCGCTCCAGCGACCAGGTGCCGGCGGCGATCAACTCCTACCTCAATTACACCCGCGCCTACGCGATCTTCGCCATCAAGGTGTTCTGCGACGCGTTGTGGCCGCAGAACGCCGGCAACATGCGCCCCATCCGGATCGTGGCGCGCGAGGGGTCGTTCTTCAACCCGCGCTTCCCCGCGCCGAGCGGCGGCCGCGCCGCCTTGCAGGTGCGCATCTTCGACACCATCAATGGCGCCATCGCCCAGGCGCTTCCGGAACGCGCCATGGGCGCCTTCTCGCATTGGTCGAACCCGAATATCGGCGGCATCGACGACCGCACCGGCAGGCCGTTCGTGCTCTACGATGTGGGTCTCGCGGGCTATGGCGGGCGGCACGATCGCGACGGCGTGGAGGGGCTCAGCCCGGTGATGAACTGTTCTAACATCCCCGTGGAGGTGCACGAGACGCTGAATCCGGTCCGCGTCAGGCGGCTCGAGTTCATCGCCAATTCCGGCGGCGCCGGCCGGCATCGCGGCGGCTGCGGCCTGCGCAAGGACATCGAGCTGTTGAACAGCACCGCCACGCTTTCCCTGCTGGGCGACCGGCACAAGTTCCAGCCCTATGGCCTGGCCGGGGGCGAGCCCGGCGCGTTGGCCGAGACCATCCTCAATCCCGGCCGCAACGCGCGCACGCTGCCCTCCAAGGCACTGCTGCAGATCGAGAAGGGCGATGTGGTGAGCTTCCGGCTGAGCGGCGCCGGCGGCTATGGCCCGCCCGGCGAACGCGATCCGCAGGCGATCGCCGAGGACATCGCCGACGGTTACGTCACGCCCGAGCACGCGGCGGCGAAATACCGCTTCGCGCCGGCGGAGTAAGACGGCGTCCCCCCAACTCCATGCCGGAGGTCACGACATGAACGCGATCCTGCCCAACTCGCCCGCCGCGCGCGACATCGCCTATTACGTCCATCCGCAGACCAACCTGGCGACGTTCCGCAACGAAGGCCCGCTGCTGGTCGCCCGCGGCCAGGGCTGCCGCATCGTCGACGACGGCGGCAAGGAATATATCGACGCGGCGGCGGGTTTGTGGTGCGCCTCGCTGGGGTTCAACGCCTCCGAACGCCTGGCGCGCGTTGCCTATGAGCAGATGAAGACGCTTGGCTACTACCACACCTTTCGCCAGCGGGCGCTCAACGTACAGATCGACCTGGTGGAAAAGCTGCTGTCGCTGGCGCCCGTGCCGATGTCGAAGGTGCTGTTGCAATGCTCCGGCTCGGAGGCGAACGACACCGCCATCAAGCTGGTCTGGTACTACCACAGCGCCATCGGCAAGCCGGAGAAGAACAAGATCATCGGCCGCAAGAACGGCTACCACGGCAACACCGTGGCCGCGGTCAGCCTCTCCGGCAAGCCGGACATGCATGCCGGCTTCAACCTGCCTTTGCCGATGATGCGGCACACCGAGTTTCCGCACTACTACCGCAACCACGAGGACGGCGAGAGCGAGGAAGCCTTCGCCACACGCATGGCCGAGGCGCTGGAGCGGTTGATCCTGGCGGAAGGGCCGCAGACCGTCGGTGCGTTCTTCGCCGAACCGGTGATGGGCGCCGGCGGCGCCATCCTGCCGCCTGCCGGCTATTTCGCCAAGGTCCAGGCGGTGCTGCGCAAGTACGACGTGTTGTTCGTCGCCGACGAGGTGATCTGTGGCTTCGGCCGCACCGGCAACTGGTGGGGCAGCCAGACCTACGACCTCAAGCCGGACATGATCTCCTGCGCCAAGG
Organism: Alphaproteobacteria bacterium; assembly: GCA_016869175.1. GTDB lineage: Bacteria > Pseudomonadota > Alphaproteobacteria > VGEV01. The sequence continues at coordinate 22,097 of VGEV01000034.1, forward strand.
CGCTGTCGGCCGCCTTCCAACCGATCTCGGCCTTGCTGATCAACGACAAGATCTATCAGGCGATGCTGAGCGTGGGCGAGAAGGGCGCTGCCTTCGCGCATGGCTACACCCATTCCGGCCATCCGGTGACAGCGGCGGTGGCGTTGGAGACGCTGCGGATCTACGAGGAAAGCGACATCGTCAATCACGTGCGGCGCGTCGGCGCCTATTTCGGCGGCAAGCTGGCGAAACTGGCCGAACATCCGCTGATCGGCGATGCGCGCGGCGTCGGCCTGGTGCACGGTCTGGAGATGGTGGCCGACAAGAAAACACGCCGGCCGTTCGAGCCGATGGGCAAGGCCGGCGCCATTCTCGACCGCCATGCCCTGCGGCACGGCGTTATCGTGCGCGTCGTCGGCGACCGCATTGCCTTCTCGCCGCCGCTGGTGATCGACGAGCCCGAGATCGACGAAATGCTGCGGCGCCTGCGGCTGGCGCTCGACGACACCTTGGGCGACCTGTCGGCGAAGGCAGCCTGAGCCCGTCGGCGGGCCGGATCGGGACTTGCCGATGTCGGCCCGCCGCCCGGGACTGCGCACGGCGGTCGACATCGGCGGCACCTTCACCGACCTGGTGCTGTACGACGATGCGACGGGTGGCGTGAAGTTCGAGAAGGCACTGTCGACGCCGCGCGCGTTGGCCGACGCCATCCTGCAATGCCTGGCCAAGGCTGAGGCGGCGCCCGCCGCCATCGCCCATCTGGTGCATGGCTCGACCGTGGCGATCAATGCGGTCATACAGCGCAAGGGCGCGCTGACCGCGCTGGTCACCACGGCCGGCTTCGAGGATGTGCACGAGATCGGCCGGGCCAACCGGCCGGATACCTTCAACCTGTTCTTCGAGAAGCCGGCCCCCCTGGTGCCGGCAACCCGGCGCTTCGGCGTGGTCGAGCGCGTCGGACCGAGCGGCGAGGTACGGACGCCGTTGTCCGAGGCCAGCCTCAAGCGCGTCATTATGCAACTCAAGCGTGCGAGTGCCGAGGCGGTGGCGATCTGTCTGCTGCACAGCTATGCCAATCCGGCGCACGAGGCAGCGGCGAAGCAGGCGATCGAAGCAGCCCTGCCGGGGGTCTATGTCACCGCCTCGCACGAAATCCTGCGCGAGTACCGGGAATACGAGCGCGGCTCGACGACGGTGCTGAACGCCTTCGTCGGTCCTGAAGTCAACCGCTATCTCACCGATCTGGGTGGCCGGCTCAAGGCCGGCGGCTTCTCCGGCGTCTTTCACCTGATGCAGTCGAATGGCGGCGTGATGAGTGCCGAGCGTGCGCGGCAGGTGCCGGTGGCGATGATGGAATCGGGTCCGGCCGGCGGCATCATCGGGGCGGCGGCGCTGGGCCGCGTGCTGGGCCATGCCGATGTGATCGCTTTCGACATGGGCGGCACCACGGCCAAGACGTGCCTGGTCGAGCGCGGCCTGCCGAAAATGACGGAGCAGTATTTCATCGGCGGCTACCGCGATGGCTTCCCGTTGCGTTTGCCGGTCGTCGACATCGTCGAGGTTGGCGCCGGGGGTGGCAGCATCGCCTGGATCGATGCCGGCGGCGCGCTGAAGGTGGGGCCGCAATCGGCCGGCGCGGAGCCCGGCCCCGCCTGTTACGGACGCGGCGGCGCGGCACCCACCGTGACCGACGTCAATTTGCTGCTGGGCCGGCTCAATCCCAGGCGCTTCTTCGGCGGTGAGTTCGACTTGGACACGGGCGCGGCGGAAGGCGCGGTGGCCCGCATCGGACAGCCCTTGCAACTTGGACCGGTCGAGGCCGCTGCCGGCATCCTGACGCTGGCCGATGCCCGCATGTCGTTCGCCGTGCGGGCGATCACGCTGCAACGCGGCTACGATCCGCGCGACTTTGCCATGGTGGCGTTCGGCGGCGCCGGGCCGTTGCACGCCGCGGCGATCGCGCGCGAGCTCAGCATTCCCACCGTGATCATCCCGCCCCAGCCGGGGCATTTCTCCGCCCTGGGCATGCTGCTGACCGATCTGCGCCACGATCACGTGCTGACCCGCGTGACCGATTTCGCCCGGCTCACGGCGGACGAGCTGGGGGCGTGGTTCCAGCCGCTGGAGGAGGCGGGCCGCGCGGCGCTGGCCGCCGAGGCGCACGATCAGGCAAACGTGCTGCTGCTGCGCTCGCTCGACATGCGCTACGCCGGACAGGAATATACCGTGACCGTGCCGGTCGGCGAACGGCTCGACGGCCCGGCGGCGATGGGCGAACTCAGGCGCCGGTTCGATGCCGTTTACGAGCAGCGCTACGGCCATGCCGGCGCGGACGATCCGGCGGAAATCGTCAACCTGCGTCTTACCTGCCTTGGCGCGGTCGGCAAGCCCGACTTCGCGCAGTTGCGCGACAAGCGCATCGCCGCGCCCGCCGCCGATCGCCGGCCGGTCTATTTCGCTGCGGCCGGCGGCTTCGTCGATAGCCCGGTGCAGCAGCGCGCCGGCCTGCAGCCTGGCGCCCATGTGGCCGGCCCGGCCGTGATCGAGGAATACGCTTCCACCACCATCCTGCATCCGGGCGACCGGGCGACCGTCGAACCGAACGGCTGTCTCGTCTTGGAGATCGGCGCTGGCTGAGGAGAACGCGGTGTCGCTAGAGCGCCCGAACGATCCGGTTACCGCCGAGGTGGTGCGCCACGCGTTGATCGCGCTGGCCGAGGAAATGACCATCAACCTAGCGCGCACGGCGCATTCGACGATCGTCTATGAGGTGCAGGACTTCGCCACCGGCATCCTGGATGCCCAGGCGCGCCTGGTGGCACAGGCGCCGGGCGGCCTGCCGCTGTTCGTCGGCGACCTGGATGCCGCGGTCAAGGACGGCCTGGCGCTGTTCGGCGCCGACGGCTTCCAGCCGGGCGACGTCGTCCTGACCAACCATACCGGCACCTGCGGCCAGCATCTCAACAACATCGTGGTCTACACGCCGGCCTTCCACGAAGGCCGGCTGATCGGCTTCCCGGTGACGCGCGCGCATTGGCCCGATGTCGGTGGCAAGCTGGCCGGCGGCTTCCTGACCGACGCGGTGTCGAGCTTCGAGGAAGGCATCCAGTTCCGCAGCCTGAAGATCTACAAGGCCGGCCAGCCGGACGCGGAACTATTGCGCCTCATCCGCCATAATGTACGGTTGCCGGAGATCAGCTTCGGCGACCTGCGGGCGCAAATCGCCGCCTGCCGGCTGGCCGAACGGCGCCTCGCCGAGCTGCATCGCAAATATGGCGGCGCCCGGGTCGAGGCGGCGGTGGCGGCGAGCTGGGACCATGCCGAGCGCATCGTGCGCCAGGCACTGGGCAATTATCGCGAGGGCAGCTACCAGGCGGAAAGCTTTCTCGACGACGATGGCGTCGATCTGGGCCGGCCGATCCGCATCCATGCCCGGGTGACCATCGCCGACCGGGCGATGACGGTCGATTTCACCGGCATGAATGCGCAAGTGCGCGGGCCGATCAATTCCGGCATGGCCGCCGGCATCAGCGCCGCGCGACTGGCGCTGAAATATCTCTGCGCGCCGGAACTGCCGCCGAACGAAGGCTGCTTCCGACCGCTGCAAGTGATCCTGCCGCCGGGCACGCTGATCAGCGCCGAGGAGCCGGCGGCGATGTCCTGGTGGCAGACGCCGATCCTGACGGTGATCGACACGGTGCTGAAGGCGGTGTCCGAGGCCGCGCCCGAGCGCATCCCGGCGGCACATTACAGCGACATCTCCTGCATGCTGTTGACCGGGCGCGATGCCCGCAGCGGCCGCGCCTTCACCAATATCGAGCCGACCGCCGGCGGCTGGGGCGCCCGGCCGCACGGCGACGGGCCAAGCGCCACCTACACCATCGGCCACGGCGATACCTTCAACATCCCCGTGGAAGTGCTGGAGACGCGCTTTCCCCTGCACGTGGAGCGCTACGGCCTGCGCCGGGATTCGGGCGGTCCCGGCCGCTGGCGGGGCGGGCTGGGCCTGGAACGGATTTACCGCATGGCAGGCAACGGTCTGTTCAACGGCCTGTCCGAGCGGTCCGTCTGCCCGCCTTGGGGTCTGGCGGGCGGCGCGGCCGGCCGTAGCGGCGAAATCGTGCTCGCCCGTGTCGGTCACCGTCCCAGGCGCTACCACAAGGTGACCGGCCTTGGCTTGAAGGCGGGCGACCTGTTCACTTTCCGCACCGGCGGGGGCGGCGGTTATGGCGATCCGCTGGAGCGCGAGCCGGAGCGAGTGCGCCTGGACGTGGCGCAAGGCCATGTCTCACGCCGCCAGGCGCGCCAGGCCTACGGCGTGGTGCTGCGCCGCAACGGCGAGGTCGACGCCGAGGCGACGGCGGCCTTGCGCGCTGCGCGGCAAGCCGCCCTTGCGGGAGGCGGCTAGGAAACGCCACACTGGCGCCAACGTTGCGAGCGGAGGATTGCCATGGCCGTGTTGACCGCCCAGCGCCTGGACCTGCGCCCCCTGCCCGGCGGGCTGGGCGCGGAGGTCCTGCACCAGCAGGTCGCCGAGATCGACGACCGGCTGTTCCCCGCCGTCTATCAGGCGTTCCTCGATCACCAATTGCTGCTGTTCCGTGACCAGGACCTGCCGCCGGAGCGGCAGGCGGCGTTCGCCCGCCGCTTCGGCGAGGTGCAGATCCACGTGATGAACCAGTACCACCTGAGCGGTCATCCCGAGCTCTACTATCTGTCCAATCTGGGGCCGGACAGCCGGCCGAGCGGCAAGCACCCCGACCGCGGCACGCTGGTCTGGCATACCGACGGCTCGTGGCGCGAGCGGACCGGGCAAGTGACCATCCTCTATGCCGAGCGCATTCCCAGCTTCGGCGGCGAGACCTGGTTCGCCGACATGTATGCGGCCTACGACGCGCTGCCGCCGGCCGAACGGCGCCGGCTGGAAGGTCTGCGCGCCCGGCACAATCTCGACTTCTCGCGCTCGCGCCGGCACGGTGAGGACCCGATGACGGAAGCGCAGCGCTTGGCGACGCCGCCGGTCGAGCACCCCGTGGTGCGCACCCATCCCGAGACCGGCCGCAAGGTGATTTTCCTGGGTGACCATGCCGAATGCATCGTCGGCCTGCCCTACGACGAAGGCCGCGCCCTGGTGGAGGAGATCAACGCCCGCGCCGTGGCCGACGCGCGACGCTTTTGCCAGAAATGGCGGCCGCGCGATCTCATCCTGTGGGACAACCGCTGCCTGCTGCACAAGGCCGAACCGTATGACGCGCTGCACGAGGCACGCGTGATCCGCCGCTGCACGGTGCTGGGCGAGCGACCGCGCTAGGGCCATGGCAGAGCACCTCCTGGACGACGGCGAGGTCGACTACGCCATCGTTGGCGCCGGCGCGGCCGGCTGCGTCCTGGCCAACCGTTTGAGCGCCAGCGGCCGGCACCGGGTGGCTGTGCTGGAGGCGGGCGGCTCCGACCGCAACATCTTCATCAAGATCCCCGCCGGCTTCACGCGCACTGTGCACGACCCCGCGCTGAACTGGGGCTACGAGACGGCGCCCGGCGCGCATATTGGCGGCCGGCGCATCGTCTATCCGCGGGGCCGCGTGCTGGGCGGCTCCAGCTCGATCAACGGCCATCTTTATGTGCGCGGCCAGGCCCACGACTACGACACCTGGGCGCAGCTCGGCTGCCGCGGCTGGGCGTGGACGGACGTGCTGCCCCATTTCAAGCGGGCCGAGTCGCGGGCTGGCGGCGATCCGGCGACGCGCGGACGCGACGGCCCGCTGCTGGTCGAGGACCAGCGCGACCCGCATCCGCTGTCGCATCTCTTCCAGGACGCGGCCGAGCAGCTCGGCCTGCGGCGCAATCCGGACTATAACAGCGGCGATCAGGAAGGCACCTGCATCTACCAGCAGATGATGAAGCGCGGCCGGCGCTGGAGCGCGGCCGATGCCTTCCTGCGGCCGGCGCTGAAACGCGGCAACCTGCGCCTGGTCATGCATGCGCTGGCCGAGCGCGTGTTGCTGGACGGCCGGCGCGCGGTCGGCCTGGTCTATCGCGTCGGAGGGCAGCTCCGGCATTTGCGCGTGCGGCGCGAGGTGGTGCTGGCCGGCGGTTCGATCAATTCGGCGCAGCTGCTGCAGCTCTCCGGCATCGGCGATCCCGACTGGTTGCGCCCGCTCGGCATCGCGGTCGCGCACGAGCTGATGGGCGTCGGTCGCAATTTGCGCGACCATTACGCGGCGCGCGTCGCGGTCCGGGTCAAGGGCATCGGCAGCCTGAACGAGAAGAGCCACGGCCTGGCGCTCGCCTGGGAGGTGCTGCGCTATTTCACGCAGCGCAAGGGACTGCTGACGGCGGCGCCGGGGCACGCGGCGGCGTTCTGGCGCTCGCGCCCCGATCTCGCGGTGCCGGATGTGCAGATGCTGTTCGCGCCGGCCAGCTATCCGGCCGGCCGCGTCGGCACGGCCAGCCTGGAACGCGAGCCGGGCATGACCTGCGGCGGCTACCAGGAGCGCCCCGAGAGCCACGGCCATGTCAAGATCGTCAGCACCGATCCCAGGCAAGCGCCCGAGATCCAGCCGAACTACCTGGCCGATCCCCTGGACCGGCAAGTGATGCTGGCGCTGCTGAAGTTCGCCCGGCAGCTGTTCGCCACGCCGCCGCTTGCCAACCACGTGGCACACGAGACCTTCCCCGGCCCGGCCGCCGTCAGCGACGACGACCTGCTGGAGCATGCCAAGGCGACCGGCTCCACCACCTTCCACCCGATCGGCACGTGCAAGATGGGCAGCGATCCGCGGGCGGTGGTCGACCCGCAGCTCAAGGTCATCGGCCTCGAGGGGCTGCGGGTGGCCGATGCCTCGGTCATGCCGACCATGGTCTCGGGCAACACCTATGCCGCGGTGGTGATGATCGCGGAAAAGGCCGCCGACGCGCTTCAGGCGTGAGGGGTCAGCCGGTCCGGCTCAGCTTCGGCACGTAAGCCTGGCGGGCGAAATGCTCCGCCTCGCCCTGGGCGAAGCGCAGGCCCGCCCGCTTGATCGCGCCATCGTCGACCACCTCGAGCGGCACGTAGGAGCGGTCATCGGCGGTGATCAGCGCGTCGTTCGACACCGCGTTGTAGCAGATGAGCAAGGTCCAGCGCCGCTTGGCCGAGCGGTTCTGGTCCGAGCGGTGCAAGGCGTTGCAGTGGAACACCACGGCGTCGCCCGGATCGAGCTCGCAATGCAACAAGTCATTGCGTTCCAGGATCCAGGCGATGCGTTGCGGCTCCGCGCCGTTCTGCTTGTCCGTCAACGGCACGTGGTCGATGCGGCCATAGCGATGCGAGCCCTTGATGATCTGTAAACAACCGTTCTCGCGGTCGCTGCGGTCGAGTGCCACCATCACGCTCAGCATGGCCGGCCTGAGGCAGCCGTTGTAGTACCAGTAGCCGTAATCCTGGTGCCATTCCCACGCGCCGCCGACGAACGGCTCCTTGGCCGTGAGCTTGGACTGGAAGTGATAGACCGGCTCGCCGATCAGCGCTTCCGCCATGTCCACCATGCGCCGGCTGCGGGCGGCCAAGCCATAGACGCTGTCGCCCGCCCGGTTCCACAGCGAGATGCGCGTGGCGCCGCCTTCCGCGTCGGCCCGCAGCACGGCGTGCTCGGCGACCTTGGGGTCCTGCTCCATCGCCCGGCGCAACAGGTCGACTTCTGCCGCGTCGAACAGACCGCGGCGGAAGATCAGGCCGTCGCGCCGATAATCCGCCATCGCCGAAGCATCCAGGCCGGTCTTGGCTGCCTCCTTTGCGGCATCGCCCGGCAACCTAGCCCGGTTTATTCACGAGAGGCCATGATGTGATGGGCAGGGAGGCAAGGCGATCACGCGGCATGCGTGGTCGTTGCGTCTTTTTCATCGCGGGTTGGTTTGTCGGGTGTCGGGTTATTGGTTTGGGATTGCGGGAACGGGTGTTTTCGGGGCATCGGCCCCGTCGGTCATGGAGCGGCGGGTCGAAGCGCGCCGGCGAGCAAGCGGATGAGAGCGGCATCCGGGCAAACGGCGGCGAAGGCGATGCGCACGCGATGGGCGGTCTCGACGATGCGGGCGCCGAGCTTCAACAAGCGCAGGCGGATGGTTGCGAACTCGGCCTTGGCCAACGGATGTGCGGGCGGGATGG
>VGEV01000035.1 GCA_016869175.1 Alphaproteobacteria bacterium
GCAAGCCGCGCCGGTCGGCGGCAAGGCGGTGTTCAGGCGTCCACATCGAGCACCCTCCTTCGATTCGGGTGCTCGACAAGGAATCACATCCGATTCTTCCGACTCAAGAACTTTCCGGTTGGGCTCTTAGAAAGGCCTCATCGTGGTCCCACAAAAGGGGTCCACTTCAGGCTGCAAGCGGCGCAAGTCTGCATCACGTTCGTGCCGGAACAGGCCATCCCGGTGCTCAAGGCCTTTGAAGAAGGTCCGTCTGTAGTATTTCGCGCCGAGGCCTCGGAGGTGATCGAGATGGCCGGCCATGGGCCCAGGCGGTGGGACCTGGTGTTGAAACCGATCATGGAGAGACACAAGCGCGAGGACGCGGCCAAGGCGGCGGCGAAAGCGGCAGCCAAGGCGGCGGCCAAGGCAGCGGCCAAAGGCAGGGATCGCGACCGCCCGTGACGGCCAGCGCGCTTGCGCTGTGCGCGGGCGCCGCGCCCCGTTCCGCTGCTCCCCCGACCCCCTTGGGCTCATGTGCGCGCCAGGTTCGTCGATGCGCCATCCGCTCCATGCCCGACACAGTCGCTGGCGCTAGCCTGATCCACAGCCCGGCGGAGGCGATGCGCTCGGCAACGAAAGCTTGAAACCGTCAGCCGTCGGTGCCATTTACAGGGTGGCGTCCAATCGGGCGCGCGCGCAGCGTGTAGCGGCCGGTCCTTGCCGGCGCCTAGCGCAAACCACCTCCCAGCCGACAGCCCGAGACACGCGGGGATGTTTGCAGCAACCCGCGAACCTCGCGCCGGTTTGATTGGCGCGTGGCTATTCGCCTGTTTTGGAAAGTCGATCCCTTGAACGGTTTTCACGTCTTCGGCCTGGCCGAACCCATCCTGCGTGCCCTGGCCGACGAGCAGTATCTTGCCCCCACCCCGATCCAGAGCGGCACCATCCCGCCGGCGATGGCGGGGCGCGATGCCATCGGGATCGCCCAGACCGGCACCGGTAAGACGGCGGCCTTCGCCCTGCCACTGCTGCACCGCCTGCTTGCCGACCGCCGGCGCCCGGAACGCAAGTCGACCCGCGTCCTGGTGTTGAGTCCGACCCGCGAATTGTCCGGCCAGATCCAGGATCGCTTTCGCGCCTATGGCCGGCATTTCACGCTCAGCACCGCGCTGGCCATCGGCGGCGTGCCGATGCCGCGGCAGGTGCGTCAATTGTCGAACGGCGTCGATGTGCTGGTGGCAACGCCGGGCCGGTTGCTGGATCTCGTCAACAGCAACGCCTTGAAGCTCGGCTTCGTCGAGTATCTGGTGCTGGACGAAGCCGACCGCATGCTGGACATGGGCTTCATCCAGGATATCCGCCGCATCCTGGCCAAGCTGCCGCTGCGCCGACAGACCCTGTTCTTCTCCGCCACCATGCCGCCGGCGATCGCCAGCCTGGCGCAGCAGATGTTGCGCGACCCGGTGCAGATCGCCGTGGCACCGCCCAACGCGACCGCCGATCGCGTCGCGCAGCGCGCGATCCGCCTCGATCATGGCGCGAAGCCGGCAATGCTGGCACGCGTGCTGCGCGAGGCGACGGTGGAACGCGCGCTGGTCTTCACACGCACCAAGCATGGCGCCGACAAGGTCGTGCGCGACCTGGCCAAGGCCGGCCTGCCCGCCGAGGCCATTCACGGGAACAAGTCGCAAGGCCAGCGCGAACGCGCGTTGGCCGCCTTCCGCTCCGGGCGGGCGCGCATTCTCGTCGCCACGGACATCGCCGCGCGCGGCCTCGATGTCGACGGCATCAGCCACGTGCTGAACTACGATCTGCCGAACGTGGCGGAGACCTATGTGCACCGCATTGGCCGGACCGCGCGCGCCGGGGCAGGAGGCATTGCCATCTCGCTCTGCACCGACGAACAGTTGGCCGAGCTGCGTGGCATCGAGAAACTGATCCGACAGACCATTCCAACCACCGACAGCCGCAGCGGCCAACGCAGCGGTGCGCCCGCGCCGTCGCGGGCCAAGATCGGCGCGCCCCGCCGCGAACAGTCCCAGCGAACAGGCACGGCGCCAACCACCACCGCCAGGGCGCAGCCGGCCGAAGCTGGGGTGGCAGGGGTCGCCTTCTTGCGGCGGGGCGCACGCTGACCGCGGCCCCGCGGACGTTCAGCGCGGGCGCGCCGGCCGGCTTTCGATCGCCAGCGCCAGCACGAGGCCGGCGGCGGCCAGTTGGAACAGCAGCGCGTAGTCCTGCCAGATGCTGAACAACAGCGAGGCGGCGTAGGCCCCGACCGCTTGGCCGAAGGCGAAGGCCGCCGTGGCGTAGCCCCAGGCAACCGCCGGCGAGGCGCCGCTTGCCCGCGCCAGTTCCTGGGTGCGGCCGAGGAACAGCGGCACGATGCCGGGCGTGAAGGCGCCCACCACCAGGCTGGACACTGCCAGCGCCGGCCAGTCCTGGCTCAGCGTCGGCACCAGCACCGCCGCCGCCTGGACGAAAAAGCCCAGCCGGATCGCCCGGGAGAAGCCGAGGCGGTCGCCGACCCGACCGGTCAGCACCGGCCCGACCGAGGCTCCGATCCCGAACAGCACCCAGTAGCCAGCGCCCGCCGCCAGGCCGCGGTCCAGCCCCCGTGCCACGAAATCGACCAGGAACAGCATGTGCGGCACCAGGCCCAGCGCGTTCAGCGCATAGCCAACATAGAGCCCGGCGAAGCCCGCGAGCGGCCCCTTGCCGCCGCCCGGCGCCAGCGCCTCAGCCCGCGCCGCGCCGCGCGGCGGCCAATGGCTCCAGGCAAGTGCCATCAGCACAAGCGCCACCAGGCCGAATGCCAGCCAGGCTTCCCTGAGGCCCCAGGCGACCAGCGGTGGGACCAGCGTGCCGGACAACGCGATGCCAACGCCGACGCCGGTATAGATCACTCCGCCGGCCAGCCCGCGCCGTTCGGCCGGGACCTGTGGCAGCACCGCCGCGGCGGCCAGCACCATCAGCAAGCCACCGCTGAAGCCGGCGAGGAAGCGCCACCCGGCATACCACGCGAAGGACAGCGGAAAGGCGCAGGCAAGAAAGGTTGCCGCCGCCAGTAGCATCGCCCCGCGCAGCACCGCGACCTGCGACAAGCCCGGCGGCAGCCAACGGATCGCCAAGGCGCCCGCCAGATAGCCGAGGAAATTGGCAGCGCCCAGATAGGCGGCCTCGCTGGCGATGAACCAGCCACCCTCGATCAGGGCCGGGACGAGCGGCGTGTAGGCGAAACGCGCCAAGCCGACGCCGACCAAGGTCGCCGCCAGGCCCGCCAGCGTCGCCCGCCACGCAGCGTTGCCGGTTGCCGCCGCAGGCGCGAGACCTTGCACCGAACACCCCCTTTCACCGGCGACACTAGGTCGCCATTGCAAGGGCCAGTAACGATATTCCAAGATCGCTCATCCGTTTCGGTGATGGGTCCCTATTCCGCTGCCTGGCGCCGGCTTTCCGACCTGATATGCGCAAGCAAGGCCGCAAGCGCGCCCGACAGGTAGCCGTCGCGGCGACGGACGAACAGGGTTTCCACCTGCGCTTCCGCCGGCGGCAGGGCGTGCAACGCCAGTGGGCGTTCGCGCCGGCCGCGTTCGAGGACCGAACGGGGCAACAGCGTCACGCCGATGCCGGCGGCGACCGTACCCAGAATGGCTTCGATCGTGCCGAATTCGAGCCGCCGGAGACCAACGATGCCGCGCCGCGCCAGGATCTCTTCCAGGCGCTGGCGGTAGGAACAGCCCAACCGCAGCACGACGATCTTGAGTTCGCGCAACTCGCGCAACTGCTCCACGCGGCGGATGGTCCAGCCGGTCGCCAGCATCAGTTCCTCGCGGAACATGGTTTGCACAAGGAGGTCGCCGTGCGAAACTGGGCCGCAGACGAAGGCGCCTTCCAGTTGTCCGGCGGCGACCTGTTCGATCAATTCCGCGCTGGTGCCGGTGCGCAGCACCAGGTCGACGAGCGGAAAGGCCGCGACAAAGCCGGCGAGCAAGGGCGTCAAGCGCAAAGCCGCCGTCGTCTCCAGCGAACCGACCGTCAGCAGGCCGCCCGGTACACCGCCATCGACGATCCCCTGCCGCGCCTCCGTCATCAAGGTGACCAGGCGCCGCGCGAAGGGCAGCAGCCGTTGCCCGGCATCGGTCAGCCTGACGCCCCGGCTGTGGCGATGCAGCAAGGGTGTGTCCAACTCTGTTTCCAAGCGACGAATGCGGGCGGTGACCGCCGACTGCACGGTATTGAGCTCGGCCGCCGCCCGGCTCATCGAGCCGTGCCGCGCCACCGTTTCGAACAGCTTCAGGTCGGCCGTATCCATCCTGCCTGCCCCGTGTCCGGGACCGGTATTCTACCACTCGACGGGTAACGACACGGCCCGGCGCGTTGCCAGGCCGGGCCGCATTGCTTCTACTTGGTCGGGCGCGACTACTCGGCCGCGGCTTGCCTCGCCCCCGGCATGCCAAGCCTGGGCCGGGCGTCGGCGAACTTGCGCAAGACCTGGCCCGGCCCGCGCGCCAGTTTCACGTAGTTCTCGCCGTCGAACACGCGGACGCCGTTGACCCAGGTGCCTTGCAGGCCCGATGCCCGGCGCAGCAGGCGTTCGCCCCCCGCCGGCATGTCGCGGTGACGCTCCAACTTGCCGGCCGCGACGCGATCGGGATCGAACAAGATCATGTCGGCGAAAGCGCCCTTGGTCAGACGGCCGCGGTCGATGATGCCATAGACTTCGGCCGGGTCGCTGGTCACCTTGCGGATCGCGGTCGGCAGGTCGAACAGACGCTTCTCGCGCACCCAGCGGCCGAGGAAATGCATCGCGTAGGCCGCATCGCAGAGAAACGTGTTGTGCGCGCCGGCATCCGACAGGCTGACCAGCACGCCGTCGTTGCGCAACAGCTCGGCCACGCGGTCTTCCTCGACGTTCAGGATGCGGCCGGTGAAGGTCGTCTTCAGGTCCTCCTCCAGGCCGAAGTCGAGGAAGACGTCGAGCGGGTCGCGGCCCCGCTCGGCCGCGATCTCGGCGATATGCCGGCCCTCGTACCGGGCGTTCTTCGCCAGCGCCGCGGTGGTGACGTCCATCAGGTCCCAGCGGCCGTTGAAGACGCGGCGGGGATCGGGCTTGGCCAGCGTGTCGCGGATGGCCTGGCGGAAGGCCGGATCGGCGAAGATCGCCTTCAGCACCGCCGGGTCTTCCGAGGCGGGCCAGGGATGCACGGTCTTCAGGATATAGGCCGAGATCAGCGCGAAGCTGAGGCTGACCGGCTGGCACGAGGTCTGGGCGTAGACCGGCAGCCCGCGCGCGCGGGCCGCGTCGCATTCGGCCATCAGTCGGGGCGCCCGTTCCGGCGCGTTGGAATAGGCGAGCAGTGGCGCGTAGAGCGCCGGCTTGCCGCTGATGCTGGCGAGTTCGGCCAGGAAATCGATGCCGGTATGGTGGCCGCAGGTGGCCATGAACAGGCCGTGCCGGTAGTCGGCCATCACTCTGACCAAATCGCGGAACTCGTCCTCGCTCGCCAACCGGCTGGCGATCGGCAGGCCGCCGAACGCACGGTGGTTCTCGTTGGTCGAGGAACCGAGACCGGCGGCGCCGGACGCCATGGCATCGCGGAACAGCGAGATCAGCTGGCGCAGCTCGTCCGGCGTCGAGGGCCGCTGCGAGCCCTCATCGCCCATCACCGCCGTGCGCATGGTGGTGTGCGAAGCAAGCGTCGCCACGTTGGGATAGACCGACTTGCGCGTCAGCAGGTCGAGATATTCGCCGAAACTCTCGAAGCCCCAGTCGATGCCCTCTTTCAGGGCGTCGAGCGACATCGCCTCCACTTCCGCCAGGTTCTTCATCACAATCTCTCGGCGATGCGGCGGCGTCGGTGCAATGCCGAAGCCGCAATTGCCGACGACGACCGTGGTGACGCCCAGCGCCGGCGAGGGCGAGCAGGTCATGTCCCAGGTGAGCTGGGCGTCGTAATGGGTGTGCACGTCGACGCAGCCGGGCGCCAGGACCAAGCCCTTGGCATCGACCGCCTCGCCCGCCTCGTCGGTGATCCGGCCGATCGCCGCCACCCGACCGTCCTTGACCGCGAGATCGCCTTCGACCAGCGGATTGCCGAGGCCGTCGGCGATGCGAGCATTGCGGATAACCAAGTCATGCATGGGGCGATCCTTCCAGAGCGCGCGGTGGACCCCATTAGTCTAGGTGGCCCACCATGCCCGACCAATCGCATGAGCCATGCGCCAAGCGCATGACTCCCCCGCAGGCCTCACGCGAGATGCGCGTTCAGCATCCATGCGGTCTTGTCGTGCAGGTCGATGCGGCCGTTCATCAGGTCGCCGGTGGCGGTGTCGCCTGCCTCGTCGGCCAGCGCACGCAAGTCGCCGCACAGCGCCGACAGGCGCTCGTGGTCGCTCGCCAGTTGGGCCAGCATCTTCTCGTATTTGGGCGGACTGGCCGGCGCATCGTCGATCGCCGACAGCTTGCCGTAGCCAGCAAGGCCGCCCGGCGCGAACTCCCCCAGCGCCCGCATGCGCTCGGCGATCGGGTCGATCGCGACGAACAACTCGGCATACTGGGCGCCGAACATGGTGTGCAGCGCGTTGAAATGGGGTCCGGTGACGTTCCAATGGAAGTTCTGCGTCTTCAGCATCAGCACATAGCTGGAAGCGAGCACCACCCCCAGCCGCTCGGCGATCCGCTTGCGCTGGTCGTTACGCTTGCTGCTTGCCATCGTGTCTCTCCAGAGATTTTGGAATTAATCTCATTTAATGCGCTACCGATTGACCTTAAAGGACCCCTTGACGAAGATACCGGGCAGCGCTGGGATGCGCCAGGTGCTGCCGGGCAGGGGGAGACGAATGGCCGCCTATGTCTATGCCGGCGCGGCAGGCTGGGTGGGAGCCCCCAAGGGCATCCCGACACGCGGCCTGTTCCGCGCGGGCGCCGGCGACGACCGCTGGGACAGCCTGACGAGTGGCCTGCCCGAGGCGGTCGAGGTGCGGGCGCTGACGGTGCGGCCGGCGGCGCCCAACGTGGTCTATGCCGGCACGCAGGCCGGACCTTACGTCAGCGAGGATGCCGGCGGCAGTTGGCGCGCCCTGCCGCTGCCCGGCAGCAACCGCGTAGTGTGGTCGATCCTGCTGCATCCGAGCGAGCCCGGCACGCTCTATGTCGGCACCGAGGGCACGGGCATCTATCGCAGCCGCGACCACGGCGCCAGTTGGCGCGAACTGGCGGTGCCGGCGCCCGAGGGCATGCTGCGGATGGATTTTCCGGCGCGCGTGGTGCGTCTGGCACTCGATCCCAGCAATCCGGACGAGATCTACGCCGGTCTGGAGGTGGGCGGCGTGGTGCGCAGCACCGATGGCGGCGATAGCTGGCAGAGCTGCAATGCCGGCTTGCTCGCCTTCGCCAAGCAGGATCGCTTCAAGAGCCGCATCGGCACCGACAGCGACAGCGAAGGCATGCTGGATTCGCACGCCCTGACGCTGAGCCCGGCCCGCGCCGGCGAAGTGGTGCTGGCCAATCGCATGGGCTTGTTCCGCAGCGCCGACCGCGGTCGCAACTGGGCGGACATGCAGGTCGGACGCCATTCGCCGCTGACCTATGCCCGCGACGTGCGCGTCTCCCGGCATGATGTGAATACCTTGTATGCCGCGCTCAGCGTGGCGGCCATCAGCGATGCGGGCTCGCTTTACCGCAGCCGCGACCTGGGCGCCAGCTGGCAGCGCTTCGACCACGACGTGTCGATCGAGAGCACGCTGATGATCGCGGCGGAAGGCGCGACCGACCCGGACCTGATCTATTGCGCCGCCCGGCGCGGCCAGGTGTTCGGCACCGTGGATGGTGGCAAGACCTGGCGGGCGAGCCGCCTGCCGGGCGGGGTGCAAGGGATCTACGCGCTGGCCGCCGCCTGAAGCTCAGCCATCGCCCGTCTTCGCGGCACGCTCCCTGACCGCCCGGACCCGCGCCCGGCCGCCCTGCCGGCGCGCCGCCTCGCCATAGGTGCCAAGCGCCATGCGGTGGGGAATGGTCAGCATGTAGTTCTTGAAGGCGCCTTCCAGCGCCACGCGCTGGCCTTGCGCGTCGAGCATCTCGTTGACCGAGAGCTTTGCCATCCGCAAGGCGAAGGGATCGTTGAGCGCGATCCGCTGGGCCAGCGCCAGGGTTTCCTCGGCCAGCCTTTCGCCCGGCACCACGCGGTTGACGAGGCCCGCCTGCTCGGCCTCGCGGGCGCTCAGATAATCGCCGGTGAACAGGTATTCCTTGGCCTTGCGCGGCCCCAGGTCCCAGGGCATCGAGAAATACTGCACATGCGCGCCGCCCCAGCGCACCGAACGGTCGGCGAACTGCGCATCCTCGGCGGCGACGATCAGGTCGCAGGCCGCGGCCAGCATCAGGCCGCCCATGATGCAATAGCCCTGCACCTGCGCGATGGTCGGCTTCGGCAGGTCGCGCCAGCGCAGCGCGGTTTCGTAGTAGAGCGAGGAAAGATAGCGCAGCTCGTCGGCGAAGGCCGGCCCGCGCGGGTGCAGTTCGTGGTCGGCCATCTCCTCGTCGCTGCCGAGGTCGTGGCCCGCGGAAAAATGCTTGCCCGCGCCGGCGATGACGACGACGCGAATGCCGGCGTCCTCGCCCGCCAGGCGCAGCGCCTCGTCCAGTTCGCGGATCAGCACCCGGCTTTGCGCGTTCAACACGTGCGGCCGATTGGTGGTGATGCGCAGCACCGCCTCGAACCGCTCGCACAACAATGTCCGCCATTCCATGTTCGTCCCCGTCGCCCGTCCACTCTATCTTGCAGACGGCATCGCCGGGAGGAAGCCATGACGATCGAGCGCCAGCACACCAACGAACGCAGCAGCCAACTGGTGCTGCATGGCAACACCGTCTACCTGGCCGGGCAGGTGGCGCGCGACAGGCCCTGGGCGGGGATCGCCGAGCAGACCGCCAATACCCTTGCCCGCATCGACGCCTTGTTGGCGGAAGCCGGCAGCGACAAGACGCGGCTGCTCAACGTCACCATCTGGCTGGCGGACATCCGCGACTTCCCGGCGATGAACCAGGTCTGGGTCGATTGGCTGCCGCGGGGCTGCGGGCCCGCCCGCGCCGTGATCGAGGGACGGCTTGCCTATCCCGAATTCAACGTCGAAATCGCGGTGACGGCTGCGCGCTGAGGCCGTCTCAGGCGTTGCGATTGGCGAAGCCGCCATCCACGGTGACGACCGTGCCGCTGACATAGGCCGCCTTGGGCGAAGCCAGGAAGGCGACGACATTCGCCACCTCCTCGGCCGTGCCCATGCGGTTGAACGGCAGGTTCATCTGCTTCTCGAATTCCTCCCAGCGGTCGGGCGTGCCATAGGCGTTCTGGCTCCAGCCCTGCAGCATGAACTTGGCGCGGTCGGTCGCGGTCAGCCCTGGATTGACCGCCAGCACGCGCACGCCGAAATCGGGCGAGCGCGCGCCGAGAGCGCGGGTCAGACCCATCAGGCTGACGTTGCCCGCGCTGCCCAGGATGTAGCGGGCATTCATGCGTTCGCCGGAATTGCCGATCACGTTGACGATGACGCCGTAGCCCTGCGCCTTCATCACGCCAAAGAAATAGCGGGTCAGGTTGATATAGCCGAACACCTTCAGGTCCCAGGCGTTGCGCCAGACCTCCTCGGGGATCTCGTCGATCTCGCCGGGCGGGTTGGAACCGGCATTGTTGACCACGATGTCGAGCGGGCCGGCCGCGGCGCACAGGCGCTTCTGCTCGTCGGACTTGGACAGATCGCAAGCCAACGTGTCGATCCGAACGTTGGCGCGTTCGCGAATAGTCCGCGCGGCGGATGCCAGTCCGCTCACGCTGCGCGCCGCCAGCAGCAGGTCGCAGCCTTCCGCCGCCAGGACTTCGGCGCAGGCAAGGCCGATGCCCTTGCTGGCGCCCGTCACCAGCGCCCGCTTACCGCGCAGTTCCAGATCCATGCCGGTTCTCCTCAGCCTCCAGGGCGCTTCGCTCCTGATCGCCTTCGGTGCGCCGCAGCGGCTCGCGCCAGGCGGGCGCCAATCGCCGCAGCGCCTCCGCCAGGCCGCCGGGGAAGACCAGCAACGTCAGCAGCAGCAATCCGCCGAAGCCGACCTCCTGCACTTCCTGCAAGCCGCGCAGCGCCTCTTGCAGCCAGATCAGCAGCATGGCGCCGAACACCGCGCCCCAGACCGTGCCGATGCCGCCCACGATCACTATGCAGAACTGCACGACGATCGCGAACAGGTTGAACTGCTCCGGCACCACCACGCCCAAGAGGCAGGCGAACAGCCCACCGCCGGCCCCCGCGTAGAGTGCGCTCACGCCATAGGCGATGGTCTTGTAGCGGGTGATGTCGATCGCCAGGGCCTCGGCGGCGACCTCACTTTCCCGCAATGCGACCAGCGCCCGGCCAACCCGGCTGCGCACCAGGTTCCAAGCCAGCCACAGGCCGACGACGGTGACCGCCAGGCTGACATAGTACAGCCCCTGGATCGGCGTTGCCGGCAATGGCGAGAAATTGAGCCTCGGCAGCACGAAGCCAGCGACGCCGTGGGTCAGCCCGTCCCAATGCACGAAGACCCAAAGCGAGAACTGCGCGAAGGCGACGGTGGCGAGCGCCAGATAAAGCCCGCGCAGACGCAACGCCGGCAAGGCGACGACGACGCCGGCCGCCGTGGTGATCACGGTGCCGACCGGCAGCGCCGCCCATAGCGGCCAGCCGGCATCCAGCCGCAGCAATCCCGTCGCATAGGCGCCAATGCCGAACAGCGCGCCGTTGGCGAAGGCCAGCTGGCCGGCGAACCCGATCAGCACGTTCAGCGCCACCGCCAACAGGATGTAGATCAGCATCAAGTTGGCGATGTAGATCTGGTAGGGGTTGGCCAAGGCAGGCGCGATCAGAAAGGCCAGGAAGCCGACCAGCAGCAGGGCACGGCCGGCGACGGCGGGACGCAAGAGGCGGCTCATGCCTCTCGTCCGCCCTTGACGCCGAACAGGCCGGTCGGCCGGAACACCAGCACCAGCATGATGATGGCAAAGGCCGAGACGTCCTGGAAGCTGGAGGCGATGTAGCCGCCGGCGAAGGCCTCCATGATGCCGACCAGGAAGCCGCCGACCACAGCCCCCGGCATGCTGCCGAGGCCGCCCAGGATGGTGGCGGCGAAGGCCTTCAGCAGCAGGATGAAGCCGACATCGGGGGTCAGCAGGGTCAGCGGCGCCATCAGCACGGCGGCGACCGCCGCCAGCGCCGCCCCGGTGCCCCAGGTCAGCGTGTAGACCCGTTCCACGCGGATACCCACCAGGAACGAGGCGCGCACGTCCTCGGCTGTCGCTTGCATGGTCTTGCCGGCCCGGGTGTAGCGGAAGAACAGCGTCAGCAAGGCCATGCAGAAAAGGGCGCCGCTCAGCACCGCGATCTGCTGCGGGAACACCGGGATCGTGCCGATCAGCACGGGGGCCGGGCTGGCCAGCGGCGGGAACGGCACCACTTCGCCCTGCCCGCCCCAGAAATAGCGGCCGATCCCCTTGAGCAGGAACGAGAACCCGACCGTCGCCAGCACCATGGTCAGGGGCGGCGCCTTGATCAGCGGCCGGTAGACCGCGCGGTCGGTCAGCACCCCCAACAGGAAACCGGCAATGACCGCCAGCAGCAGCGAAGGAATGTAGGGCAGTCCCCACAACACATGGAACGTGAAGGCGATGAAGCCGCCCAGCATGAACAGTTCGCTATGCGCGAAGTTGATATGGCCGGTCGTGCGGTAGCAGAGCACGAGGCCGACCGCGACCAGCGCATAAAGCGCGCCCGACGTCAGCCCAGAGGACAGCAAATAGACGAACAGCGTCATGCGGCTTGCCCTTGGTGCAAAAGAAACACCGCCCCGGGCGCGGCTTCGCCTTCTTCTCGGAGCGGTGGTGCAGCGACTAGCGCTTCGGCTCGGCCTTCGCCACGCCGGAGATACGGCCGTCCTTCAGCGCGAACACGCCCAGCGTCTTGTGGCACTGGTGATCGTCCGGCGTGCAGCGCAACGGCCCGGCATAGGTGTCGGTCTGCACCGACAGCGTCGACATCACCTGGATGATCTTCTCGCGCGTCGGCTCCGGCCCCACCTTGCGCAGGGCTTCCACGGCGAACTGACCGGCGGAGATGCCGAACATGTGCAGCACGTTGAAACGATCGCCGGGGAACCGCTTCTCGATGATCGCCTTCCACTTGGCCACGTGCGGGTCATCCGGCGCATAGCCCGCGGCGGCCAGCGAGCGCAGGTTCTTCACCGCGTCCGCCGTGCCGGTGCCCTTGGCGATGACATCGATCTCGCCCAACGGCGACCCACCCACGCTGAGCGGCAGAAAGCCCAGCTTGTAGGCGTCGCGCAAGTAAGGGATCGCGGCCTTGGGAAACAGGATCAGCATCACCGCGTCGGGCTTGGCCGCTTGCAGCTTCAGCACGACCGGGGTCAAGTCGGTCGGTTCGACCGCTACTTCCTCCACCAGCACCGGCTCGATGTTGGCCTTCTTCAACGCGGCATACATGGGCTCGATGCGGGCCTTGCCCCAGGCGTCAGGCTGCCACAGCACGGCGACGCGTTTCTTGCCCTGGTCGATGGCGTGCTGCAGCATGCCATAGACTTCCATCCACGCCGCCGACATGGACGAGAAGATGTACGGATCGACCGGCTCGGTCAGCGAGTCGGCGGTGGAGGCAACGATCACCCACGGAATCTTGGATTCGACGATTTCCGGCTTCTGCGCAATGGCGGCATTGCTGCAGCCGCCGCCGACCAGGATGAAGGGCTGCGTCTCGTGGATCAGCTTCTTGACCGCGCCGACGCCCTTGCTGGGCAGGCACTCATCGTCTTCCTTGATGTAGACGATCTTGCGGCCGTGGATGCCGCCGGCCTCGTTGGCCTCTTCGAACACCGCCTGCACGCCGTTGAGCTGCGGCACAACCAGGCCGGCCAACGGACCGGTCAGCGGCCCCATGCCGCCGATCTTGATCGTGTCCTTGGTGATCCCCACCACCTGCTGGGCCTGGGCGGCGTCCGCGCCGAATGCCAGCGCCGCGGTCAGCAGCCCTGCCGTTCGCCATGCCTGCCTGAGCTTGCCTTGCATCGCGGCCCCCTGTTCAATCGCCCATTGGCGGCACGCCCCAAGCGGGGCGCTGTCGTTCGCACTGATCCTGCATGGCGCGAGGCCAGTTCGCAGCAACGATCTGACGCAGTCCAGCCTCGCGCGACAACGATCTTGCCCCAGGCGTCACAATACAGCAAGGTCACGCCCTTCGCGCGGGCCGGGCCGAGCGCTCGGAGCAGGATCGGGCGGTCAGCCAGGGGAAATCGGAGGCCAGACGGCATGCCGGCGGGCATCGCACTCGACGAGCGGGACATCCTGGTCGAGCGGGAGCCGACCGGCATCGCCGTGGTGCGGCTGAACCGCCCGGCCCGTCGCAACGCCGTGACCTACGCCATGTGGCTGCGACTGGGCGAGCTGTTCGGCCAACTGGCGTCGGACAGCACCGTGCGAGCCGTGATCCTCACCGGCAACGGCGGCTGCTTCTCGGCCGGCGCCGATATCACGGAGTTCGACGAACTGCGCGCCGATGCCGCCGCCGCCGAACGCTATGAAGCAGCGGGCGAGACCTGCACCAAGCAACTGGCGGCCCTGCCGAAGCCGACCGTGGCCGCGATCGGCGGCCCCTGCATGGGCGGCGGCCTCAGCCTGGCGGAAGCCTGCGACTTTCGCGTGGCCGACCGCTCGGCGCTGTTTTCGGTGCCCGCCGCCCGCCTGGGCATCGTCTACAACGTGGCGGAGTGCCGCGATCTGCTGGCGCTGGTGGGTCTGGCGCGGGCCAAGCGCATGCTGTTCTCGGGCGCGCGGTTCGACGCGGCGGAAGCCAGCCGACTGGGCATCGTCGACGAACTGGCCGACGACGCGCTGGCCGCGGCGCACGAATTGCTGGCGCCCATGGTCGATAACGCCCCGTTGGCGATCGCCGGCATGAAGCTGGTGCTGCACGCCATAGCCGCCGGCGAGGTCGCGGCGCGGGCGCCGGCGATCGCGGCGGCCATCGGGCGGGCCGCGGGCAGCGCCGACCACCGCGAAGGCGTCAAGGCCTTCGCCGAACGGCGCAAGCCCGCCTTCCAGGGCCGTTGAACATGGGCGGCGCCATCAAGCTGGAGACCCGCGGCCTGTCGATCGGCTTCGGTGGCCTGAAGGCGCTCGACGCCGTCGATCTGGAAGTGCCAGAGGGCGAGATCCGCGGGATCATCGGCCCGAACGGTGCCGGCAAGACGACCTTGCTGAACGTCATCTGCGGCATCAACCGGCCGAACGAGGGCGAGGTGCTGCTGGACGGCCAGCCGCTGACCGGGCTGAAAACCAGCGCCATCGCGGCGCGCGGGCTTGGCCGCACCTTCCAGACCTCGCGCATGTTCAAGGGCATGACCGTGCTCGAGAACCTGATGACTGGGCTGCACGACCGGCTCGGCGCCAATCCGTTGACGGCGGCCTTCGGCTTGGCCTCGGTCAGGCGCGAGGAGCGCGAGGCGGCAGCGCAGGCGCGGGCGGCGCTCGACTTCGTCGACATGCGCCGGTTCGAGAGCTACGAGTCGGCGGCGCTGTCATTCGGCCAGCAGCGCGTGATCGAGATTGCCCGCGCGCTGATCAGCGAGCCGAAAGTGCTGCTGTTGGACGAGCCGGCGGTGGGTCTTAGCCTGCCGCGCGTCGCCGAACTCGACCGCTTGCTGCGCCGCATCCGCGACGAGCGCGGCGTCACCATCGTCATGATCGAGCACGTGGTGCAGCTGGTGATGGGTGTTTGCGACCGCATCACGGTGCTGAGCTCGGGCTGCAAGATCGCCGAGGGCACGTCCGAGCAGGTGACCAGCGATCCCGCCGTGATCGAAGCCTATCTTGGGAAAGAGCTGCATGCTTGAAGTGGCCCATCTCAGCGTCTGGTACGGCGTGACGGAGGTGCTGCGCGACGTCAGCTTCTCCTTGCCGGAAGGCTCGGTGGTGGCGCTGCTGGGCGGCAACGGCGCCGGCAAGACCACGCTGCTGAACGCGCTGTCCGGCATCCTGAAGCCCAAGCAGGGCGAAATCCGCTTCGACGGTAAGCCGATCCACGGCCAGCACCCGCACGACATCGTCCGTCAGGGCATCGCGCAGGTGCCGCAAGGTCGTTACGTCTGGCCGAACATGAGCGTGCGCGACAACGTGGAACTGGGCGCCATCACGCGGCGCGACTGGGCCGGCATCCGCAGCGACCAGGACCAGGTTTTCGGCCTGTTTCCCGACCTGAGCGGCCGCCGCGAGGTCAAGGCCGGGGCGCTGAGCGGCGGCCAGCAGCAGATGCTGGCGATCGCCCGCGCGCTGATGGCCCGGCCCCGGCTGCTGCTGATGGACGAGCCATCGCATGGCCTGTCGCCCAGGCTGGTGGCGGAAATGGTGGGCACCGTGCGCCGCCTTCACAGCGAGGGCATGACGGTGCTGCTGGTGGAGCAGAATGTCGGCGTCGCCGCCGCGCTGGCCGAGCAGGCGCACGTGCTGCGCAACGGCGAGATCGCGATGTCGGCGCCGGGCGACCAGCTGTTGCGCAACCCGGAATTGTTGCGCAGTTATCTAGGCCGGTAGACAGCGGGGACGAGCGGGCATGCAGTGGGTTGGCGTGGATGTCGGCGGCACCTTCACCGACGCGGTCGTCTATGACGATGCCAAGCGGGCCTTCCGCTATGCCAAGGCGCCCTCCACCCCGGGCGACCCCACCGGCGGCGTGCTGGACGTGCTCGATCGCCTGCAGCTCGACATGGACCAGGTCGAACGCTTCGTGCACGGCGTCACCATCGGCACCAACGCGGTGCTGGAGGGCAAGGGCGCAACCGTGTGGATGCTGACCACGGCCGGCTTCCGCGACGTCATGGAAATCGCCCGCACCAACCGACCGGTGCTCTACAACATCAAGAGCCTGAAGACCCCGCCCCTGGTGCCGCGCACGCGCACCTACGAAGTGGACGAGCGCATGCTGTACGATGGCAGCATCAAGCGGCCGCTCGACGAAGCGGAGTTGCGCCGCACGCTCGCCCGTATGCCGACCGGCCCGAACGATGCCCTCGCCATCTGCTTCTTGCACAGCTATGCCAACCCGGCGCATGAGCGGGCGGCCAAGCGCGCGGTCGAAGCGAGCAACCCCGGCTGGTTCGTCTGCACCTCGGCCGAGGTGCTGCCGCAGTTCCGCGAGTACGACCGCTTCAGCACCACCGTGCTGAACGCCTATCTCGGTCCGCTGATGGCCAACTATCTCGACCGCCTGCAAGCGGGCCTGGCGGCCAAGCGCTATCGGCGGGATGTCTACATCATGACCTCCAATGGCGGCGTCTCGACGGTCGAGCGCGCCAAGCGGCTGCCGATCGGCACCGTGCTGTCGGGTCCGGCCGGCGGTGTCGCCGCCAGCATTCACCTGGGCCGCCTGCTCGGCCGGCCGAACCTGATCACCTGCGACATGGGCGGCACCAGCACCGATGTCTGCCTGATCGAGGGTCTGCGCGTTCCGGTCACCAACGAGCAGTCGATCGCGGGCTACTCCAATCGCACGCCGCAGATCGAGATCAACGCGGTCGGCGCCGGCGGTGGCTCCATTGCCTGGCTCGATGCCGGCGGCATCCTGAATGTCGGGCCGCAAAGCGCCGGCGCGGCGCCCGGACCGGCCTGCTACGGCCGCGGCGGAACCGAGCCCACGGTGACCGATGCCAATCTGGTGCTGGGCCGGCTCGACCCCGGCAACAGGCTTGCCGGGCGGATCGCCCTCGACCCCGAACTGGCGATGGCGGCGATCCGTCGGCTGGGCGAACGCCTGCTGGGGCTTGGCGACCATGCCCTGGCCGAGGGCATCGTGCGCATCGCGGTTGCCCGCATGGTCAGCGCCATCAAGCAGATCTCCATCTCCAACGGCTTCGATCCGCGCGATTTCACCCTGCTGGCCTATGGCGGCGCCGGCCCGATGCATGCCGTCGCCATCGCCGAGGAATTGGAGATGCGGAGCATCCTGGTGCCGCTCGGCCCCGGCAACTTCGCCGCTTTCGGCTCGCTGATTTCCGATCTCCGGCGCGACTACGCGCAGACCCGCACCCTGCAACTGCGCGAGACGACCTGGGCCGAGGTCGAAGCGACCTTCGCCCGGATCGAGGCGGAAGCGCGCGAAAGCCTGCGCGGCGAAGGGGTGCCGGCGGAACGCATTGTCACCCGGCGCAGCGCCGGGATGCGCTATCTCGGTCAATCCTGGGAGCTCTCGGTCGAAGTGCCGCCCGCGATCGCCAGCCTGCCGGCGTTGGAGGCGGCCTTTGGCGAGGTGCACGATCGCCGCTTCGGTCACAAGAGCGGCGGCAACATGGAGGTCGTCAGCTTCCGGGTGGCGGCGATCGGCGAGGTGGCCAAGCCCAGCCTGCCGGACTGGACGGTCGGCGGCACGCTGGTCGATGCGCTGCAGGCCCGCCGGCCGGTGTTCTTCGCCGGCGCCTTCGCCGACGCGCCGGTCTACCAGCGCGATCGCCTGCCCAAGGCCGCCCGCATCGGCGGCCCGGCGGTGATCGAGGAAAGCGGTTCCACCACCGTTCTGCCGGTCGGCTGGCATGCCAGCGTGCTACAATACGGCGACCTGCTGGTCGAGCGAGGCGAGACATGATGACCGCGAAGTCGATAGGCGCCGCCAACGCCCAGCCAGTCGATCCCATCACCCTGGAAGTGGTGTGCGAAGGCCTGATCGCCATCGTCAAGGAGATGCGCGCCACCATCATCCGCGCCTCCTATTCCTCGGTGATCTACGAGTTCGACGACTTCTCCTGCGCCCTGTTCGGGCCGGAAGGCGAGATGGTGGCGCAGTCCTGGGACCATCCGGGCCATGTGCTGCCGCTGCCTTGGGGCGTGCGCTGCGCGCTGGACGACTTTCGCGGCGACTTGAAGCCGGGCGACGCGATCCTGCTCAACGATCCCTATCGCGGCGGCACGCATCTCAACGACGTGACGCTGGTCTATCCGCTGTTCGACGAGGCGGGCCGCCTGATCATCTTCCCCGCGGTGCGCGCGCATTGGGTCGATGTCGGCGGCATGGTGCCCGGCAGCTATTCCGGACTGTCCAGCAACATCTACCAGGAAGGCGTGCGCATTCCGCCGATCAAGATTTTCGAGGCCGGCCGACCCAATCGCGCGGCGATGTCGCTCCTGATGGCCAACATGCGCGTCCCCGAGGAGCGCGAGGGCGACCTCAACGCCTCGTTCGGCGCCTGCAAGGTGGCCGAGAACCGCATCCGCAAGCTGATCGCCAAATACGGCCAGGAAACGGTGATGGCGGCGGTTGCCATTAACCTCGATCGGACCGAGCGCCGCCTGCGCGAGAAGATCGCCGAGCTGCCCGATGGCGACTACTACTACGAGGACTATCTGGAGTTCTATAACGAGGGGCGGCTCGATCCGGTGCTGGCGCGCATCAAGCTGACCGTGGCGGGCGACCAGATCATCGCCGATTTCGCCGGCACCAACCCGCAAGTACCGGGCGTGGTCAATTCCTCGCTGGCGGTGGCCGGCGCCGGCGTGTTCGTCGCCATCAAGTCGACGCTCGATCCCGGCGGCGCGGTCAATCACGGCGCCTTCAGGCCGATCACGCTGAAGGCGCCGGAGGCGTCGATCTTCGATGTGCGGCAGGACGCGCCGGCGGGCGCGCATGGCGAGGTACGCAAGCGCGGCGTTTCGGTGGCGCTGGGCGCCCTGGCGCAGATCATGCCGGAACGGATCTCGGGCGACCTCTGCGGCAGCTCCTTCCCGAATGCGATCGGCGGCTACAACAAGCGCCGGCAGCGGCAATACGTCTATTACGAGGCGCCGGCCGGCGGCAATGGCGGCTTTCTGGAGGCCGACGGCTCCAGCGCCTATGTCAACGTGGATTTCGGCAACCTGCCGTCGATCCACAATGTCGAGGCGCTCGAGAACGAGATGCCGATCTTCGTCGAACGCTGCGTGCTGCGTACCGACGGCGGCGGCGAGGGCCAGCGGCGGGGCGGCGTCGGCATGCAGCGCGAAGTGCGACTGCTGGATGCCGAGGGCAGCTATTCGGTGCTAAGCGACCGCGCCGTGCTGCCGCCCTGGGGCGTGCTGGGCGCCGGTTCCGGCAAGCCCTATCACGTCTCCGTTCGCCGCGACAACGAGGTGATCGAGTTCGACACGCCCGGCAAGGTCACCGGCTACCCGGTGCGCCGCGACGACGTGGTGGTGATGCGTTCCTCCGGCGGCGGCGGCTATGGCGATCCGCTGGAGCGCGAACCGGCGCGGGTGAAGACGGATCTCGACTTCGGCTACGTCTCGGCCGAGCGCGCGCGCGATGGCTATGGCGTCGTGTTCACGCCGGCGGGCGAGGTCGACGAAGCAGCCACCAAGGCTCTGCGCGGCAAGCTGCAAGCCGGCCGCTTCCGGCTTACCATCAAGGCCGACGACGCACTCGATCCCTATGTCGGCGCCAAGGGCAAGCGGCGCATGCTGGACCTGTCGGCGGCGGATGCCGCCAAGCTGGGCGTCGCCGCGGACGATCTGGTGGAGCTGCGCGGGCGCAATCCGGCCCCGCTGCGCGCCTGGGTGCGCGTCGCCGGCAATGGCCGCCAAGGCCAGGTGCCGCTCGATGAATTCGGCCGCAAGGTGCTGGGCGTCAAGAATCGCGAGAGCGTAGTGGTCATGAAGCTGGGCATGCCGCCCATGCCCAAGGCCATGGCCCGATAGCCGCAAGGAGGGAGGCAACGATGCTTGGGGGCAAGAAGCTGTCGGCGGACGACTATAACGAGATCCAGAACCTCTATGCCTACTACAACCTGTGCAGCGACGCCGGCGACGCCGAGGGCTATGCCTCGTGCTTCACCGAGGATGGCCTGCTGATGGCGGTGGGGCGCGATTTCCGCGTGCAGGGCCGCAAGAATTTCGTCGAGTTCAAGAAGAAGGACGCGGCCGGGCGCGGGGGCAAGTACCGCCGGCACTGGAACGGCAGCCTGTATCTGGAGAAGCTCGACGAGCGGACCGTCAGGGGCCGATGCTACCTGAACGCCTATAACGGCGTGCCGGGCTCGCTGCCGGAACTGGCCGACGTCGCGGTCTATGAGGACACCATCATCAAGGGGGCGCAGGGCTGGCGCTTCGCCGAACGCAAGCTCGCCTTCGACGGCACGACCTTCCGCGTTCCCACCTGAGGCTTCCGGCCATGGCTGAACTGCACGAACTCGGCGCCGGCGCGATCGCCCAAGCCATTGCCACGCGCAAGCTGGGGCCGGTCGAGGTGATGCGGGCGCATCTTGCCCGCATCGCAGCGACCAATCCCGCCGTCAACGCCGTCTGCACGCTCAATCCACGCGCGGAAGAAGAGGCGCGCGCGGCGGAGGCGCGGCTTGCGGCCGGCGGCATGGCCCGCATGCTGGAAGGCGTGCCGTTCATCGTCAAGGACATCATCGAGACCAAGGGCTTGAAGACCACCTTCGGCTCGCTGCTGATGCAGGACCATGTGCCGAAGGTGGACGCGCTGTCGGTGGCGCGGCTGAAGGCGGCGGGGGCCATCGTCATCGCCAAGGTCAACACGCCGGAATTCGCCACCGACATCTTCACCACCAACAAGCTCTATGGCGCCACGCGCAATCCCTGGAACCTGAATGTCAGCCCGGGTGGCTCCAGCGGCGGCACCGGCGCCGGCATCGCCGCTGGCATGGCGCCGATCGGGCTTGGCACCGACCTGGGTGGCTCGATCCGCGCGCCGGCCTCCTTCAACGGCATCGTCGGCCTGCGCCCCTCGCAGGGCCGGGTGCCGGTCTGGCCGCAGGACTTCGCCTGGGACACGCTGGTCGCGCATGTGCATGGGCCGATGGCGCGCAATGCCGCCGACACCGCGCGGATGTTGGCGGCGATGGCGGGCCCCGACGACCTCGACCCCTCCAGCCTGCCGGCACCGGGCTGCGATTACGTCGCCGCGGTGGCCAATGCCCTGCGCACCGTGCCGGGCCGGCGTATCGCCTATTGCGCCGATCTGGGGGGCATCGTGCCACTCGATCCGGAAGTGGCGGCACTGGCCAAGGCGGGGGCCCGGCGCTTCGAGCAGCTCGGTTGCGTGGTCGAGGACGCCTGCTACGACGCCAGCGACCTGATGTCAATCATCTCCGGCACGCGCGCCTTCAACATGGTGGCGCGCTATGCCGATCGCTACGACCAGCATCAGGCGCGCATGGCGCCGGCGCTGATCAACCAGATCAAGGGCGCCCTTACGGTCGATCTGCGCACCGTGACGCAGGCCGAACGCGGCCGCACCCGCTATTGGCACCGCGTGCGCGAGATGCTGACCAAATACGACTACCTCCTGACGCCCACCATCGGCGATGCACCGTTCCGCCTGGACCAGCCGCTGCCAACAAGCGTCGGCGGCAAGCCGGTCGAGCGCTATTACGACGTGATCCTGCCGACCTATGCTTTCAGCCTGACCGGTCTGCCGGTGATTTCGGCGCCTTGCGGCTTCACCAAGGCGGGCCTGCCGGTCGGCATGCAAATCGTTGGCCGCCGGCAGCGCGACGATCTGGTGCTGGAAGCGGCAGCGGCCTATGAAAGCGTCAGCCTCGACTGCTACCGTCTGCCGCGGATCGATGCCTCCGACGTTCACCCGGTGCATCCGGCGTTGTCGACCCCGGGAGTGAAGATCGGCAAGGGCTGAACGTACGGGACATGTTCGAGTATCCGATCACGCAGCGCACCTTTCCCCACGTCGTCACCGACAAGGCGCGCCGCAACGGCGACAAGCCGTTCATCCTGTTCGAGGATCGCCGCATCGGCTACGCCCAGTTCGACGCCATGACCAGCCGGGTGGCGAACGGCTTCGCCGCGCTCGGCGTCAAGCAGGGCCAGCATGTCGCCTTCCTGCTCAACAACTCGCCGGAAGAACTCTATGTCTACTTCGCGCTCTTCAAGCTGGGCGCGGTGGTGGTGCCGCTCAACGTCGCGGCCAAGGGCGAGCTGCTGGTGTATTTCCTCGAGCAGTCGGACGCCAGCCTGCTGATTGCCGATGCCGACTTGGTCGAGCGCTTTCTCGAGGTGCAGGAGCGGCTACCGCGGATCCGCCATCTGGTGGTGTTCGACGAGGCCGGCGGCGATGTCAGCCGCTGGCGCGGCCGGGCCGGCGTGCCGGTCAGCGACTATCGCGCGCTGGAAGCGGCGTCGGCCGAGCCGCCGACAACCGAGGTCCGCTTCCGCGACCTCGCCTATCTTTCCTACACTTCCGGCACCACCGGGCCTTCCAAGGGCAACATGGCCTCGCATGCGCACGCCCTGAAACAGGCGATGGAACAGGTGCAGCATTACGGCTACCGGGCCGACGACGTGCTGCATACCTGCCTGCCGCTGTCGCATGGCAACGCCTTTCTCTGCTGCTGCCTGCCGGCGCTGATGGCGGACGCCACGATCTCGATTGCCCGCCGCTTTTCCGCCAGCAGCTTCTGGAACAGCGTGCGCCAGCACCGCGCCACCCAATTCAACCTGCTGGGCGCCATGGCCAACATCCTGTGGAGCCAGCCAGAGCGGCCGAACGATGCCGAGAACAGCGTGCGCCAGTGCATGGCCGTGCCGATGCCGACGCAGTTCCTGGACGCCTTCGAGAAGCGCTTCGGCCTGACCGTCACCTCGCTTTACGGTCTCACCGATTTCGGCCTGATCACCTTCAAGGGGCCCGACATGCCCGCCGACAAGCGCCAGTCGGCCGGCCGGCTCCGGCCGGAGATCGACTTGCGCATCGTCGACGAGGACGATCTGCCGCTGCCGGCCGGCGAGGTGGGCGAGATCGTGGCCCGCCCGGCCGAGCCCTGGTTCAGCCCGCTCGGCTACTACAACCTGCCCGCGGCCACGCTCGAGGCCTGGCGCAACCTCTGGTTCCACACCGGCGACCGCGGCTATCTGGATGGCGACGGCTATCTCTATTTCGTCGACCGCAAGAAGGACGCCATCCGCCGGCGCGGACAGAACATCTCGTCCTTCGAAGTGGAGCAGATGATCCTGCGCCATCCGGCGATCCAGGACGTTGCCGCCTATCCGGTGACCAGCGAACTGTCGGAGGACGAGGTGATGGTCAGTGTCGTGCTGCGCCCGGGGCGCTCGCTCGACGCCGCCGCGCTGATCGAGCACTGCCAGGCCAACATGGCCTATTACATGGTGCCGCGCTATGTCGAGCTGCGCTCCGATCTGCCGCGCAACGCCAGCGAGAAGGTGATGAAGTATCAGCTTCGCGCCGATGCGGAACGGCGGCTGCCGGATCTATGGGATCGCGAGAAATCCGGCATCCGACTGCGCCGCTGAGACCCCGCTAACTCTTCGGCCGCACCAGTTCGCGCACCGCCGCGGCGATCTTTTGGCGGTCGGGGAACACAAAGTCCTCCATGCCTGGGCTGTAGGGGATCGGCACCTGCAGGCCGCAAAGTCGTTTCACCGGCCCCCTGAGGCAGGCGAAGGTGGCCGGATCCTCGGTCGCCAGCGCCGAGATCTCCGCCGCCGCGCCGCAGGTCGGCCCGGCCTCGTCCGCCACCAGCAAACGCCCGGTCTTGCGGACGGACGCCCGGATCGTGGCCACGTCCATCGGCACAAGCGTGCGTGGATCGATGACTTCGACCGAGATGCCCTCGGCCGCCAGCGCTTCGGCCGCCGCCAGCGACTCGTGCACCGCCCAAGCCAGAGCGACGATGGTGATGTCCTTGCCCTCGCGCTTGATGTCGGCCTTGCCGAGCGGCAGCGTGTAGTCCTCCTCCGGCACCATGCCCTTTGTGCCGAACAGGCGCGTCGCCTCGAAGGCGATGACCGGATTGTCGTCGCGAATGGCGCTCTTGAGCAGACCCTTCAGGTCATAGGGCGTCGAAGGCAGGATCATTTTCAGCCCGGCCAAGTTCATGAACATGGAATAGGGGCTCTGTGAATGCTGCGCGGCAAGTCGCGTGCCGCCCCCGACCGAGGCGCGGTAGAGGATCGGGAACTTGGCCTGGCCGCCGAACATGTAATGGATCTTGGCCGCCTGGTTGACGATCTGGTCCATGGCGACGAAGCAGAAGGTCACCATGCGCCAGTCGACGATCGGCCGGTAGCCGGAGCCGGCGGCACCGATCGCCATGCCGGTTAGCGCGCTTTCGGCGATCGGCGTGGCGCGCACGCGGGTCGGCCCGAACTCCTTGACCAGGGGCTGCGGCGCATCGGTCGACATGTGGAACACCTTGGGATCGCGGCGCATCTCCTCCGCGAAGGCCTCCAGGCTGGCCTGGGCATAGGTGATCTCGCGCATGCTGTTCCCCCTCAACTCGCGAACACGTCTTCCAGCGCCGCTTCCGGCTTCGGAAACGGGCTACTCTTGGCGAAGCCGACCGCTTCCTCGATGCCGCGCAGCACCTGGCGGTCCATCTCCTGCCATTCCGCATCCGTCAACTGGCCCTGTTGGCTCTTCAGATGGGCGACCAGGCGGGCGATCGGATCCTTTTTCAGCCAGACCTCGATCTCGTGCTCGGGCCGGAAATCCGGCTGGTTGACCCGCTCGGTATGCCGGCGCCAGCGGTAGGTCTTGCATTCGATCAGC
The DNA here is from genome assembly GCA_016869175.1 of Alphaproteobacteria bacterium. Lineage (GTDB taxonomy): Bacteria > Pseudomonadota > Alphaproteobacteria > VGEV01. Next base: position 24,574 of record VGEV01000035.1, read on the forward strand.
GTCGGCCCCTCACCTGCCCGCGCCCGCGCCACCGCCTTGGCCGCCGCCCCATGGACCGCCAGCACGTCGTTGCCATCGACGATCACGCCAGGGATGCCATAGCCGTGGGCGCGCGCGGCGATGTCCTCTTGCGCATGTGTCTCGGCGGCCGAGGTCTGCGCGGCGTAGAGGTTGTTCTCGCAGACGAAGATCACCGGCAGCTTCCAGGCGGCGGCGATGTTGAGCGACTCATGGAACGGCCCGGCGTTCGACGCGCCGTCGCCGAAAAACGACACGGCGACTCGGCCCTTGCCATCCAACTGCGCGGCGAGGCCGGCGCCGGTGACAATGGCGATCCCGCCGGCGACGATGCCGTTGGCACCCAGCATGCCGATGCCGAAATCGGCAATATGCATCGAGCCGCCCTTGCCCTTGCAATAGCCGGTCTCGCGGCCATAGAGCTCGGCCATCATGCGGTTGAGATCGGCCCCCTTGGCGATGCAATGACCGTGGCCGCGATGGGTCGAGATGATCTGGTCGTCGCGATTGAGCGTCGAGCAGACGCCCACCGCCACGGCTTCCTCGCCGATATAGCAATGCACCACGCCATAGATGGCGCCGCCGTGGTAGTCGTCGGAGGCTCGCTCCTCGAACCGCCGGATGGTCTGCATCTGGCGCAGCATTTCGCGCTGTCGTTCCGGTGATGGCTGCATCGCTGTTTCCTTGGCTGATGATTCCTGCGCCGTCGCGCGCTCAAGCGGCCGTTGCTGTCCGCCCTTCCTGTTCCAGCGTCGGCGCCGTGTCGGCCACTGTGGTCCGGTGCATGTCGCGCACCTCCGCCAGGTCGAACTCGCGCTGACGATGCATGGTGCAGCGATTGTCCCAGATCACCAGGTCGCCCAATCGCCAGCGATGTTGGTAGACGAACTGGCGCTGGGTGGCGTGCTCGATCAGATCGAGCAGCAGCATGCGCGCCTCCGGCAGCGGCATGCCCTGAATCGCGTCCGCATGCGAAGCGAGATAGAGCCCCTTGCGGCCCGAACCCGGATGTCGGCGCACCAGCACCTGCGGCACCGGCGGCAGGGCGGCGCGCTCGGCTTCGGTGAAATCGGTGAAGCCGATCTTGGCGCGCGAGGTGTAGATCGAGTGCTCGGCCACCAAGTGCTCGATCGCCGCCTGCTTGCGTTGCGGCAGGGCGTCATAGGCGGCGCGCAGGTCGGCGAACTCGGTCTCGCCGCCCCAGGACGGCAGGATCCGTGCCGAGAGCAGCGAGTACTTGGCCGGCGTACGCTTGAACGAACTGTCGGTATGCCATAGCCGGTTGGCCAGCCCGCTCATCCGCCGATAGTCCTCGCCCTGCAGCAGGCGATTGTTCTCGTCGAGGTTCGACACGTCCGACACGCCGACATGCAGCCGCAGCTTGACCGCGGGGCGGTGCGCCTGGCGCGTCGTCTCCAATGGTCCCAGCAGGCGGCTGAAGGCGAGCTGCTGCTCGTCGTCGATGAACTGGTCGTGGAACACCAGCACGGCATGGCGGTCGAGCGCGGCGACGAGCGCGGCCAAGGTATCGGGATCGACCGGCCGGCCGAGATCGACGCCCGAGACCTCGCCCATGAAGAGCGGGTGCAGCTGTCTGACCTCAAGCATGGCGGAACCTCCTCGCGCCGCCACCGCCGCCTCAGCGGTCGGCGATCGGCGGCTTGCCTTCGTCCTGACGCACCTCGTTGATGATCTGCAGCACGCGCTGGCGGAAGGGCGCGTACTGCACGCCGAACTCGCCGACCAAACGGCTGTTGTCGATCAGATGGTTGCCCGAGATGTCGCGCCCGCCGGCGTCCTTCCCGAAGCGGATGTCGGCCGTCGGCAAGAACTCGCGCACCAGGTCGGCGAGCGTGCCCAGGCTGATCGAGGTGCCGCCGGAATTGTAGACCGCGTGTTTCGGCTTGTCGGTCAGCACGACGCGCACGAACACCTCGGCGATGTCGTCGACATGGATGGGACAGCGCATGGCGTCGCGGAACGGAAAGCTGATGCTCATGCCGCGTGCCGGCTGGGTGATGCAATTCACGTGATCGACCGAGCCGCGCACCTTGTCGTATCCGGTGACGTTGGCCGGGCGCACGGCGGTGATGGTCATGCCGAACTTGTCGGTGTAGTCCTTGGCCTGCCACTCGTTGAAGATCTTGTGCACCGCGTATTGGTAGTCGCCGTGGCGGAAATCGGCCTCGGTGACCGGGCGCTCGCCGTAATGGCTCTGCTGACCGTTCACCGCCAGCGAACTGGCGAACACCGTGTGCTCGACGGCGCACAGCCTGGCAGCCTCGAAGCAATTGTCCATGCCGACCACGTTGAGCTTGGTGGCGAAATGCGGCGGCCAGTCGCTGCCGATCTGGTAGGACAGGTTGAGCACGCGCGTCGCCCGGGATTCCAGGGTGGCCGACATGACGTCGTCGAACTGCGTCACGTCGCCCTTGACCACCTTCACTTTGTCGCCCAGCGGGCCGTAATCGGCCGTGCCCGGATTGATGTCCATGCAGACAACACCCTGGCCGCGCGCCACCAGCAACGGCACCACCCGGCGGCCGATGAAGCCCGTGCCGCCGATCACCAGAACCGTCATGGGCGAAACCCTCCCTGGCCCGGCCCAGCCGGGCCTGCCACCCGCAAAACGCTAGACCGGCACAAGGCACGGCGCAACGCCGCGCCGTCGCTTTGCTGCCTGTCGCCCGGCGCAAGGCATGCCCGCCGGCCCTGGCCCGCAGCCGGCCGGCCGGCTAGCCTTGCGGCATGGCCGGCGCCGGTCGCCTGCTCGGGAGGGATGACGCATGGATTTCGGCATCGCCATGGCGACCGCCGCGGACGCCTGGAAGCTGGTGGCCCGCGCCGAGGAACTGGGTTTCAGCCATGCCTGGTTCTACGACACGCAGATGCTGAGCGCGGACTGCTTCGTCGCCATGGGCGCGGCGGCGGTGAAGACCAGCCGCATCCGGCTGGGCACCGGCGTGCTGATCCCCTCCAACCGCATCGCCCCGGTCACCGCCAACGCGCTGGCCAGCCTCAACGCGCTGGCCCCCGGCCGCATCGACTTCGGTGTCGGCACCGGCTTTACCGGCCGGCGCGCCATGGGCTTCGCCGCCATGCGGCAGCGCGCCATGGAGGACTATATCCTGCAGGTACAAGCGCTGATCCGCCGCGAGACCATCGAGTTCGAGATGGAGGGCCAGCGGCGGAAAGTCCGTTTCCTCAACCCCGAGCTCGGCCTGATCAACACGCAAGACCCGATCGCGCTCCACGTCTCGGCGTTCGGCCCGAACAGCCGCGCGTTGACCGCCAGGTTGGGCGCCGGCTGGCTCAATTTCGCCAGCAATGTCGAGGTCGGCACCAGGGATCTCGCGGCGATGCAGGCGGCCTGGCGGGCGGCCGGGCGCCCCGACAGCGAGCTCTCGGCGGTCTGTTTCGCCCTGGGTTGCGTGCTGGCGCCGGGCGAGCCGGCCGACAGCCCCCGCGCCATGGCCCAGGCGGGGCCGCGTGCCGCCGTGCTGCTGCACCGCGCCGCCGACAAGGCACTGTCGGGGCTGCCGGTCGTGGGCGGCCTGCCGGCGGAATGGAGCGCCGCCATGGCGGGCTATGTCGAGGCCGCCCGGTGGTTCGAGCCGAAGGACGCGCCCTACCTGATGAACCACCGCGGCCATCTGATGTTCGTCAAGCCGGAGGAGCGACCGTTTGTCACCGCCGAGCTGATCCGCGTCACCTCCTTCACCGCCAGCGAACAAGAGCTGAAGCAGCGCGTGGAGGCGCTGCGCGGCGCCGGCTATACGCAGTTCACCGTGCAGATCGTGCCAGGCCAGGAGCAGGCGATCGAGGACTGGGCGCGCATCAAGCGCGCCTTCGGCTGAGCCGTCCGCGGCCGCCCGGATCGGCCGCGCTTCACACGAAGCGGGTCTTGGCCCAGCCCACCTCGAAAGGCGTGTTCATCAGCGGCGTCGAGCTCTTGTGCTGGAAGAACCAGCGGCCGTCGCGGCGCACGTATTCCTCGCGGTCGATGCCCGCCCGCCAGAACGCCCGGTTGCCCTCGCCCACCGTGCACGGCATGAACAGGAACCACTGCGCCCGCGCCCGCTCGCCCTTCACCTCGATCTGGCTGTTCAGGCTGTAATGGATGGCGAAGGTGAAGATCTTGGAAGCGCGCTGGAAGAAACCGCGGATCGCCTCGCGCCCCTCGAAGCGGCCGAGCGTGGGGCTTTCCCACACCGCGTCCTCGGTGAACAGGCCGGCAATGCCGTCGGGGTCGTACTGATCGTCGCAATAGGCGGCATAGAGCGCCTTCAGATTGCGGATCGCCTCGGTGTCCTCCAATGTCCGCACGCGGGCTTCGAGGACGGCCAAGCGCGCCTGCAAGTCCTCATCCCTCATCGCCATGCCTTCCCCCCATCGTCACCGCCCCGATCCGGCGCCAAGCCCGTCAGGTCGCTGCCGCAAGCGCAACCGCCGGGTCCGCCCGCCGGCGCATTTCCTGCCGCAATCGCTGGGTCTCGCCCGGATCGACGCCGGGCGGCGAGCCGGTCACGACCACGCCGTAATTCGCGGCGGCCGCGGCCACGCTGACGAAGCCGTCGAGCACGTCGTCCAGCACGGCCTGAGGGTCCCGCTGCAGCGGATCGCTCGAGCCGCCGGCTCCGGCGGTCCGCCAACTGATCACATCGCCGGCGCGCAGGCGGTAGGTTCCCTTCGAACTCAGCTCGCGCTCATCCTTGGCGCCGGGATTGAGCACCGTGCGTCCCAGCGCGCCGGCCTTGCCGCCGAACAGCCCGAAGGGCTGGAACTTGGCGCGGTCGCCGACGTTGTAGAAGTTGGCGTTGTCGGCCAGCAGGCGCAGATCCTTGCGCATGGCGCTGCCGCCGCGGAACTTGCCGGGGCCGGCGGAGTCCTGGACCAGTTCGACGCGTTCGACGATGACCGGGTTGTGCAGCTCTTGCAGTTCCACCGGCACATTGGTCGTGTTGTAGGGCGAGGCGGTCGCTTCGATGCCGTCCTTGGTATAGCGCGCGCCGATGCCCCCGACGATCACCTCCCAGAGAATGAACGGCCTGCCGTTGCGCGGATCGATGCCGCCCACCATGGGATTGAAGAAATGCGAGTTCGCGGCGATCACCCGCTGTGGCACCGCCTTGCTGAGCGCGCCCAGGGCGGTCTCGTAGATGCGGTGCGAGACGACATTGCGCCCGCCGCAGGGCGCCGGCCGGCGAGGGTTGAGGAAGCAGCCGGGCGGGGCCTTGACGTTGATCG
>VGEV01000036.1 GCA_016869175.1 Alphaproteobacteria bacterium
GCTGGCGCGCCGCCCACATGCCCACAGCCGCCGCAACAGCAACTGGCAGCATGAAAGGATGACAGGGGAAGGCGCGGCTCCACCTTAGAAAGGCCTCATCGTGGTCCCACAAAAGGGGTCCACTCCAGTCAGCCGTTGACGACGACATCGGCTGGGTTCGCTACCACGACGGGCAACACAGTTAGGCCAACGAGGGTCGAAGCCCCAATGACGCAGCCCCCGTCACGACAGGCCCTGCTTCGGCAGCTGGCCGAGGCCGGCATCGTCAAGATGACTTGGTCGGCTCAGGTCATGGAGCGACCGGCGCCGTTCGTCGGGCAGCGCGTGGCTGCAGACCGGGTACGCGGAATGCTACTCGGGCTGGCGATCGGTGATGCGCTCGGCAACACGTCGGAAGGCCAGACGCCGCAGGATCGCCGCGAGCGTTATGGCGAGATCCGCCACTATCTCTCCAACCACTATGCCAGCGGCGAGGCAGTGGGCCTCCCGTCCGACGATACCCAGCCCGCCTTCTGGACGCTCGCGCACGTCCTTGAACATAACGGGGTCGAGCCCGCCGCGCTCGCAGCCCTGTTCTGCTCCTGCGGTTAGGAGACGGCCGCTCCAATAGCGAATCGCTCGGTGATGGCCCAGGGCATTTCTGTCCATTTGTGTCGGCAATGCTTAACTTTTCGCCCGGAGCGACAAGGCCAAGCATGATTTTTGCTTCCTTGCTTCACATTCCTCCAATAGGAGAAACTCGCTTCTACTTTGTGCAGGCCGATGTCAAACGGCGTTCAAATTTGACCCTGGATCGGCGCGCAATATTGACCCCCTTTGTGATGGGTCGGAGTGCGGTCGGGTGGGTCGTCCATGTCGTGCATAGGAGGGTCCCGCGCGCATCTGCGTGTAACGGAGCGATGCGCGTGGGAGGTGCCTGTGCACCCGCCTGGGCGAGCCGCCCGGCTGGCGCCCGCGGCCATTGCGTTCGGCGACGGTCGGCGGCATGCTCCGGGCGCTCTCGCAGTTACCGATGGAGAACGCACATGGCCGTCGTCCTAGCCAAGCCCAAGCGGCGGATCGCGCCGGACAGCGCCGAGTGGCGCGCGCGGGTCGATCTGGCCGCGGCGCATCGGCTGGCCACCCTGCACGGCCTCAACGAAGGCATCTTCAATCACCTGACCCTGACCGTGCCGGGAAAGCCCGGCCGTTACTACCAGATCCCCTTCGGCCTGCACTGGTCGGAAGTGACCGCGAGCTGTTTCATGGAGGTGAGCTTCGAAGGCGAACTCCTTGAAGGCGAAGGCGAGATCGAACGCTCGGCCTTCTGCATCCATGCGCCGATCCATCGCCTGGTGCCGGAGGCCGCCGCCGTCTTCCACACCCACCAGCCCTATGCCAGCGCGTTGACCCGGTTGGCGGATCCGCAGATCCTGCCGATCGGCCAGACCGAGGTCGGCGTGATGGCGCATGCCGTCTACGATGCCGACTATGCCGGACCGGCCTTCGATCCGGCCGAGGGCGAGCGGTTGGCCGGCCTGTTGAACGGCAAGAGCGTGCTGGTGATGGCCAACCACGGCATCGCCACCATCGGCCGCAGCGTGGCCGAGGCCTATGACCTGCTCTACTACATGGAGCGCGTGGCGCAGGTGCAGCTCTACGCCATGTGGACCAACCGGCCGCTGCGGGCCCTGCCCAAGTCGGTGCTGGAAGAAACCGCGACGGCGTTCAAGCAGAAGATGCCGAAATACGGCGGCAAGCCGTCGTGCGAGTGGCATTTCGAGGCGCTGAAGCGCCTGCTCGAGCGCGAGCAGCCGGACTACAAGAACTGAGCCGTCGCCGGCGGACGGCGTCGCGCGACCGTCATAGCGGTCCGCCGACGCTCAGTTCGCCCGGGCCCGCCGCACCGCCGGCAGCACGATCGCCAGCACCAGGACGAGCGTCAGCAGCAGCAGCCCCAGGCTGATCGGCCGGGCGACGAAGGTGCTGGCATCGCCGCGCGAGAACACCAGGGCGCGGCGCACATTCTCCTCCATCAGCGGCCCCAGCACGAAAGCCAGCAACAGTGGCGCGGGCTCGCAGCCCCATTTCAGGAAGGCGTAGCCCAGCGCGCCGAACGCCACCAGAACGAATACATCGAACGTGCTGTTGTTCAGGCTGTAGACGCCGATGCAGCAGATCGCCAGCAGGAACGGGTAGAACAGCCGGTACGGCACGTGCAGCAGCCGCACCCACAGGCCGATCAGCGGCAGGTTGATCACCACCAGCATGCAGTTGCCGATCAGCATGCTGGCGATCACGCCCCAAAACAGGTCGGGATTGCTGGTCATCACCTGCGGTCCCGGCTGAACCCCGTGGATCATCATCGCCCCGGCCATCAGGGCGATCACCGCGTTGGCCGGGATGCCGAGCGTCAGCAGCGGGATGAACGAGGTCTGGGCGCCGGCGTTGTTGGCGCTTTCGGGTGCTGCCACGCCCTCGACCGCGCCCTGGCCGAACCGCGAGGGTTCGCGCGACAGCTTCTTTTCCAGCGTGTAGGCGGCGAACGACGACAACATGGCGCCGCCGCCCGGCAGCAACCCCAGCACCGTGCCCAGCGAGGTGCCGCGCAGCACCGCCGGCGCGGAGCGACGGAAGTCGTCCCAGCTCGGCCAGAGATGCGTGATCCTGCCCTGCGGCAGCAGACGGTGTTCCGGACGCTCCAGGTTGCGGATCACCTCCGCCACCGCGAACAGCCCCATGGCCAAGGGCACGAAGCCGATGCCATCGTTGAGCGGCACCAGGCCGACCGTCATGCGGGCGACGCCCGAATTGACATCGACACCGACCAGGGACAGCAGCAGGCCCAGCACGATCATCGCCAGGGCCTTCAACAGCGAGCCTTGCGCCAGCACCACGGCCGCGACCAAGCCCAGCAGCATCAGCGAAAAATACTCGGCCGGCCCGAACATCAGGGCGATCTCGGCAAGCGGCGGCGCGAACAGCGCGATGAAGAAGGTGGCGGCGATGCCGGCGAACAACGAGCCCAGCGCCGCCACCGCCAGGGCCGGCCCGGCCCGGCCTTGGCGCGCCATTTGATAGCCGTCGAGGCAGGTGACGACCGACGAGTTCTCGCCGGGCAGGTTGACCAGGATCGCCGTCGTCGAGGCGCCGTATTGCGCGCCGTAGTAGATGCCGGCCAGCATGATCAGTGCCGAGATCGCCGGCAGGTGGAAGGTCACCGGCAGCAGCATGGCCACGGTGGCAACCGGGCCCAGCCCCGGCAGCACGCCGACCAGCGTGCCGATCAGCGCGCCCAGAAAGCAATAGAACAGGTTCTCCGCCGTCCCGGCCACCGCCAGGCCCAATCCGAAGTTGGCGAAGACCTCCATCACGCTAGCGCCGCCACGGCCAGACGGGCGGCGTCATGCCCAGCAACCAGACGAACAACGAGACGCAAAACACCGCAAGGCCGATCGCCAGCAGCGCGGCCTCGACGGGTCGCCCCTCGCGCCCGCCTGCCCGCGACAGCGCCACCAGCGCCAGCACCGCAACCACCAGGCCGAGCCGCTCCAACAGCAGGCCAAACGCCGCTATCGCGGCCGATACCAGCAGCAAGGGACGCACCGCCCAGGTTTCCAGCGGCGGCCCACCGGCCAACAACCCCCGCGCCGCCAAAAGCAGCCCGAAGCCGGCCAATACCCAGCAGACGAGCCGCGGGAAATAGCCCGGCCCCATGCGCATCGCCGTGCCGATCCGCAGATCGGCTGCCAGCCAATAGCCGGCCGCCGCCACGGCGATCAACAGCGCGCCGACGATGACATCGGTGCCGCCGCGCCAGCGCACCCCGCGGTCCGCCGGCTAGTCGAGCTTGATGTTGGCCCGCTTCACCAGTTGGCCCAGCTTGTCGATCTGTGTCACCAGGAAGCCGTGGAACTCGGCCGGCGTTTGCAGGTCGACCACCATGCCGGCGGCACCCACCTTGGCGGCAAACTCCGGCGTGCCGGCGACTTTCTTCACCGCGGCGTAGATCTTCTCGACGATCTCGTCTGGCGTGTCGCGCGGCGCCGCCAGCGCGAACCATTCGGCGAAATCGAAATCGGGGATCGACTCCGAGAAGGTCGGAACGTCCGGCAATGCCGGATTGCGCTTGAGGCTGGTCACCGCCAGCGGGCGCAAGCGTCCGCCCTGGATATGCGGAAAGCTGGACGCGACATTGAGCAACCCGATCTTTACCTGGCCGCCCACCAGATCGTTCAAGGCCGGACCCGCCCCGCGATACGGCACGTGCACCATGTCGATGCCGGTGCTGAGCTTCCAGTGCTCGGCGGCGAAATGCTGCGCCGTGCCGTTGCCCGACGTGGCGAGCACCAATTGGCCGGGTTTCGCCTTGGCGGCGGCAACCAATTCAGCCAGCGTCTTGTATGGCTCCGAGGGATGCACCGAAAGCACGTTCGGCGACCGGGTGACGACGGTGATCGGCTTGATGTCCTTGACCGAGTCGTAGGGCAACGATTGATGCAGCGAGACATTGGCGGCATGCGTGCTGACGATCATGCCGATGGTGTGGCCGTCCGGCGCGGAACGCACCATGGCCTCGGTGCCGACGATGCCGCCGCCGCCGGTCTTGTTCTCGATCACCACCGACTGGCCGAGCAATTCCGACAGCGGCTGTTGCAAGTGTCGGCCAGTGAGGTCGGCGGCACCGCCCGGCGGAAACGGCACGATGATCTTGATCGGCTTGCTGGGCCAGGCATCGGCCGCGGCAACGGGTCCGGAAACGGCGCCCGCGGCGGAGACGAAGACGGCGAAAGCCAGCCATTTCCACATGCGATCCCCCCGGAGTTGAACGGTTGACACCCGTCGTCTCTGAAGCCTAGCACGCCAGCCTGGTAAGGCTAGACAGGGACACTCACGAACGGACGCTCCGCTGGCCGTGTCACCCGGGCGTCACGGACGACAGCAGCCACTCAAGCTGCTGCCCCACGCGCTCCAGCGGCTGCATGGAGCGGCGGACGCGGCAAAGGATCAGGGCACCCTCGACCGAGGCAACGACGAACTCGGCCAGAGCGGCGGCCGGCAGCCGATCCAGGCCCGCCCGCTGAAAACCTTCGGCGATCAACTGCTCCCAGGCGCTGAAGATCTCGGCACACGCCTGGCGGACCGCTGGCGAGCTGGCCGAGGCGTCCGCTGCCGCGTTGCCCACCGGACAGCCAAGCAAGTAGTCGGACTGCATCATCTCCTCGGCATGGACCCTGGCGAACGCGCGAAGCGCGGCGGCAGCGCTCGCCTGGCCCGCCATCGCCGCGCCGATCTTGGCGCCGATCAGCGCCCCGGCCGCCCGCAGCGCCTCGATGACGAGCTGTTCCTTGCCGCCGGGGAAGTGATGATAGATCGAGCCGCGCGGCGCGCCGCTTTGCCGGATGATCTCGTTGATTCCAGTGGCCCGCAGCCCCTGGCTGCGCAACAGCCGAAGCGTCGTCTCGATCAAACGCTGCCGCGAATCCATCGGTGTGCCTTATCCGCTATGGACCGAGCGGTCTGAAGAATATATAGACTGGTCTGCATAGTCGGTGACCCGGGAGGACGTCGTGAGCGCTCTGCAGATCTTCGTCGTGCAGTTCACGCTGAGCCTGACGCTCTTTTCGCTCATCGCGCGATGGTACGTCGTCCCCCGGCTGGCGACGTTGCCAGTGCAAGACGCCTTGATTCCGTTGCTCTTTCTGCATGCTTTCCGGCACATGGGGCTGGTCTTCCTGCTGCCTACGGTGGTCGGCTCGACCCTGCCCGAACAGTTTGCCCTGCCGACCGCCTATGGCGACCTGCTGACGGGATTGCTGGCCCTGCTGGCGATTGTGGCGCTGCGTTGCCGCTGGCCCGGTGGCATCGCCCTTGCCTGGCTGGTCAATCTGGTCGGCTTGACCGATTTCGCGTGGGGGAATTACCAGGGCCTGCGCCTGCAAGTGGCGTTGGGGGCCGCCTACTACATCCCGACGGTGATCAATCCGGCCATGTGGGTCGCGCACGTCCTGATGCTCTGGCTGCTGATCCGGCAATGGACGCGACGGCCCGCCTGACCGCCGGCCTTCAGGCGGCCGCGCGCGCCAAGGCGCCGGCGTCCGGCAGGTCCGCAAGCCGCCAGCACTCGGCCGCCAGGTCCTTCGCCGCCTTCGGCGCCAAGCTGCCCTCGGCTAACTGCTCGAACTTGGCGGTCAGGTCGGCATCGCTCATGGGCCGATGCTTGCTGCCAAGGGCATGTTCGATGCCGCAGGCCAGGGAACGGCCGTCGCTGAGCGCGAGCGCCAGGTGGGTCGCATCCGGCGCCACGTTGGCGTCCGCGCTGACCTGTACCCGCCCGCGCAAGGCCGCAATGGCGCCATCGCGCACGCTCTCTTGGCTGCCCTCGGCGATCCCGGCCCGGCCCCGCACCAAGGCCGCCGCGACCCAGTGCTGCAAGCTGACCTGGGCTTCGAACTCATCCTTCGGTGCCGGCCGGTCGCAGAGTGCCAAGGCCGCCGGATTGGCTCGGATGGCGATCTTGTCGATCGCTGGCGGCTCGAGCCCGTTCTGCCGCCGCAATTGCAGGGCCGCGTCGATCATCGGATGGATCACGATCCCACAGGGATAGGGCTTGTAGGTGTTGGCCAGGATCTCAAAATGCCGGCCCAGCCCGCCGGCGATCGCCTGCGGGTTGCCCGCCTCGGCGAAGCAGGCAACGAAGCCATAGCGATGCTCCAGGCTGGCTTCGGAACTGGTGAAGCCCTGTGCCGCCAGCACGGCGGCCCTCAGTCCCGCCTGTGCCGCCTGGGCCGGCATCAGGGCGGTGCACATCGTGCCGTGCATGGCGCGGATGCCGGCTGCCTGGCAGGCCGCGATGCCGATCGCCCGACGCAGCTCGTGGGCGTTCAACGCCATCAGTTTGCCGGCCGCCACGGCGGCGCCAATGCCGCAGCAGATGCCGGTCTGCGACCAGGCGATGCTGCCTTTGGCCGGCGGAACCGAGACCGCCATGCTGACCCGGCAAGCGGCTTCCACACCCAAGGTGAAGGCGGTCAGGAAGTCGGCCCCGGCTACCTTCTGGCGTTCGGCCAGCGCCAGCGCCGCCGCCGCCACCGGGCCACTGGCGTGGATGATCGCCTGGGCGTGCGTGTCGTCATAGGTGTTGATGCTGGAACTCAAGCAGTTCAGCAGGCCGGCGGTCATCGCGTCGGTGCGTTTGCGGCGGCCGATCACGGTCGCTTCCGGCTTGCCCGCGAACGGCTCGAAGGCGCGCTCGGCGATGGCAAAGCCGGCATGCCGCGAGCCGCTCAGCATGCAGCCCAGGATGTTGACGAAGGACCGCAAGCCCTCGCGCACCACCGGCGGGGGCAGGTCGGACGGACGAACGGACAGCACATAGTCGGCCAGCTCCGCGGTCGCGTTCGAGGCGGTCATGACGGTCTCCGATTCTGCTGGCTGGTGTGTGGCGCGCCCGCGCCCCCGCGGTTTGCCCTGCTGGCGCAAGGATGATCCCATGGCCAAGCTGGCGGCTGTCAAGCGCGCAAGGGGAAACAGATCGATGCAGGTAGAGCTGAACGGCAGGGCCGCCATCGTCACCGGTGCCAGCCGCGGCATTGGCGCCGCAATCGCTGGCGTGCTGGCCGAGCAGGGCGCCGACCTGTTCCTGGTGGCCCGCAGCAGGCCGGATCTGGACCGGGTGGCCGCCGGCATCGTCCAGCGGACCGGCCGCCGGGCCGAAGTGCTGGCCTGCGATCTGATCGATGCCGGCTCGCCGGCCGCCGCTGTGGCGGCCGCGGTTGCGGCGTTCGGCCGCCTGGACATCCTGGTGAACAATGCCGGCGCCACCAAGCGCGGCGACTTCTTTCAGCTGACCGAGGCGGACTGGAGCTCGGGCTTCGGCCTGAAGTTCCTCGGCGCCGTGCGGATGACGCGGGCAGCCTGGCCGCATCTGAAGACAAGCCACGGCGCCATGGTCAACATCGTCGGCATCGGCTCGCGCGTCGCCAGCGCCGAATTCACCATCGGCGGCTCGGTCAACAGTGCCCTCATCAACTTCACCCAGGCGATGGCCGACCGCGGCCGGACGGATGGCGTGCGGGTCAACGCCATCAATCCAGGCCACATCGCCACCGACCGGCTGGAGGGGCGCATCAGGCTGGCGATGGAGCGGCTCAAGGCCGACCGGGAAACGGCGATCGGCCATATACTTGCCGAGCAGGGCATCCGGCGCTTTGGCCAGCCGCACGAGATCGGCTGGCTGGCGGCCTACCTGGTCTCGCCGCTGGCCGAGTTCATCCACGGCACCATCGTCGATATCGACGGCGGCGAGACGCGGGCGATGTAGGGCCGTCAGCCGGGTTCAGACGTTGACGCCCGCGCGCGCCAGGCGGGCGAGCAACGCCGCTTCGCCCTTCAGATAGTCCTTCGGCCTGACCGGCACGCGTGCGGGCAGGACGCCGGCCGCCTCCAGCTCGTCGACAAATCCCAGGCTGGCGCCATCGCTCATGCGCGAGGGATAGAGCCGGCCGTCGAGATGGTCGCATTCGTGCTGCACGATGCGGGCATGCGTGCCGCCGAGCAGCCGCTCGCGGCGCCGACCGTCCAGGTCGAAGGACACCAGGCGAATCCGCCGCCAGCGCGGTACCCGCCCGCGCAGGTTCGGCAAGGACAGACAGCCTTCCCAGTCGGTGACGGTGTCCTCGCCGACCGGATGCAGCTCCGGGTTGACCAGTACCGTCATGCCGATGGGCTCGTCGCCCGGCTCGCCGCTGACGCGGTGCGGCGGCACGAAATAGACGACCACGCGCTGCGACACGCCGACCTGCGGGGCGGCGATACCCGCCACCTGGGCGACATCCAGGGTGTCCAGCATGTCGCCGACAAGCCGCACCACGGCATCGGCCGCCGGGTCGGCCACCGGCGCCGCGACCCGCGCCAGCAGCGGGTCGCCGGCCCGCACGATGGCGCGGACTGTCACGGTGCCAGCCTATTCGGCCGCGGCCGCTTGCCGGACCTTGCCGCCGACGACGAAGCCCTCGTAGTCCTTGGCCACCACCTCGTCGAGCTTCTTGCGGTAGTTCTGCACGCCACCGACATAGGGCATGAAGACGCGCGGTTTGCCCGGAATGTTGGCCCCCATGTACCAGGAATTGGCCAACGGATAGAGCGTGCTGTCGGCGACCTGCAGGTTGTGTGCAACCCACTTCGCCTCGGCCTCGTCACTGGCGTCGATGCGGGCGAGGCCGCGCCTGTCGAGCCATTGCAGGCAGGCGGCGATGAAGTCGACATGGTGCTCGCAGGCCAGGATCATCTGGCTCTTCACGCCGGGGCTTTGCGGTCCGGTGACGGTGAACAGGTTGGGAAAGCCGGCGATCATCAGGCCGAGATAGGTGCGCGGGCCATCCTGCCAATGCTGCCGCAGGTTGCGCCCGCCACGGCCCTCGATGTCGATGTCCTTCAGCGCCCCGGTCATGGCGTCGAAACCGGTTGCAAAGGCGATGGCGTCAACCTCGTATTCCTCGCCGTTGGCCAGCCGGATGCCTTTTTCAGTGATGGTCTCGATCGGGTTGTTGCGGATGTCGACCAGGGTGACGTTGTCGCGGTTGTAGGTCTCGTAATAGTCGGAATCGAGGATCAGCCGCTTGGTGCCGATCGGGTGGTCCTTCGGGCAGAGCGCTTCGGCCACCTTGGGGTCGCGCACGGTCGCGCGGATCTTCCCCCGCACGAACTCGCTGGCGGTGTCGTTCGCTTCCTTGTTGGTCAACAGGTCGGTGTAGGAATAAAGGAAGCTGATGCTGCCGCCCTCGTTCCATTTCCTCTGGTAGTCCGCCTCGCGCTCCTCGGGCGTTGCCTGCAACGCCTGCTTGGTGGGCGGCGGATAGCCGGCAATGCCGAACGGCGTGTCATAGGCGGCGCGACGGCGCTCCGCATAGGTCGCCTTGTGCTGGCGCTCCTTGGCCGGGTCGAGCGGCGCGTGCATCGCCGGCAGGCTGAAATTGGCGGTGCGCTGGAAGACAAAAAGGTGCTTGGCCTGCTTCGCCACGATCGGGATCATCTGCACGCCGGACGAACCGGTGCCGATCACCGCCAGACGTTGAGCGGTGAAATCGACGCCCTCCTTGGGCCACAGGCCGGTATGGTAGGTGCGTCCCTTGAAGCGCTCGATGCCCTTGAACGCCGGCACGCGCGGGGTCGACAGGTTGCCCGTGGCCATCACACAGAACCGGGCGGTGACCGCCTCGCCTCGATCCGTCGTCACGATCCAGCGGTTCGCCGCCTCGTCGAAGCGCGCGGCCCTGATCCGGGTATTGAACTGGATGTCACGCCTGAGATCGAAATGATCAGCCACGTGATTGATGTACTTCAAGATTTCAGGCTGGGTGCCATACCGTTCCGGCCAGTGCCATTCCTGCTGCAGCTCGTCGGAAAAGGAATAGGAATATTCCATGCTCTCCACATCGCAGCGGCAGCCCGGATAGCGGTTCCAGTACCAGGTGCCGCCCACATTGTCGGCCGCCTCGATCACCCGGACCCGGTAGCCGAGCTGGCGCAGGCGATAGAGCGCGTAGAGGCCGCCGACGCCGGCCCCCACCACCAGGACGTCGAACGCCTGGGGCGTCCCTTCCGCCTTCGGATCTGACTTAACGACAGCCATCTAACTCTCCATGAGCAATCGGCTTTCAGGCGGCACGGCCGCGTCGCGCCAGGGTCAACAGGCAATCGTCGGCCAGCGGCTCCAGCGGCGTCGCGTCGCGGTTGGCATAGAATTCGGGCCGGGTCGGCCGGCGAATCGCGTTGTCGACCCGGTTGAGTGACGAATAGACGTTGTTGCGTGGCCAGGGCGACAGGTTCGGTCCCGAGGCGTGCGCCAGACAGCCATGGAAGAACAGGCCGCTCCCCGCCCTGCCCTTGGGCGCCACCAAGCCGCCCTCGGCCACCAGCCGCGCCACCGTGGCCGGGCTGAGCGCATGAAAGTCGGACGAGCCGTCGAGCGGTTCCACGCCGCCTTCTTCCACCCCGCGCCGGTGCGAGCCGGGAATGAACGTGAGGGGGCCGTTGAACTCGGTAACGTCGTCGAGGAACAGCGCGAAGTTCATCGCCTTCGGCTCGGGCATGCCGTCGAGCACGGCCCAGGTGGCGTAGTCCTGATGCCAGGGGAAGTCGAGCTGGCCGAAGGGCTGTTTGGTGACAACCTTGTACTGGTGCGAGTAAACCGACCCCGCCAGCAGTTGCCGCGCCGGCTCGACCATGCGCGGATGCCGCAACAGGCAGGCGAACGGCTCGCTGTAGCGTTCCAGCCGGTGCGCCAGTCGCGCTTCGCCGGTTGCGGTCTTCGGCACTTCCGGCCGATCAAGGGCAAAGATGCGCGGCAGTTCGGCGCGCAGGACGGCGACTTCCGGCTCCGCGAACAAACCCGGCAGCAGCAGGAAGCCCTGCCGCTCGAACTCGACCACCTGCTGTTCGCTGAGCCGCACGCTGCACTCCTTCGCACCGGCCAAACACCGATGCCTGATACGGCAAAATGCCAACAGCCCCATGGCCGCGCAAGGCGCGCCCGCGCGCGTCTGCCCCGCATGCGTCGGGCGTGCGGTTCTGTCATGCCGCGAATGCCTACCAGAGCGATTGTCGGCCGGTTCGGATGCCGCTAACATTTTGGCGATCGAGAAGCCCCTCCGTCTCCCGGCGGAAGGTGCACTTTCAACGGGGGAGGACCGAAATGCGGATGCTGATCGCCGGTTTAGCCGTTGCGGCTTCGTTCCAGGCGCAAGCACAGGAAAGCTGGAAATTCTACACCTACCTGCCCAACGGCAAGCTGGCCGGCGCCGAGGGGCTGGCGCAGGTGCTGGACACGGTGGAAAAGGGCAGCAATGGCGCCATCAAGTTCCAGATGAACCTGTCCGGCTCGCTGCCGATCAACGCCAGTGACATAACCCAGGCGGTGGCCGACGGCATCGTGCAGATGGGCGACGACGGCTTCTTCCTCGGCAACATCACCATCGGCGGCGTCCTGCGCCAGCCAATGTTGATCAAGGACGAGATGGAGTACGCCAAGACGCTGGCGATCGTGCAACCGCATATCGAGAAGGCCTACGACGAGAAGGGCATCACCGTCCTCGGCACCTACTACTACCCCCTGATCACCGTGTTCGGCGCCAAGCCGATCACCAAGCTGGAAGACCTGAACGGCAAGAAGTTCCGCATGACTTCGCCCGAACAGGCGAACTTCCTGAAAGCGTTCGGCGCGTCCGGCATCACCATCAGCCCTCCGGAAGTGCCCACGGCCTTGCAGCGCGGCGCGGTCGATGGCGTCTTGACCGCGACGGCCGGCGGCGGCCGCATCTGGGGTGACCTGTTGACGCACAACTATCGCATCGGCACCGACTTCTTCCAGGGCTTCGTTATCGTCAACAAGGCGGCCTTGGGCAAGTTGAAGCCAGAGTTGCAGAAGCTCATTCGCGACACCGTGGCGCAAGTGACGCCCGGCATCAGCGTGCGGATGGCGCGCGAGGAAGGCGAGACCGTGGACCTGCTGAAGACCAAGGGCATGGTGTTCACCAACGCCAAGCCCGAGGACATCGCCGAGGCCACCAAGCGGATGGGCGCGGTGTGGAGCGAGTGGGCGAAGTCCAAAGGCCCGCTGCACGAGAAGGTGATGGCCGAGGTGCGCGCGGCGCTCGGCAAATAGTGGCGCCAAACAGTCTAGGTCGCGCGTCATGGAAAGCGGCGCAACCGGCGAGTTGGGCGCCGGGCCCGGTATACCGCGTGCGGCCTGGCTGGCGCGGATCAACCACGTAACGCTCGGGCTGTGCGAGGCGATTCTCGTTGTCATGATGACGTTGATCATGGCGGAGGTGATCGCCCGCAGCTTCTTCTCCGTATCGCTCCAATTCGTCGACGAATACGCCTCCTATACTTTGGTGTGGGTCACCTTCTTGGGCATGTCGGTGGCGTTGCACGACGGCGCTCTCTTTCGCGTCGGCATTATCTATGACCGCCTGTCGCCCCTGGCGCAGACCGCGTTGCAGGTGCTCTGGGATCTGTTGGCGCTCGTCTTTTCCTCGGTCTCGGCCTGGGCATGCCTGCGCCAAGTGCTGAGTTCCTATGAGCGCGACCTGGTGGCGCCGACCGTCATCGCCACGCCTCTGTGGATACCGCAGATCGTCATGCCGATCGGCAGCGCGCTGGTGGTGCTGGTCATGCTGGTCATCACCGCTACCGACATCGTCCGGTTGAGCCGCGGCGGAAGGTGAGGCGATGACCTGGGAACTCGACCTGATCCTGGTCTTCGGCGCCTTCATCGGCCTGATGATGGGCGGCATGTGGGTGCCTTATTCCATTGCCGTGACCGCGCTGGCGTATCTCTTTGCGGTGCAGGGCCTGCCCGGCCTGAGAGCCATCGGCCTGGTCGGCTGGGGCTCGACCAACGGCTTCACGCTGACCGCCATCCCGATGTTCATCCTGATGGCGGAAATCCTGCTGAAAAGCGGCCTGAGCCAGCGGGTCTATCGCGGCCTGTCGCAACTGGTGCGCCGGCTGCCGGGCGGCCTGTTGCAAACCAACGTCGCCGGCTGCGCCATGTTCGCGGCAATCAGCGGCTCCTCGGTCGCCACCGCCGCCGCCGTCGGCACCACCGCACTGCCCTTGCTGCACAAGCGCGGGTATGACCGCAAGCTGGCGGCCGGCACGCTGGCGGCCGGCGGCACGCTTGGCATCCTGATCCCGCCCTCCATCGCCATGATCATCTATGGCACCTTCACCGACACCTCGATCGCCAAGCTGTTCATGGCTGGCATCGTGCCGGGGCTGCTGCTGACGGCGTTCTTCATGCTCTATGTCGCGGCCGCGGCACTCATCAAGCCGTCCGTCGCGCCGCGCCAGAAGGACTGGGACAAACCCACCCACTGGCCGACCTTGACCGCGGACCTGCTGCCGTTCGCGGCGCTGATGTTCTCGGTGCTGGGCAGCCTGTATTTCGGCTTCGCCACGCCGACCGAGGCGGCCGGCGTCGGCAGCCTGATGGCCCTCATCATTTCCCGCGTTTGGGGTGGCCTGACCTTCGCGGATTTCCGTGTCGCGCTCAAGAGCACCGTGCGCATCACCGGCGGCATCATGTTCATCGTGCTGGCGGCCTTTCTCTTCTCCTACGCCGTGGGCATGGCCGGGCTTGCCAACAACCTGACCAAGTGGCTGACCGGGCTGGGCCTGGGCAAGTTCGAATTCATGCTGGCCGTCATCATTGGCTACATCATTATGGGCTGCCTTGTCGACAGCATCGGCATGATGGTCATCACCATCCCCCTGCTCTACCCGATCCTGCTGGCCTATGGCTTCGACATGGTGTGGTTCGGCGTTCTCTTGGTGGTGCTGATCGAACTCGGCCAGATCACCCCGCCGCTCGGCATCAACCTGTTCGTGATCCAGAGCATCTCGGTCAGCGGCACGCTGGAGGATGTGCTGGCCGGCTCGTTACCCTTTGTCGTCATCATCATTGGCATGATCCTGCTGCTGTGGGCGGTGCCGGAGCTGGCGACTTGGCTGCCCGCCAACATGACGCTGCGCTAGGCGCCAGGCGAAGAGACGTGGCCAGCGAGCTGCTCTTCGGCATCCAGACCAATGGCATCAAGCACCGGCACAAAGACCCGATGCCGGACATCGACACGCGCTTCCGCATGGTCAGGCAAGCGGGCGTGTTCGACTATGTCGACAAGACGCCGGCGCCGGACGAGGTCGAGCAGTTCCTCAAGGCGCGCGACAAATACGGCTTGCCGGTGCGCGCCGGCGGCTGGTTCTACACGCTGGGCCGCGACGAGGCGCTGCTGCGCCACAATCTCGATCTCGCCCAGCGGCTGGGTTCGATCGCCCACAACGTGCAGATCATGACCCGGCATGCCGCGGGCCATGGCATCACCGACGGCCAAGTCAGCGACGCCTATCTGGCCGCCTACGATTACGGCCAGGCACGGGGTGTGACGCCTTGCTTCGAGGTGCACGTCAACATGTGGTCGGAGGACTTCCGCCGGGTCAGCCGCGTCGCCGGCGCGGTGGAGGCCAAGGGCGTGCCGTTCCACATGACGCTCGACCACAGCCACGTGATCTTCAAGATCGACAACCCCGCCGAGCAGGAGATCGGCGATATTCGCGGCGATGTCGAGGCCGGTCGCCTGGTGCTCGATCCCTTCAAGCCCGGCAACGTCTGCGCCGAATGGATCGCCGCCGGCTGGGTGCGCCATTGCCATGCGCGCGCCGCCGTGCCGAACAACCCGAAGAACGCCGCCGCCACCGACGAGCAGGGCTGCGCCGGCCGAGGCATCCAGTATCCCTTCAAGCAGCCCTTGCCCGGCGAATATCACGCGCCCTGGCGGGCCGAAGCGTTAGAACCCTGGAAGGAAGTGGTCAGGCAATTGCTGCGCCACCATGCCGGCGACCCTAAGGGTCAGCTCGGGCAGATCTCCACTGAGTTCATCCCCAACCTGGATTATGGCCAGGGCTGCAAATACTCGCTGTTCGAGCAGGCCATCGCCTGCGTCGAATGGATGCGCGCCGAATGGGACAAGGTTCGCGCTGGCTGACCCGACTTCCGCCACCGCGGCACTTGCGCTTACACTGTCACCCCGTCGGTGAGAATTGGCGGCTGGCGGGACGCATTGGTCCAGCCAATGGGGGAATGCCATGGGTCCGCAAAGCACCTACGTCAAGACCGAAGTGGTGGGGACGTCATCGAAGTCGATCTCGGACGCCATCGACCACACCATCGCCACCGCCGGCAAGACCCTGCGTAACCTCGACTGGTTCGAAGTGGTCGACATGCGCGGCGCCATCAAGGACAACAAGGTCAGCCACTACCAGGTGACCATCAAGCTCGGCCTGCGCTACGAGCCCAAGGGTTGAGGCAAGCTCACGCCAAGTGGAAGGCGGCCGGCGCGACATGGCGGTGGAAGCCCTGGCGCGCCGCCAGGCGGCGCATCCAGCCTTCGATCGCCGGCATGGCGGGGCGCTCGAGGTCAAAGAGTAGCCAGCGCTGAATGGCGGCACCCGGCGGGATGTCGCCCAGGCTGAAGGCCTCGCCCGCGACAAAGGGCAGTTTCGCCAGGTGCGCTTCCAGGATGGCGAGCGGCTTCAGCAGCCCCTGCCGCGCCTTCTCCGCGCGTTCGGCCGAACGCTGGGCGGGCGGCAGACGCACCAGTTCCATGACCAGCGTATGCAGATGCGGCTCCAGATACTCGTTGGTCCAGTTCATCCACTGGCAGGCCCGCACGAAGGTCTGCAGTTGACCGTCGTGAAGCGGCCCAGGAGCGTATTTCTGCGCAAGATAGGCCAGGATGGCATTGGATTCCCACAGGACAAAGTCGCCGTCCTGGATGGTCGGCACCGTGCCATTCGGATTCATGGCGCGATATTCGGCGGAATCGACGATTCCATAGGGCTTGAAGCCGTTATAGATGTTGCCCTGGGGCCCATTGGTGGCACTTGCCAGGGTCAGCTCGACCTCCACCCCGGCCTCCGCGCAGCCCCAAAGCGCGCGTTGCGTGCAGAGCGAATTGGGTCGTCCCCACATGCGGATGCGTGGCACCCTGCCTGCCTCCCGTGCTGCGCGACCGACAGTGGCATGCCAGCCCCGCGTCGGGCAATGCCGTAGCGGGTTGCCGCGGTCGGCACCGGCATGACAATCTCGCCCCCATTACCTTCGGACTTTGGGGACGCCCGATGCCGGATGACAAGACGCGTGGCCGCAACCTGTCACAAGAAGAGCTGGAAAAGACGAACGAGTATTGGTTCGAACTGGACAAACAGTACCGCATCAATCACCGCTTCACCTATCCGCAATGCTGGGAGCGCGGCCAGGGGGTCAGCCTCTACGACGTCGAGGGCAAGCGCTATCTGGACTTCGAGTCGGGCCAAGTCTGCGTCACCGCCGGGCATTGCCATCCGGCCTATACCGAGGCCTTGCAGCGCCAGGCCGCCAAGCTGGTGCAGACCGGATCGGCCTATACCGACCCAACGCAAGTGCGTCTGCTGAAGAAGCTGGCCGAGATCACGCCCGAGCCGTTCCAGAAGTCCTACCTCGCCTGCTCCGGCTCGGAAGCTAACGAGGCCGCCATGCGGCTGGCCAAGGCCTATACCGGGCGTTTCGAGGTCGTCAGCTTTCCCGGCAACTACCACGGCATGACCGGCGGCAGCTGGTCGGTAACCGGCTTCGGCGGCAACTACAAGCAGCCGTTCGGCCCGGCCATGCCGGGCGTGATCTGGCTGCCCACCCCCTTCTCCTATCCTGTGCCGGGCAGTCCGCGGTTTCCGGAAAGGGACCCGCAAGTGGTCGACGCCTGTATCCGGTTCTGCGAGCGCCTACTGGACGAGGCGACCTCCGGCAAGCCGGCGGCCTTCATGCTCGAACTGATCCAGAGCGCCGCCGGCGTGCGCATGTTGCCGGTGGCGTTCGTGCAGGCGATCCGGCGGATGTGCGACGAACGCGGCGCGCTGCTGATCATGGACGAGGCGCAAACCGGCATGGGCCGACTCGGCAGCTGGTGGGGCTTCGAGCATTACGGCGTCAAGCCCGACATCATCGTGGCTTCCAAGACACTGGGCGGCGGCGTGCCGCTGTCGGCCACGATCACCTCGGCCAAGATCGCCGACGAGGCGGTGGCGCGCGGCTTCAAGCAGAGTTCCTCGCATACCGGCGATCCGCTGCTGTGCGCGGTCGGTCTGGCCAACATCGGGATCATCGAACGCGAGCGGCTGATCGACAACGTGCGCCAGGTCGGCGGGCATTTGCGCACGAGCCTGGAGCGCATGGCGGCCGGCAGCCCGATCGTCGGCGAGATCCGCGGGCGGGGCTTCCTTCTGGGCGTGGAGATCGTGCGCGACAAGGAAACCGGCGAGCCCAATCACGAGGCCATCGCGGCGATCACCGCGCGGGCGCGCGAGCACGGCCTGCTGACCGGCTGGTGGCCGTCCTATCACCTCGCCGCCAACATCATCCGGCTGATGCCCCCCTATACGCTGACCCGGGCGGAAGCCGACGAAGCGGTCGGCATCCTCGAGGAAGCGGTGCGGCACGTTGGCCGCCTGGGCGCCAAGCGGGCCGCCTGACATGCAGCTCGATCCGGGCCTGCGCATGCAACGCATCGGCCAGACCATCGACCGGCTGGTCTCGCTCGACCTATGGTGCAAGTTCGCCGGCGAGGACGCGGTCGGGGCGATGTACCAGGCGGCCGTGGCGGCGGTTCGGCCGGCGCACGGCTCGCTCACCCTGGCCGCGGCCGAGCGCCTGAAGGCCCGCGTCCGCCCCGGCAAGCAGGTGCTGATCTGCACCGGCAACGTGCTGCCGCCATGGATGATCATCGAGAGCGACGGCCCGCCCGGCGCCGCCGTGCTGGCCCGCATGCTGAACCTGGCCATGAAAGCAACGCCGGTCGTTCTGGTCGAGGGTCGTTGGGTCGACGCGATGCGCCAGGTGGTGATCGCCGCCGGTCTCACGCCGTTCGACGACCCCGCCGCCATCGCCGGCCGGCGCGGAGCCTGCGCCGTGCGGCCGTTCCCGGCCGCCGACGCGGCGGCGGCCGAGTTGGCCAGATCCTGGCTTGCCGGTGGCCAGGTGGATGCCGTGCTGGCGATCGAGGCGACGGCGCGCAGCGAGAACGGCTTTTACCAGACCGGCACCGGCTCGTTCGACAATTCCAGCCATTCCGCGCGCTTCGACTATCTGTTCGAAGAAGCCAACGCACGCGGCGTGCCTACGGTGGGCATCGGCGACCATGGCGGCGAACTGGGGTTGGGCGGGATCGCCGCCACCATCCGCCAAGTGGTGCCGACGGCACGCGTTGCCAGCGATCCCGTGCGCGGCGGCATCACGCCGGTCGTCCCGGCCGAGATCCCGCTGGTCGTCGGCATCTCCAACTGGGGCGGCTACGGCCTGGCCGCCATGCTGGCCGCGTTATGCGGCAAGCCGGAGCTGGTGCACGACGCGGCCTTCGAGCGACGCCTGCTGCGCGCCACCGCGCAAGCCGGCATGATCGAGGGCATGGGCGGCCTGCCCGAGCCGGCGGTCGATGGCCTGGACGAGGAAGTGCATGCCAGTTTCGTCGAGCTGCTGCGCGTCGCGGTGAAACGCGGCATGGAGGCGCCGTATCCGCGCGCCGTCGGCTTCATTCCCGCGCCGGACTGATCTGCGGCCTGCGAGCCAAGAAAAGGACAGGGCATGCGTTGGGCACGGTTCGAACTGAACGGCCGGGCAAGCTATGGCCTGGTCGAGGGCGACCATGTGCAGCCCGTCGCCGGTACGCCGTTCGGCGAGTGGCAGAAACAGGGCGAGCGCCGGCCGCTCGCCGCGGTCAGGCTGCTGGTCCCGGTGGTGCCGCCCACGTTCTATGCCGCCGGCCTCAACTACGTCGAGCACATCAAGGAAGCGGCCGCCATGCTGGGCCTGAAGAAGCCCGACAAGCCCGACATCGGCTATCGCGCCATCAATGCCCTGATCGCGCATGGCGAGCCCATCGTCATTCCGCGCGATGCCAGCGCGGAGGTGCAGTACGAAGGCGAGCTGGTCGCGGTGGTGGGCAAGCGCGCCAAGCACCTGAGCGAGGCCGAGGCGCTGTCTTGCCTGCTGGGCTTCACCATCGGCAACGATGTCAGCGAACGCAGCTGGCAGAAGATCGACCGCACGCTGTGGCGGGCGAAGAACACCGATACCTTCAAGCCGATGGGGCCGTGGATCGAGACCGAGGTGGACCTCGACAAATTGGTCACCGGCGTGCGGCTGAACGGCCGGCCGTGCGTGCGCTTCGACACCAACAAGATGCTGTTCGGCGTGGCTCGCTACATCGCCGCCATGACGCGCTATGTCACCCTGCAGCCGGGCGACGTGATCTGGATGGGCACCGACGGCGAGTCGGAAGACATGAAGGCCGGCGACGTGGTGGAGGTGGAGATCAGCGGCATCGGCGTGTTGCGCAATCCGGTGACGCGGGAAGCCTGACGGCGTCCACTCAAATTCAGCGCGCCGGCCCCCGCAGCAGCTGGATGATGCTGGAAGGGTCGAGGTCGGCGCCGCCGGAATTGGCGTGCAACTGAAACAGCGAAATGGCGGTGGCGACCATGGGCGTCGGCGCGCCCGATCGCTCGCCGGCCGATTGCGCCAGGCGCAAGTCCTTCAGCATCAAGGTCGAGGTGAAGTTGGCCTGGAACTCGCGGTTGGCGGGGGCTTCGGCCACCATGCCGGGGACCGGGCACAGGTGGTTCAGGATCCAGGAGTTGGCCGTGCCGGTCGACATCACCTCGAACAGCGTCCGGGCGGACAGACCCAGCTTCTCGGCCAAAGTGAAGGCCTCGCCCAGCAGCACCATGGTGCTGCCGCTGACCAGGTTGTTGCAGATCTTCACGGCTTGCCCCATGCCGCTCTCGCCGGCATGCAGGATGTTGCGGCCCATGCCGGCAAGGATCGGCTTGGCCTTGGCGAACGTCGCCGCGTCGCCGCCGCACATGATGGTAAGGGTGCCGTTGACCGCGCCCGGCACGCCGCCCGTGACCGGCGCATCCAGCATGGCAAGGCCGGCTTCGCGCGCCCGCGCCGCCACCTCCTTGGCCGTGGCGACATCGATGGTCGAGCAATCGAGCAGCACCGTACCCTTGGCCGCGCTGGCGATCAGGCCGCCCTGCCCCAGATAGGCCTCGCGCACGTTGCTGCCGGCGGGCACCATGGAAACGATTAGTTCGGCGCCGGCCGCCGCATCGGCCAGCGAGCGCGCCTTCTCGGCCCGGTTGTCGTCGAAGCGCGCCAGCGCCGCCGGATCGTTGTCATACACCTTCAGCGCGTGCCCGGCCTTCAGCAGGTTGCGCGCCATCGGCCCGCCCATGCGGCCGAGCCCAACGAAACCGATCCTCGCCATGTCTGCCTCCTATTGCGCGGCCGCCCGCGCCGGCCCTGGCCGGGCACCGCGCAGCAAGCGGCCCGGCAAGGCGCTGGTTGCCTCACCGTCCGTCCAGGTTTCCTCGCCGGCGACGAACGTGTGGCGATAGCCGATCGCCTTCTGTACCAGCCGGCGACCGCCTGCCGGCAGGTCATAGGCCAATTCCGGCCGGCCGAGTCGCAGCCGCTTGAAGTCGATGACGTTGAAGTCGGCGCGATAGCCGGGCGCCAGCAGGCCACGGTCGCCGAGGCCATAGTGCAAGGCGGTGTCGCGCGTCTGCTTGCGCACCAGGAATTCCAGCGGCAGGCGCGGCCCGCGCCGACGATCGCGCGCCCAATGCGCCAACAGCGAGGTCGGCGAGCTGGCATCGCAGATGATGCCGACATGCGCGCCGGCATCGGCCACGCCACAGACCGTGAAGGGATGCACCAGCATCTGTCGCACCACGTCCAGGTCGCCCGCGCAGTAGTTCTCGAAGGGATGCAGGATGAGCCCGCTGCCCCCGCGCGCCAGCATGAGCTCGAGCGCCAGCGCGAACCGGTCCTGCCCCGCCCGCTCCGCCCGGACCGCAATGGCCTGCCCGGGCGGCGGCTCGTAGTCCAGTTCGTCGGTCAGCTCGAAGCCGCGTTCCAGCGCCTTCCAGGCCCATTGCGCATGCGGTTCGTGCCGATGCTCGAAGACCAGACGGCGGCGCAACTCAGGCTCGCCAAGCAGCCGCGCCAATCGCCCGCCGGGCGTCAGGTTCTGCAAGGCCAACCAATCCGGATGCTTGGCAAACGGCTGCATGCTGCATTCGAGGCCCATCAGGACGCCGATCGGACGCGAGCCGACCTGCGCCGTCGCGCCGACGCCCATGCTGCGCGCCTGCTCGATCTTGTGCAGGATCTCGCGCCAGCGGTCCGGCGCGCTGTCCACCTGCACCAGCAAGAGCGAGAGCGGCCGGCCGGCGGTGCGCGCGGCATCGCACAGCAACTCGAAATCGCCCTCGGCGAAATCCGAATTGACCTCCAGCACGCCGGCGCCGGCCCGACGCATCGCGGCGGCGAGGCCAAGCAGTTCCGCTTCGCCCGCGCTCAAGCCCGGCGTCGGCCGGCCGTCCCTGGCCCGGTGCTTGATGGTGCGCGAGGTGGTGAAGCCGAGCGCGCCGGCGCGCAACGCCCGCTCCAGCAATGCGCCCATGCGGACGATCTCCGCGGCCGTCGGCACTGCGGCATGGTCGGCGCCGCGTTCGCCCATCACATGGAACCGCAGCGCGCCATGCGGCACCTGCGCGGCCACATCCATCGTGCGCGGCATTTCCGCCAGCACGTCGAGGTAGTCCTCGAAACTCTGCCAGCGAAATTCGATGCCCTTGGCCAGAACGGCTTCGGGGATGTCCTCGACGCCTTCCATCAGGTTGATGAGATAGCCTTCGGCGCCCCGGCTGACCGGTGCGAAGCCGACGCCGCAATTGCCGAACACCGCCGTGGTGACGCCATGCCAAGCGGACGGGGTGAGCTGCCGGTCCCAGGTGGCCTGCGCGTCATAATGCGTGTGGATGTCGACAAATCCGGGCGTCACCAGCAGCCCGTCGGCCCCGATCTCGCGCCGGCCCGGCCCAAGCCCGCGGCCAACCTCGGCGACGATGCCGCCCGCGACCGCGACATCGGCCACCCGTTCCGGGGCGCCGCTGCCATCGACCAACCGGCCGCCGCGAATGACTAGATCAAACACCAATCCCTCCCCGA
This sequence comes from Alphaproteobacteria bacterium, assembly GCA_016869175.1. Taxonomy (GTDB): domain Bacteria; phylum Pseudomonadota; class Alphaproteobacteria; genus VGEV01. The sequence continues at coordinate 22,592 of VGEV01000036.1, forward strand.
AGCCAGAGCGGCCGGCAGGATGGGCATTCCGCCTCGTCGGTTCAAGCGCGGGGCGGCATGCCTGCCCCTCGGCCGGCTAGTATGGGGGGACCGATCGGAGGAGTTGGGAGATGGCCGAGACATCCGTGCTGACCGAACGCGCCGGCGAGATCATCACAGTGACGATCAACCGGCCGCAGGCGCGCAACGCGGTCGACAACGCGACGGCCGAGCGGCTGGCCGAGGCCTTCCGCGCGTTCGAGGCCGATGATGGCCTCAAGGTCGCGGTCCTGACCGGGGCCGCAGGCACGTTCTGCGCCGGAGCCGATCTCAAGGCGGTGGCCTCCGGCGAGCGCCGCACACGCTACAGCCTCGAAGGCGACGGCCCGATGGGCCCCTCGCGCCTCGAATTGTCCAAGCCGGTGATCGCCGCCGTGGCGGGATACGCCGTGGCGGGCGGCCTGGAACTGGCCATCTGGGCCGACCTGCGCGTGGTCGAGGAGGACGCCGTCTTCGGCGTCTATTGCCGGCGCTGGGGCGTGCCGCTGATCGACGGCGGCACGGTGCGGTTGCCGCGCCTGATTGGCCAGAGTCACGCGCTCGACATGATCCTGACCGCCCGTCCCGTCGGCGCCGAGGAAGCCTTGCGCATGGGCTTGGCCAATCGGGTGGTGCCGAAAGGCCAGGCGCGGACGGCGGCGGAGCATCTGGCTCGGCAGCTCTGCGTCTTCCCGCAAACCTGCCTGCGCGCCGACCGGGCCTCGGTCTTCCGGCATTGGGACAAGCCGCTGGCCGAGGCCGTGCGCGGCGAATTCGCCGCCGGCCTCGCCGTGGTCGCGGCCGAAGGCCAAGCGGGCGCCCAGCGCTTCGCCGCCGGGGCCGGACGCCACGGCCGCTTCGATGCCGGCGAATGAAACGGCGGCCTGCTCGGGCGACAGAACAGCCATTCGCCAGCAGCGCCAAGCAGGACAACCTGCTTTTGGCCTGCTACCCTCAAGCGTGCGTTGACGTGCGCCGGCTTGCCGACAAGCGGCCGCTCGCCGGCGACGGCAAGCACAATCGGGTGTTCACATGCAACGACTATTCGCGCTGGGCGCGGCGACCCTGCTGGCATTCGCCGTCGGCATGAACCAGGCCAGCGCCGACAAGGTGCGCTGGAAACTGGGCAGTTCCTATCCTTCCAATCTGGACGTGATCGGCGAGAACATCACGCGCTACGTCGAGAACGTGAAGACCATGACGAACGGCGATGTGGAACTGCGGTTCTTCGAGCCGGGCGCGCTGGTGCCGGCCCTGCAGGTGTTCGACGCGGTCTCCACCGGGGCGATCGATGCGTCCTACACCACGCCCGGCTTCCACGCCGGCAAGTTTCCCGCCGGCACCTTCTTCGCTTCCGTGCCGTTCGGGCCCGGCGTCAACGAGTATGTCGCCTGGATGCGGTTCGGCGGCGGCAATGAACTCTACCGCGAGCTGTATCACGGCTATGGCGTGCAGCCGTTCACCTGCGGCATCGTGGTGGCCGAGTCGAGCGGCTGGTTCCGCAAGGAGATCAAGAGCCTTGACGAGCTCAAGGGGCTCAAGATGCGGTTCTTCGGCCTGGGTGCCAAGGTGATGGAGAAGTTCGGCGTCTCTACCCAATTGCTGGCCAGCGGTGACATCTACCCGGCGCTGGAGCTGGGCACGATCGATGCGACCGAGTTCTCCTATCCCACGCTCGACCGCAAGCTCGGCTTCTACCAGGTGGCCAAGCACCAGTATTTCCCGGGTTGGCACCAGCAGGCCTCGTTCGTCGAGACAATCTTCAACAAGGCCAAGTTCGACGCGCTCAGCAAGGGCCAGCGGATGATCCTGGAGGTGGCCTGTTCCGACGCCATGCTGTGGGTCATGGCCAAGGCCGAGGCGAACCAGGGCGAGGCGATCGAATTCCACAAGAGCAAGGGCGTTACCATCCACAAGTGGACCGACGCGCAGCTCAAGGAACTGGAAAAGGCCTGGAACCAGGTGGCGGTCGAGGAAGCCGCGAAAGACCCCATGTTCAAGAAGTTCTGGGACAGCTATGACGGCTTCCGCAAGAAATACGCGGCGTGGAAGGAACTGGCCTACCTGAAGTAGACCGCGAGGCTCTTGTGCGCGCAGGCGGCGGCCGGTTCGGCCGGCCGCCGGCATCGCCATATGCGGGAAGTGCCGACGGAGCCAAGGCGGATGAACGAGAAGGCGGCGGTGGGCGACCTGCCGGTTTGGAACCTGGACGATCTTTATGCCGGGCCGGACGATCCGGCCCTGGCCCGCGATCTGGCCGACGGGCTGGCGGCAGCGCGGGAGTTCCGCGCCCGCCATGCTGGCAAACTGGCGACGCAGGACGGCGCGGCGCTCGGCCAAGCGATAATGGACTACGAGCGGCTGAAGGAGCAGCTGGGCCGCGTCGGCAGTTTCGCCGGCCTGTTGCACGCCGGCAACCTGTCGGAGGCCAGCATCGGTCGCTTCTACCAGACCATGCAGGAGCGATTGAACGCCATCACCGCGGAACTGCTGTTCTTCACCTTGGAACTCAATCGCTTGGACGCAGCCGCGCTGGCAACCAAACTGGCGGCGCCGGCGTTGCGGCGCTACCGCCCGTGGCTCGACGACTTGCGCGCCTTCCGGGCACACGAATTGTCGGACGATCTGGAGCGGCTGCTGCACGAAAAGCAGGTCGCGGGCCGCGGCGCCTGGGTCCGGCTCTATGACGAGACGCTGGCCGCGCTGCGGTTTCCGGTCGACGGCGAACGGTTGACGCTGGAAGAGGCGCTCAACCGTTTCCTGGATCCGCAGGAGGCGCGGCGCAAGGCGGCCGCGCAAGGCTTGTCGGCGGTGTTCGCCGACAACGCCCGGCTGCTGGCCCATGTGCACAACACGCTGCTCAAGGACAAGGAGATCGAGGACACTTGGCGCAAATACCCCAGCCCGGCGGCGGAACGCCATCTGGCGAACCAGGTCGAACCGGAAGTCGTGGAGGCGCTGCGCCGGGCGGTCAGCGATGCCTATCCGCGCCTGTCGCACCGCTACTATCGGCTGAAGGCCGGCTGGTTGGGCAAGCAGCGGCTCGACTACTGGGACCGCAATGCGCCGCTGCCGGAGGACGAGGACCGTCTGACGCCGTGGTCGGAGGCGCGCGCGCTGGTGCTGGATGCCTATGGCCGCTTCTCGCCGGAGCTTTCGGCCATCGGCAAGCGGTTCTTCGACAACGCCTGGATCGACGCGCCGGTGCGACCGGGCAAGGTGGGTGGCGCCTTCGCGCACCCAACCGTGCCCAGCGCGCATCCCTATCTCTTGCTCAACTACCAGGGCCGGGCGCGCGACGTGATGACGCTCGCGCACGAGCTCGGCCACGGCGTGCATCAGATCCTGGCGGCGCCGCAAGGCTACCTGATGGCCGACACGCCGCTCACCCTGGCGGAGACCGCCAGCGTGTTCGGCGAGCAACTCACCTTCCGCGCCATGCTGGAAAACGAACGCCGGCCGGCGCGCCGGCGGGCGCTGCTGGCCGGCAAGGTCGAAGACATGCTCAACACCGTCGTGCGGCAGATTGCCTTCTACGAATTCGAACTCGCCTTGCACGAGGAGCGACGCGGCGGCGAACTGATGCCTGAGCGGATCGGCCAAATCTGGCTCTGCGTGCAGGGCCGCAGCCTGGGTCCGGCCATTCACCTGCCCGCGGAATACGCGCACTATTGGTGTTACATTCCGCACTTCGTGCACACGCCATTCTATGTCTACGCCTACGCTTTCGGCGATTGCCTAGTCAATTCGCTCTATGCCGTCTGCCAGGGGGCCGCGCACGGCTTCCAGGCCAAGTATCTGGAAATGCTGCGGGCCGGCGGCAGCAAGCGACACAAGGAGCTGCTGGCGCCTTTCGGACTGGATGCCAGCGACCCCGGCTTCTGGCGCCAGGGACTGTCCGTGCTGGAAGGCTTCATCGACCAGTTGGAAGGCTTGTGAGCCGGCATGGCGGATGACGAAGCCGACCGGCTGAGTGGTCGCGTCCGGCGCTATGCGCGCGTTTCGGGCGCGGTCGGCGGCCTGGCGGCGCGGCTGGCGGGCGAGCGGCTGCTCGGCCTCAGGCTTGATCGCGACAAACATGCGCGCGAGCTGAAACTGGCCTTGGGCGGTCTGAAGGGGCCGCTCATGAAGGTGGCGCAGCTATTGGCCACCATCCCCGAGGCGCTGCCGCAGGAATACGTGCAGGAGCTGATCCAGCTGCAATCGAACGCGCCCGCCATGGGTTGGCCGTTCGTGCGCCGGCGCATGGCGGCCGAGCTGGGGCCCGACTGGCAACGCCGGTTCGACAGCTTCGAGCACGAGGCGGCGGCAGCGGCGTCGCTCGGCCAGGTGCATCGCGCGACGCTGGCCGGCCGGCGGCTTGCCTGCAAGCTGCAATATCCCGACATGCAGTCGGCGGTCGAAGCCGATCTTGCCCAATTGAAGCTGATCTTCGCCATCTACCATCGCTACGACCGCAGCGTCGACCCCAGCCAGATCCACGCCGAGATCGCCGCCCGGCTGCGCGAGGAACTGGACTACGGGCGCGAAGCGCGGCACATGCGCCTTTATGCCGAGATGCTGAAGCACGAAGCAGCGGTGCACGTGCCCGAGGTGCTGGGCGAGCTGTCAACCAAGCGGCTGATCACCATGAGCTGGCTGGACGGCAGGCCGTTGCTGACTTTCAAGAACGCGCCCCTGGCGACGCGCAACCAAGTGGCCCACGGCATGTTCCGGGCCTGGTACGTCCCCTTCTACAATTATGGCGTCATCCATGGCGATCCGCATCTCGGCAACTACTCGGGGCGCGACGATCTGGGGATCAACCTGCTGGATTTCGGCTGCATCCGCGTGTTCAAGGCGAAGTTCGTCGAAGGCGTGATCGACCTCTACCGTGCCTTGCGCGACGGCGACCGCGCGCTGGCGGTGCATGCCTACGAGACCTGGGGTTTCACCGGCCTGGGCGACGAGTTGATCGAGGCGCTGAACCAGTGGGCGCGGTTCGTCTATGGCCCGCTGCTGGAGGATCGCACGCGGCGCATCCAGGAGGGCGGACCCAGCGGCGTCTATGGCCGGGAGGTCGCCGAGAAAGTGCATAAGCGTCTGCGCGAACTGGGCGGCGTCAAGCCGCCGCGCGAATTCGTGTTCATGGATCGCGCGGCGATCGGGCTGGGCGGCGTGTTCATGCATCTCCAGGCGGAGATCAACTGGCATCGTCTGTTCCACGACCTGATCGAGGGCTTCGATGCCAAGACCCTGCACAACCGCCAGGCCCGTGCCCTCAAGCGCTACGAATTGCCGCCGCCATGAGCCGCTTGACTTGGCAACCGATCTACTCGAACATACCAAGAACAATCTTGTCCGGGCAGAGGTGCGCCGCATGGCCAAGATCAGCTACCCCGACGACGGCGGTAAGGGCGAGGTGTGGCGCTACCTGACACCCGCCAAACACGCCCGCCCAGCCCACCACACGGCCGCCGAGAAACGCGCGCTGTCGGCGCATCTGCGGCAGCATCTGGGACCGATCAAGGATGTGCTGCATCAGCTTGTCTCCAGCCACGTGCATGTCGACATCATGATGGTCGACCGACCGTCGAGCGGCCCTTCCGCACGCTGGTCACCTGCGGCATGAGCGCGCGGCCGATGGCGGTGCCGACCGAACTGGAGCACCTGCAGTTCGCCGAACTCATGCTGATGCTGCCCGCGAACTGGCCGCTGCGCGGCACCGCCCCGCAAAGCTCGAGCAATTTTTGGCCGATCGAATGGCTGCAGCGGTTGGCCGTGTTCCCGCATGCCTACAAGAGCTGGCTCGGCGTCAATCACACCGTGCCGAACGGCGATCCGCCGCTTCCCTTGGCGCCGGGCACCGAGTTCGCCAGCTTCATCCTGGCGCCGCCGCTAACCGAACCCAAGGGCTTTGATGCCTGTGTGATGCCGGGCGACAAGCCGGTGTGGTTTCTGACGCTGATCCTGCTCTACCGCGAAGAACTGTGGTTCAAGCTCGAGCGTGGCGCCGATGCCCTCAGCACCTTGCTGGTCGCGGCCGGCGTCACCGGGCTGGTGCAGCCGGGTCGGCGCAATGTCGCCATTGCCTAGTGTCCTGAACCGGAAGTTCGCGGCATTTGGGTTGGGATGATTCGGGGACAGAATCGTTCGACGGCGGCGAGGATGTCGTCGGCACTCTTGGTCCAGCGGAAGGGCTTCGGATTGGCGTTGTGAGCATCGAGGAACGAGGTGATGGCGGCCTGGAGCGCGGCGACGCTGCGATGGACGCTTCGCTTGATCTGGCGCTCGCTCAGGAGCGCGAAGAAGCGCTCGACCTGGTTGATCCAGGACGTCCCGGTTGGGGTGTGATGAACATGCCAGCGCGGACGCTTCAGAAGCCAGTCACGGATCAGGGGCGTCTTGTGGGTAGCGTAGTTGTCCATCACGAGATGAACGTCCAGGTCACCCGGGACGGCCTTTTCGATCACGTCCAGGAAGCGGCGGAACTCGGCCGCGCGGTGCCTCGGGTAGCACCGGCCGATGACCGCTCCGGTCGCGATGTCGAGCGCGGCGAACAACGAGGTCGTGGCGTGACGGGTGTAGTCGTGAGTGCGCCGCTCGATCTGACCGGGCCGCATCGGCAAGAGCGGCTGGCTGCGGTCAAGCGCCTGGATCTGGCTCTTCTCGTCGACGCAAAGCACCAACGCGCGAGCCGGAGGCGCCATGTAGAGCCCGACGATGTCGCGCACCTTCGCGACGAAGTCCGGGTCGGTCGAGAGCTTGAAGCTCTCGCTCCGGTGCGGCTGCAGGCCAAAGGCCCGCCAGATGCGCTGGACGGTCGAGGTCGATACCCCGCTTGCCCGGGCTATCCCGCGCGAACTCCAGTGCGTCGCGTCGTGGGGCAGGCTCTCCAACGTCCGCACGACCATGGCCTCGATCCGGGCGTCGTCCACTGTGCGCGGCGCACCGCAACGCGGTTCGTCCCGCAGGCCGTTTTGCCGGTCGAGCAGAAAGCGCCGACGCCACTTGCCGACCGTGGCCTGGTCGATCCCCAGCCGGGCCGCGACCTCCTTGTTGGCCATACCGTCGCCGGCCAGAAGAACGATCCTGGCTCGAAGAGCCAGAGCCTGGGCCGTCTTGCGGCGCCCCGCGAGCGACCCAAGCGCGGCACGCTCGCTCTCGTCAAGGATCAAGGGCTCAAGCGGACGTCCCATTCCAACCCCCCGTGCAGCGAAGCACCGG
>VGEV01000037.1 GCA_016869175.1 Alphaproteobacteria bacterium
CGCGCCCGTGCGAACGATCCAAAGCACCCCTTCGACGAACATGCGGTTGTCCCGCCCGGTCGAGCCGCGTTGCTCGGGCCGGCCGATGATCAGACCCGATATCTTGCTCCATTGCTCGTCGCTCAGCACGAGCCGATCCATGACGCCCAAGGATGCCTCCCGAAAAGCAGCCTTCAATCACGGATCGCGCGATTCGAGACTCCCAAGAGTCCACAGGACCTAGAGGCCCTCGGCCTCCTCGCCCTCGCCCGGCAGGTCCTCCTCGACCCGCGGCGCCGGGGTCGGCGAGAAGCCCGCGGCAAGCTGCTGGCTGATCATCTTTTGCTGCAATGCGGCGTCGTCCGCTTCAGGCTCGTCCACTTCGACGTAGCGCTGCAGGCCGCGCACGAATCCGTCGCGCAGCGACTCCACGGCCAGTCTGCCGTCCGCCACCTCGCGCAAGGCAATGACCGGGTTCTTGTCGCGGTCCTCCGGCACCAACGGCTTCTCGCCGGCCGCGATCTGCCGGGCGCGCGAGGCCGCCAGCAGCACCAGTTCGAAACGATTGGGCACCTTGTCGACGCAATCCTCGACCGTGACGCGTGCCATCCGGGTTGACCTCGTTCAAGCTTGAGCCGACACCGAGACATAGGTGCGAAACCGCCGTCGCGCAAGCGGAAACCGGCTCAGTCGGCGCCCATGCCCCGGTAGGGTCGCAGCGGTTGCGCCTCGCCCAGCGCCGCCAACAGCCGCTCCACCGGTAACCCGCTGACCGGGTGACGCCAGCCCGGCGCCACATCGGCCAACGGCCGCAGCACGAAGCGCCGCAGATGCAGCCGGGGATGCGGCAGGGCCAGTTCGCCCGGCGCCGCCGGCACATAGATCCGCTCGTCATAGGCCAGCAAGTCGAGGTCGAGCGGGCGGGCAGCCCATCGCTCTCCGCGCAGCCGACCGAACTCGCCCTCGATGCGCTGCAGCGTCGCCAGCAGGTCGAGCGGCGGCAGCGCGGTTTCGACCAGCGCCACGGCGTTCACGAAATCTGGTTGGTCGCTCGTCGGCTGCGGCGTGCTGATGTATAAGGCCGACAGGCGCCGCAAGGTGATGCGGTACCCCTCGAACCGGCCGCAGACTGCGGCGAACGTCGCCACCGGCGGCCCAACAGGCGACGGCAGGTTGCCGCCGAAGGCGAGTAAGATCATGTCTCGGGCATTGTCAGGATCGGGCGCCGGGCAGTGCGAGCCATCGAGGTTGGCCCGCCCACGCTTCCGCCGCCATATAGAAAGAACAGAGACCGTCTCATCCCAAGAGGACCATGAGCATGCCACTGTCAGTTGATCGTATCGCGCTATTCATCGACGGCGCCAATCTTTACTCGGCCGCACGCGCGGTCGGCTTCGATATCGACTACAAGAAACTGCTCGGCGCCTTTCGCGAGGAAGGGAAACTTATACGGGCATACTACTACACGGCGCTGACCGACGAACAGGAGTATTCTCCGTTGCGGCCGCTGGTGGATTGGTTGAATTACAATGGTTTCATGGTGGTCACGAAGCCGACCAAGGAATTCACCGATGCCCAGGGCCGGCGGAAAATCAAGGGCAACATGGATATCGAACTGGCCGTCGATGCCATGGAACTGGCCGAGCATGTCGACCGCATCGTGCTGTTCTCGGGCGACGGCGACTTCCGCCGGCTGGTCGAAGCGCTGCAGCGCCGCGGCCTGCGGGTGAGCGTGGTCAGCACGCTGCGCACCCAGCCGCCCATGGTGGCCGACGAATTGCGCCGGCAGGCCGACGAGTTCGTGGAGCTGGCCGAGCTGGCGCCGCGCGTCGCCCGCGATCCCAGCCAACGCAGCCCGCAGCGTGCGGCGCAGCGCGCTGCCTTTGCCGAACGCGGCTACGACGAACCGGAATTCCTGCCCCGGTCGAGCCAGTAACGGCGCTCAAGCTGCGCGACGACGCGGCCATTCGCGGCCCCCCGGCCGACTGTGCCCGCTGCCCGCGGCTGGTTGCCTTTCGGGCCGCCAATCGGGCGCGCGAGCCGGCCTGGCACAACGCGCCGGTGCCGGCCTTCGGCCCGTTCGACGCCCGGCTCCTGGTGCTGGGCTTGGCGCCAGGGCTGCGCGGCGCCAACCGTAGCGGGCGGCCGTTCACCGGCGACCACGCCGGCCAACTGCTCTATGCCACGCTGCTGCGACACGGGCTCGCGGCCGGCCGCTATGCTGAGCATGCCGGCGACAGACTGCGCCTGATCGACTGCCGCGTTAGCAACGCGGTGCGCTGCGTGCCGCCCGACAACAAGCCGACCGGCGCCGAGATCGCCCAGTGCCGGCCCTTCCTGCAGGCGGAACTGGCGGCCATGCCGCGTCTCGCCGCCGTGCTCGCGCTCGGTCGGATCGCCCACGACCAGTTGCTCGCCGCGCTGGGCCGGTCCCCGCGCCAGTTTCTGTTCGGCCACGGCGTTCGTCACGCTTTACCTGAGGGACCAACGCTTTACGACAGCTACCACTGCTCGCGTTACAATACGCAGACGGGCCGCTTGACGCCCGCCATGTTCGAGGCGGTGCTGGCCCGGATCCGCCAGGAACTCTTTTCGGGCTCGTGACTCCTCGCTTCCGGGGTTGGCATGAGAGTGGCCGCTTGGACGTGCGAACCTTGGCGTCGGGGACCTAGCCCTTCGCCCGCATGACCCGGGACTGTTCGCGTTTCCAGTCGCGTTCCTTGAGCGTGGCGCGCTTGTCATAATGCTTCTTGCCGCGCGCCACGCCCAGCAACAGTTTGGCAAGGCCGCGCTGGTTGAAGTAGAGCTTCAACGGCACCAACGTCACCGTTTGGCGCTTCACCTGGCCGAACAGCTTCTCCATCTCGCGCCGGCGCAGCAGCAGCTTGCGCGGCCGTTTCGGTTCGTGGTTGAAGCGATTGCCGCCGCGATACTCCGGGATATGCGCGTTGACGAGATAGAGTTCGCCGGCCCGGCTGTTGGCATAGGCATCCGAGATGTCGGCCCGGCCTTCGCGCAGCGACTTCACCTCGGTGCCGAGCAGCATGATCCCTGCTTCGAGCGTGTCCTCGATGAAGTATTCGTGTCGGGCCTTGCGGTTCTCGGCCGCGACCCGTCCCTCGCTCATGCCTGCTGTCGGGCTAGTTGATCAGGCCGGCATGGCGCAGCGCGTCCTTGACCTTGGCCTGGGTCGCCGGCCCCGGCTTGACCAATGGCAGCCGCACCTCGTCGCCGCACAGGCCCAGCACGCCGGCCGCGAACTTGACCGGGGCGGGGCTGGTCTCGGCGAACAGGTTGACGTGCAGCGGCATGAGTCGGTCCTGGTAGTCGAGCGCCTTGCGGAAGTCGCCGGCCAGACAGGCCTGCTGGAACTCGGCGCACAGCCGGGGCGCCACGTTGGCGGTGACCGAGATGCAGCCGTGTCCGCCATGCGCCATGTAGGCCAGCGCGGTGCCATCCTCGCCCGAAAGCTGGATCCACGCCTTGCCCTTGATCGCCAGGCGTTCCTTGCTGGGCCGGGTGAGGTCGGCGGTGGCGTCCTTGACCCCCACCACATGTTCCAGGGCGGCAATCCGCGCCATGGTTTCGACCTGGATGTCGACCACCGCGCGCGGCGGGATGTTGTACACCACGATCGGGATGTCGACCGCGTCGTTGATCGCCTTGAAATGCTGGTAGAGCCCTTCTTGCGTCGGCTTGTTGTAGTAGCCGGCGACGTGCAGGGTGGCGTCGGCTCCGACCTTGCGGGCGTGCCGGGTCAGGTCGATGGCCTCGGCGGTGTTGTTGGAGCCGCAGCCGGCGATCACCGGCACGCGCTTGGCCACCTGCTCCACCACCACCTCGGTCACGCGCTTGTGCTCGTCGTGGCTGAGCGTCGGCGATTCGCCGGTCGTGCCGCAGGGCACAATGCCATGCGTGCCCTCCTTGACATGCCAGTTGACCAGTTTGCGCAGGCCCGCCTCGTCCACCTTGCCGTCCTTGAACGGCGTGATGAGCGCGACGATCGAGCCCTTGAACATGACAGGCCTCCCTTTTGGGCCGGCGTTAAACGCTCGTTGACCATACGCCTGGCCAGGAACGCCGGCAAGGGAATGGCGGCGGCGCGCCGCGCAGTTGTTTGTCAACCATACGCTCCCTAGGATCGGCGGCGCGGGGCGATTCCGGCGGCGAGGTAGGGCGTGGCGTTTGGGCGGTTCGCGGCGTTGCTGCTGGCCGGTCTGCTGGCAGTGGTGAACCCGGCGGCCGGCGACGGCGGAGCGGAGCCGATGCCACTGGGTCAATTGGCTCCCGCCGCCGGACCAGGGGACAACCTGCCGGCGGACGGCGAGGCCGATCGGGCCGGCGCGCTCGTGCCGGTCAGCGCGCCGCCGCCGAGCGCGTTGGCGGCGCCCGGCCTGCCGGTCAGCAAGGCACAGCGTGCGCAAGTCTTGGCGGCGCTCAAAGCGCTGGAACGCAATGACGCGGCCGGCGCCGCGACGCTGGCCCGCGCAACCCGCGACCCGGTCTTGCTCAAGCTGGTCACCTGGCTGCACATGCGGCAGCCGAGTTCCGGGCGCGGCTTCGCCGAGATCGTCGAGTTCCTGCGCGCCAATCCGGAATGGCCCGATCGCGTGCTCTTGCAGCGCCGCGCCGAGGAGGCGCTGGAGGAGGGTCCGCTCGACCCGTCGGCGCTGAACTGGCTGCAGAACCACCCTCCCGTCAGCGCAATGGGCCGCATTCGCCTGGCGGAAGCGTTGCTCCGCAGCGGCCGCCTGCACGAGGGCCGCAACTGGCTGCGGCAGGTCTGGATCAACGACGACCTGCCACCGCAGGCGCGCGGCCTGCGCGAACGGCATCGCGATGCCTTCGGACCGGCCGACCACGCGGCCCGGCTCGACCGTCTGCTGTGGGATGGCCAACTGGTGGGCGCCCGCACCATGCTGGCGCTGGTGGCGCCGGAACAGCGCCTGCTGGCCGAGGCGCGCATCGGCCTGCAGACCGGCGCCGGCAACGTCGATCGGTTGATCCAGCGCGTGCCGCAGCATCTGCAAGGCGAGCCCGGCTTGCAGTTCGATCGCCTGCGCTGGCGCCAACAGCGCGGCCAGGATGCGCAGGCCCAGGCGATCCTGCTCGACCCCCAGCTCAAGCTCGGACCGCGGCCGGAGAAATGGTGGCCGGGGCGGCGCACGCAGATCTACGAACTGCTGGAACGCGACCAGTCGGCCAGCGCCTATCGCATCGCCGCGCGGCACGGCATGGCGCCAGGCGGGGCGGCGTTCGCCGAGGCGGAATGGAGCGCCGGCTGGCTGGCGCTGCGCTTTCAGCGCGACGCCCGAACCGCCTATCTGCATTTCGACCGGGTCTATCGGGCCGTCAAGCTGCCGGTCAGCCTGGCGCGCGGCGCGTTCTGGGCCGGCCGCGCCGCCGCCGCCATGAACGACCCGCCGCGCGCGAAGCAATGGTATGCGCTGGCGGCGGCCTATCCGCACACCTATTACGGCCAGCTCGCGATCGAGGCCCTGGCCGACGGCAGCCTGCGCACCCTGCCCATCGACCCCAAGCCGACCGCCCATGACGCGGGCGCCTTCCAGGCCCGCGAGGTGGTGCGGGCGGCGTTGCTGCTCGCCTCGGTCGGCGTCTTCGACCGGGCGCAGGTCTTCCTCATGCGCGCGGTCGAGACGGCGCAGAGCCCAGCCGACCGGATCCTGGCGTTGCAAGTGGCCAAGGAAATGGAACGGCCGGAACTGTTGGTGCGGCTCGGCAAGCACTCGGCGCAGACCGGCGTGCCGGTGGTCGAACTGGCCTATCCGGTGCTGCGCTTCCCGCGCGGCAAGGCTGAGTTGGCGCTGCTGCATGCGGTGACGCGGCAGGAAAGCGAGTTCGATCCGTTCGCCGTCAGTTCCGCCGGTGCGCGCGGTCTGATGCAGTTGATGCCGGCCACCGCCAAGGAGGTTTCGCGCGGGCTCGGCCGTTCCTACGGGTTGGAAAAGTTGACCGAGGATCCCCAATACAACCTGGAACTGGGATCGACCTATCTGTCGTCGATGATCGGCGCCTTCGGCGGCTCTTATGTCCTGGCGGTGGCGGCCTACAATGCCGGACCGGCGCGGGTGCAGAAATGGCTGAAGGAGATCGGCGATCCGCGTCGGCCGGGGGTCGATGCGATCGACTGGGTGGAGCAGATCCCGCTGAGCGAGACGCGCAACTACGTGCAGCGCGTGCTGGAAGGCTTGCAGGTCTACCGGCACCTGTTGGGCGGCGAACCGCTAAGGCTGGCCGCCGACCTGCGCCGCGAAGGCCCGGCGGTCACCAACGGCTGTCGCTGCTGAAGGCAGCCGCGCCGGCGTCGGACGTGCTATGCTGCCGCGTCAAGCCGGCTGTGCCAGGCACCAGCAACCGAGGGGCCTTGCCATGGACGAACACGGTCTACCGACCTTGCGCGATATCGAGGAAGCGGCCGAGCGACTGGCTGGCCGGACGGTGACGACCCCGCTGCTGGAAAGCGCGACGTTGAACGCGACGGTGGGCGGCCGGCTGCTGGTCAAGCCGGAAATGCTGCAGGTGACGGGCTCATTCAAGTTTCGCGGCGCCTGCAACCGGCTGGGCCGGTTGAACGCTTCCGAACTGGCCCGCGGCGTGGTCGCCTTTTCCTCCGGCAACCATGCGCAGGGCGTGGCAGCGGCCGCCTGGCTGGCTGGCGCGCCCGCGGTCATCATCATGCCCGACGACGCGCCCCGGGTGAAACTCGAAGGCACCGAGCGCTGGGGCCCTGAGATCGTCACCTACGACCGACGCGATCCCGACAGCCGCGAACGGATCGCCGAGGCCATCGTCGCCGAGCGCGGCGGTACCTTGGTCAAGCCCTACGACGACGCCTATGTGATGGCGGGCCAGGGCACCGCGGGCCTGGAACTGGTCCGTCAGGCGAAGGCGCAAGGCATTGTGCTGGACGCGGTGCTGGCGCCCTGCGGCGGCGGCGGCTTGATCGCCGGCATCGCCACGGCGGTGCGCGCGCTGTCGCCGACCACCGAGGTCTACAGCGTCGAGCCGGAAGCCTTCGACGACACCCGCCGTTCGCTGGCGGCGGGCGAACGACAGCGCAACACCGGCGACATCGGCAGCATTTGCGATGCCCTGCTGGCGCCCCGGCCGGGAGAGCTGACCTTCCAGGTCAATCGCCGACTGCTGGCGGGCGGCCTCGCGGTCAGCGACGCGGAAGTGGTGGCGGCGATGCAGGCCGCGTTCCAGCACTTGAAACTGGTGGCCGAGCCCGGCGGTGCGGTGGCCTTGGCGGCGGCCCTGGCCGGCCGGTTCGACTGCCGCGACAAGACCGTGGTGGTGGTGATGTCGGGCGGCAATGTCGACCCCGCCCAGTTCGCCCGGGCCTTGGCCGCCTAGGGCGCGGCGGCGCGGCCCGCGGCTGGCACGCCGAACAGTCGTTCGGCGAATTGCGGATAGGGATCGGCCACCTGGCCGGCGATCTCGCCACGCAGCAGGGCCAGCGTGCCGGGATCGGGTTCGGCGGTCACCGGCACGGCTTCCGGCAGGTCGAAATCGAAGCCGGTATTGTCCCTGACCTCCGCGACCTCGTGACCCGGATGCACCGATGTCAGGCGGAAGCGCGCGCGATGCTTGTCGAAATGGAACAGGCAGCGACTGGTGATCAGCGCGTAAGGCCCGCCCGGCCGATAGACGTTGGCCGGCGAGCTGCCGGGCGCGCTGATGAAATCGACCTTCTCGACCAGCGTGCGCCGGCTGTGCTCCTCGCGGAACAGGATCACCTTCGGCACCACGAAGTAAAGATAGGCCGAGCCGAACGAGCCCGACCAGCGCACCTGCTGCGTTGGGTAGTCGCCGACGCCCACCAGGTTGACATTGGCCTGGCCGTCGATCTGCCCGCCCGACAGGAAGAAGGCATCCATCCGCCCCTGCCCGGCGCAGTCGAACAGTTCGACCCCGCCATTGCTCCACGGACTCCACTGGCGACTGCCCAGCACCGAGACCCGCATGCGTCCGCCGCTTTGCCGCCGCGCCAGCAGGGCGGCCGAACCCGGAATGGGCGACAGGGCGCCGACCGCCACATGCCGGCAGCCGTGCAGCAGACGGGCGATGGTGACGATCAGCAATTCCTCGGTGCTGGCGTCCATCCCTATTCGGCCGCGGCGCGGCGCCCGTGCACCTGCTCCTCCAGGTAGCGCGCGAAACCCTCCTCGCTCGCCGCTGCCCGCGCGTAAAGCCGCAAGTGTTCGCCGTCGGGCGGATAGCGGTCGGTCAGACCCAGGGGCCAGGCGCCGCGGCTGGCCACCGCGATCCGCTCGACATAAAGCCCCGGCAGCGTGCCCGGCGCATAGCGCGCATCCGCCATCAGGTCGAACTCGACGATTTCCTCCACCGTCACCAGCGTCGTCTTGGCGGCATGCGCCATGGTCATGCATTCGCGGTCGCGACCGACCCAGACATTGCCCTGGCGATCGGCCAGGGCGGCATGGAACAGACTGATGTCGGGCCGGCAGGCCGGCAGCAACACGATCGGATCGTCCTGGCCGAAGGGATTGTCGATCTGCCGCCAATCGGGGCGATGACGCACCAGGTCGCTGCCGATCAGGCCGCGCAACGGCATGAACGGCAGCCCCTTCTCGGCAGCTTGCAAGCTGGCATGGATGGCGGGACAGGTCGCATCCAGCAGCCGCACGCGGGCGCCGCGCACCGCGCGGTTGAAGGCGGGCGCCAGGCCGTACTCGCCAAGCGTGATCCCCGCCGCTTCGACCACCGCCACTCGGCCGGCGCCGATCAGCAGGTCGGCCTGGATGCCGCTGGAGGGCACCGCCAGCAAGTGCAGATTCCCGACGCCCCCGCGCAGCAACGCGCGCGTCGCCGCCATCGCCACCCCGCTGCCGTCGCGCGGCACGCAAAGCAGCGCGCCATCCGGGATGGCGGCCACCAGCTCCTGCACACTGCCGGCGATCAGCGCTGCGTCCATGACAGCTCTCCTATCGGCCGACAGGCTATACCCGCGCCATCCGGCGGACCAGCAGGAAGGGCAAGGCGCCGCTGCCCACCATGGCGGCGGCAAAAGCGAAGGCTCCCAGGTAATTGCCCGTCAGGTCGTGCCACAGGCCACCGGAATAGGCGCCCAGGCCGCCGCCGAAGCCCATGCCCACCGTGATGCAACCGTAGATCCGGCCGAGCGCGGGTCCGCGGAAGATGCTGGCGGAAATGGCGGAGATCGCGGGGCCGCGGCTGCCGAAACTGCCGCCGAACAGGGCGATGAACAGGATGACCAGGGGCCATTGCGGATACCAGGCGAGCGCCAGCAACGTGAGAATGCCGGCGACCGTAAGGGCATAGCTCAGCAATATCGACCGCCGCCGGCCGATGCGGTCGCCAAGCCAGCCGAAGCCGACCATGCCGACCGGCGCCAGCACGCCGACGGCACCCAGCGCCCGGGCGGCCGCCGCGGCATCGAAGCCGATCTCAACCAAGTAGGCGGGGATCTGCAAGACCACCGTGTACATGCCGATGCCGGTGGCGAGATAGGTGTAGATCAGGCTCCAGAACGGGCTGCCGCGCAGAGCCTGTCGCAAGGTGATGCCGTCCGCCGCGCCGCCGCCGGCCGGACGCTCGAGCCGATAGGCCGGATGGCCGGCGCCGGCGCGCGTCAGCCAGCCGACCGCGGCCAACGGGAGGGCCAAGAGGAACAGCCCGGCCAGCGCCAGATAGGCGCCCCGCCAGCCCTGCGCGTCGATCAACGCCTGCGCCACCGGTGCCGCCAGCATCAGGCCCACCCCGCCCGAGGCGTAGCCGACCGCCAGCGCGGTGTTAAGCCGCGGCCGGAACCAGCGGCTGAGCAACGCCGCCATCGGCACCACGCCCAGGCAGGCGGCGCCGATGCCCTGCAACAGGCCGGTCGCCAGATAGAACTGCCAAAGCGCCTCGGCACGCGATACCGCGGCATAGGCGAGGGCCAGGCAGACCAGGCCGATCAAGGTCAAGGCCGAGTGGCCCCAGCGGTCGAACAGCAGGCCGATCAGCGGACCGGACGTGCCGACCACGACGTAATAGAGCGCATAGACGCTGGAGACTTCCGTACGCTGCCAGCCAAATGCCCCGACCAAGGGCAGCAGGAACACGGCATAGGCATCGGCCACGCCGCGCGCCAACAGGTTGAGCAGGAAACAGGTCGCCAGCAGCGCCAGGGCGATGCGCCGGGCGGCATGGGCCGAGTGGTCCGGGGTGGGCATCTCCGGAGCGACGCTAGAGCAAGTGGCCGGCCGCCGAAAGCCGCGCCGCGGTCAGGGCTGCAGGGCAATGGCTTGCGGTGAACCCGAACATGCCGGTTCGATTCGAACGGAAATTGCCCTAGACTTCGCCGCCATGAGCAAGAGCAGAACCGTCCGCATCGGCTGCGGCGCCGGCTTCTCCTCCGACCGCCTGGAACCGGCGGTCGATCTGGTGCGCGAGGGCCGGCTCGACGCCATCGTCTTCGAATGCGTCGGCGAACGCACGCTGGCCTTCGGCCATCGCGACCGCCGCGCCGACCCGGCCCGGGGCTACAACCCCCTGCTGGAACGGCGCATGCGCGCGATCCTGCCGCTGGCGCGCGAGCACGGCACCAAGGTGGTGACAAACATGGGCGTGGCCAATCCCAAGGGCGCGGCCGAGAAGACCGTCGAGGTGGCCCGCGCCCTGGGTCTCAAGGGCCTGAAGGTGGCCTCGCTCGAGGGCGACGACGTGAGCGCGCTGATCGGGCCCGAGACCGAGTTGCCGGAAGCCGGCCTGCGCCTGGGGGAAGTCGGCCGGCAGCTGGTCGGCGCCAACGCCTATCTGGGCGCCGAGGCGATGCGGCCGGCGCTGGCCGCCGGCGCCGACGTGCTGATCGCCGGCCGGGTGGCGGATCCCTCGCTGTTCGTCGCGCCACTGGCCGAGGCCTTCGGCTGGCGCACCGACGATTGGCGGACGTTGGGCGCCGGCACGGTCATCGGACACCTGCTGGAATGCAGCGCGCAACTGACCGGCGGCTTCTTCGCCGACCCCGGCTACAAGGAAGTCAAGGACCTGGCGCATGTCGGCTTTCCGTTGGCCGAGGTGCAGGCCGATGGCAGCGCCGTGGTGACCAAGCTGGCCAGCGCCGGCGGCCTGGTCAGCGAACGCACGGTCAAGGAGCAGCTGCTGTACGAAGTGCACGATCCCGCCGCCTATGTCACGCCGGACGTGGTGGCGGATTTCTCCACCGTGCGCCTGGCGCCGCACGGCCAGGACCGCGTCGCGATCAGCGGCGCCGGCGGCCGGCCGCGGCCCGACAAGCTGAAGGTGACGGTCGGCTTCGACGGCGGCCTGTTGGCGGAGGCGGGCATTTCCTATGCCGGGCCGGGGGCGCTCGATCGGGCGCGGCTGGCGGGCGGAATCATGCGCGAGCGCCTGGTGCATCTGCATGGCTCCAATGCGCCGCTCCGGATCGACCTGATCGGTGTCTCGGCCCTGCATGGCAGCGCGCGCGACTATCCCTCGGATGCCCAGGATGTGCGGCTGCGCTGCGCGTTGCGCGCTTCCAGCCGCGAGGAGGCCGACCTGCTGCTGTGGGAAGTCGAGGCCCTGCTCTGTTGCGGTCCGGCCGGCGGCGGCGGCTATCGCGGGCAGATCACGCCCAGCATTATCACCCACAATGCCTTCATCGATCGGGGCGCCGTGACGCCCCGGATCAGCTACTACGAAGCATGAGCCGGCCCGTTGCCTTGCGCGAACTGGCGCATGCCCGGGCGGGCGACAAGGGCAACCGTTCCAGCGTCGGCCTGTTCGTTTACGACGCCCGGCACTACGACCTGGTGGCACGGCAGGTGACGCCCGAACGCTTGAAACGCGAACTGGGTGGCGTGCTCAAGGGCCCGATCCGACGCTACGACCTGCCGCAACTGGGCGGCTTCAACTTCGTCATGGATGATGGCCTGGAGGGCGGCGTCAATCAGTCGCTCAACCTCGACGGCCACGGCAAGTCGTGGAGCTTTCTCCTGCTCGGGCTGACGGTCGAGATCGAGGACTGAGCCTCAATCCGCGCTGTCGACGATGAAGGTGACGATCTCCGGGAAGGCGGTCAGCACCGCCACGGTAACGATGTCAGCCACCACGAACGGCCAGATGCCGCGGAAGATCGTGCTCAGCGGAATGTCCGGGCGCACGCCGTTGACGACATAGCAGCACAGCCCGACCGGCGGGGTCAGCAGGCCGATGCCGCACAGCTTGACCACGATGATGCCGAACCAGATGGGATCGTAGCCCAGCGCCTCGATTACCGGGAAAACCACCGGCAGCGTCAGCAGCAGCATGCCGATCGCGTCCATGAACATGCCGAGAATGAAATAGACGACATAGATCGCCAGCAGCACCACGAGCGGCGGCACGTCCAGATGCACGATCCAGTCCGCGAAGGCTTCCGGCAGGCCGGCGAAGCCCAGGAATCGCACGAAGATCAGGATGCCCCAGATGATGGTGTAGATCATCACCGTCAGCCGTGCGCTGTCGAGCAGGGCCTGCCTCAGCTCCGGCCACTTCATGCCGTTGGCGAGCGCGATGACGAACACGCAGAAGGCGCCGAGCGCGCCCGCTTCGGTCGGCGTCGCCCAGCCATACAGCATGCTGGAAAAGATGATCGCGATGACCAGCACGATGGGCAGCGTGCCGGGCAGCGAGCGGAAGCGCTCGGGCCACGTGTAGCCGGTGATCGGCTGCCCGAGTTCAGGATTGCGCCAGCAGCGGTAGAGGATGATCGAGCAGTAGACCAGGGCCGAGAACACGCCCGGCACGAAGCCGGCGATCAGCAGCTTGCCGATCGATTCCTCGACGATGATGCCGTAGACGACGAGCAGGGCACTGGGCGGGATCAGCGAATCGAGCGTGGCGCCCGCCGCCACCACGCCGGCCGCCAGTTGCCGGTTGTAATGGGCCCGCAGCATCTCCGGGATGGCGACGCGGGCAAACACCGCCGCCGCTGCCGTGGCCGCCCCGGACACCGCCGAGAACCCCGCCACCGCGAACACGGTGGCAATCGCCAGGCCGCCCGGCAACCAGCCGAGCCAGCGCCGGCAAGCCTCGAACGCGGTATGCGTGATGCCGGCATGGAAGGCGAGATAGCCGATCAGCACGAACATCGGCAACACCGACAACGTGTAGCTGACCGACTTGCCGTAGGGAATGATGCCGACGGTCTTGATGCCGGCCTGCCAGCCCATCAGCGAGACCAGGCCCAGCGTTCCGACCAGCGCCGCGGCAAAGGCGATGCGCACCCCCAGCAGTGCCATGATCACCAGGGCGGTGGCGCCCAGGATGCCGATCTCGATGGCACCCAGCTGCCACATCGCCTAGCGCTCCTTGCGCACGTGGCTGAGCGCTTCCTCGATCTCGGCCTTGGCCTGCGCCGCCGCGTCCAGGATCACCGGCACGCCCAGCGGCCGTGCCGCCGGCGCCAGGATCAGCCGCACGTAGCCGTAAAGCTGCAACCACAGCCGCAGCCACAGCACCGACAGCGCCACCGGCACCATCAGTTTCGCCGGCCAAGTCGGCAGCTTGATGTCCATGGTGCTGTCGCCCAGTTGGAAGGCGCGCTGGAAATTCTCGAACGAGCTGCTGACCAGCAGACCGACGATGAACAGCGCCAGCGCGATGCCGAGCGCTTCCAACAGCCAAAGCCAGCGTCGACCGACATTCTGCAGCAGCAATTCCATGCGGATGTGGCCGCCCAGCCGTTGGCAATAGGCGATGCCCAGGAAGGCGAAAATGGCGGAGGCCTGCTCGATCCAGTCGATATAACCGTGGATCGCCAGGCCCAACAGCGTGCGCCCCAGGATCTGCGCCACGCCGACGAACATGAGAAAGAAGATCGCCGTGGCGGCGATCAGGTTGAGCAGGTTTTCCAGCCGCGCCAGCCAGCGGTCCGCCGACCCCAGCGGCTCGATAACGCCGCCACCATGCTCGGCCATCGCCGTCTACCCCCCCAAGGGCACACGCGGGCGAGGCGGTCGGGTGCGCCCGGCCGCCCCGCCAGCCCCTAGTTGGTGGCCGCCTGCTTGGCCGTCGACAGGATCAGGTCGAGCAGTTCCTTGCCCGGGATGCCCTGTGCCTCGCGTGCCTTCACCCACTCGTCCCACACGGGCTGCGCGGCAATCTTGCGGAATTCCGCCAGCTCGGCGTCGGTGTATTTGATGAAGGTCAGGTTCTTCTTCTTGAACAGCGGGATGTTTTTCTCGTCGGCTTCGGCGTAGCCCTTCTTCAGCTCCTGGTAGGCTTGCGCCTTGCCGTCGAGCAGCAGCTTCTTGTATTGCGGCGGCAGCTTGTTCCACACGTCGAGGTTGACCAACATCGGGCAGGCTTGTGTGCCTGGCGACAGGTTCTCGGTGAACCAGGTGGCGACCTCGTAGGTCTTGTAGGAGCCGTGCGCATAGGTCGACGGGAACGAGGCGGCATCGACCACGCCGCGCTCCATCGAGGTATAGACCTCGGTGGCGTCGACCGAGGTTGGCACCGCGCCCAGCCGTTTCATGGCATCGCCGATGCCACCGATGGCGCGCACCCGCATGCCCTGATAATCGCTCAGCGCTTTGGGCGGTTTGCCGCGGCCGACAAACTCGTATTGCGGCAGCACGGTCGACATGAAGAGTTGCGCGTTCCAGCCCGCGAACTCCTTCACGATCGCCGGATGCAGGTGATAGGCCTCGTGCACCTTGGCCTGCACGTCGGCGTTGGGCAGTGGCAGGAACGGCAGATCGAGGCCGGTATAGGCCGGCTGCTTGTCGGGGTGGTAGGCGGAGCAGATCTGCGTCGCCTCCAGGCCGCCCACCTTCAGGATGTCGAGCAATTCCTTCGGCCCGCCGAAGCTTTCATAGCCGATGGTCAAGGTGAAGTTGCCGCCGGTCTGTTCGGGCAGATACTTCTTGTAGAACTCCAGGTGTGCCACGGCGGCACGCGGCTTGCCCCAGGCGCCGACGCGCCAGTTCATCTTCGGGCCGTCGACCGTTTGCGCCAGCGCCACCGGTCCCAGCACGGTCAGAGCCAGCGCACCCGCGCCCGCGATGGCGATACGTCCGAGCATGACCACCTCCCAATGCTTTCGCTTGGCCATGCGGTCGTCGCCGCCGACCTTGGCGCCAGCATAGACGGCCGCGGGTCGATCCGGCAACGGACGGCTGCTTGCTTGCCGGCGGCGGCGGCGCTCCTCTACAGTCCGCCGCCTGAGCATGCGAAGGAACCCGCCCGCCATGGACATCCGCGACGGCTTCGTCGGCACCATTGGCAACACCCCCTTGATCCGTTTGCGCAAGGCCTCGGAACTGACCGGCTGCACCATTCTGGGCAAGGCCGAGTTCCTCAATCCCGGCGGCTCGGTCAAGGACCGCGCCGCGCTGGCCATCATCGAGGATGCCGAAGCCACGGGGCAGTTGCGCCGGGGCGGCATCGTCGTCGAGGGCACCGCCGGCAATACCGGGATCGGCCTGGCGTTGGTGGCCAACGCGCGCGGCTACAAGACCGTCATCGTCATTCCCGACACGCAGAGCCAGGAAAAGAAGGACATGCTGCGGCTCTGCGGCGCCGACCTGCGCGAGGTGCCGGCGGTGCCGTACAGGGATCCCAACAACTACATCAAGCAGTCCGGCCGATTGGCGGAGCAGCTGGCGCAATCGCACCCGCAGGGCGCCGTCTGGGCCAACCAGTTCGACAACGTGGCGAACCGCCTGGGTCATTACCGCACGACCGGGCCGGAGATCTGGCGGCAGACCGAGGGACGCATCGATGGCTTCGTCTGCGCCATCGGCACCGGCGGCACGCTGTCGGGGGTGGCGCAGTTCCTGCGCGAGCGGAAGCCGGCGATCAAGATCGGCCTGGCCGATCCGATGGGTGCCGCCATGTACCACTATTTCAAAAACGGCGAACTGAAGGCCGAGGGGACTTCGATCACCGAAGGCATCGGCCAGGGCCGCGTCACCAAGAATGTGGAAGGTCTCATGGTCGACTTTCCCTACCAGATTCCGGATGCCGAATTGCTGCCGATCGCCTACGAGTTGCTGGAACACGAAGGGCTCTGCGTCGGCGGCTCGAGCGGCATCAACGTGGCGGGCGCCATCCGCCTGGCACGCGATGTGGGCCCCGGCAAGGTGATCGTCACCGTGTTGTGCGACTGGGGGCATCGATACATGAGCAAGATGTTCAACATCGACTTCCTGAAGGCCAACGGCCTGCCGTTGCCCGGCTGGCTGGCCGGGGCCTGAGGCCGCCGTGACGGAAGCGCTGTTCCGCGACGATGCCTATGCCCGAAGCTGCCGGGCGCGCGTCCGGGCGGTCACTGAGCGGGGTGGTATCGTGCTCGACCGCACCGTCTTCTATCCGACCGGCGGCGGCCAGCCGGGCGACAGCGGCCGGCTGCTGCTGGCCGATGGCCGCGCCGTCGCCATCGCCAACACGGTCAAGGGCGACACCCCGGACGAGATCGTGCACGTGCCGGCCGAGAGTCAAACACCGCCCCCGGTCGGCGCCGAGGTCGGTTGCGAACTCGACTGGGAGCGGCGCTATCGCCTGATGCGCATGCATACCTGCCTGCATCTGCTGTCGGCCGTGCTGCCCTATCCGGTGACCGGCGGCCAGGTGGCCGACGGTTATGGCCGGCTCGATTTCGACCTGCCCGAGCTTTCCTTGAGCAAGGACGAGGTCGGCGAACAGGTCAATCGCCTGATCGCGGAGAATCGCCCAGTCAAGCCAAGCTGGATCAGCGACGGCGAACTCGCGGCCAAGCCGGAGCTGGTCAAGACCATGTCGGTCAAGCCGCCCATGGGCCAGGGCCGGGTGCGCCTGATTGCGGTTGAAGGCGCCGACCTGCAGCCCTGCGGCGGCACGCATGTCAAGGCAACCGGCGAGATCGGTCCGGTCGTGGTGCAGAAGATCGAGAAGAAGGGCCGCATCAACCGCCGCGTCGTGATCGCGCTTGCAACCCCCTGAGGCCGCCATGGCAGAGCCCGTCGCCCCCCTCGTCAGCACCGCATGGCTGGCCCAACGGCTGGGCCAACCCGGCATTCGCGTGCTGGACGCGTCCTGGTACATGCCGACCGAGGAGCGCGACCCCAAGGCCGAACATGCCGGCGCGCATATCCCGGGTGCCGTCTATTTCGACATCGACGCGATCTGCGAGCGGACCGATCCCCTGCCCCACATGTTCCCGACGGCCGATCAGTTCGCCCGCGATGTCGGCGCGTTGGGCGTCGGCAACGACCACCACGTGATCGCCTATGATGGCGGCAAGATGACGGCTTCGGCGCGCTGCTGGTGGATGTTCCGCGCGTTCGGCCACGCCCGCGCCTCGGTGCTGGACGGCGGGCTGCATAAATGGCGGGCGGAGGGCCGGCCGCTGGAAGCGGGCGCTGCGGCGCCGAAGCCCGCCCGGTTCGAGGCGCGGCCGGATCGCACGATGGTGAAGTCGCTGGCCGAGATGCGCGCCATCGTGCGCGAGGGCGCCATGCAGATCCTGGACGCGCGCAGCGCCGGACGTTTCGCCGGCAGCGAGCCGGAGCCGCGCGCCGCTCTGCGGGGCGGCCACATGCCGGGCGCCCACAACCTGCCCTATGTCGAACTGCTGAACGCCGACGGCACAATGAAGGACGAGGCCGGGCTGCGAGCGCTGTTCGCCCGTAGCGGGGTCGAGACCGGCAGACCGATCGTCACGACTTGCGGGTCGGGCGTCTCGGCCGCGGTATTGCTGTTGGGCCTGGAACGCTTGGGCGCGCGAGGCAACGCGCTTTACGACGGATCCTGGACCGAATGGGGCGGCCGGCCGGACACGCCGATCGTCGCATGACGGCCCAGCCGGCGACACTGCGCGAGGCGGTCGCCGCCGATCGCGAGGCAGTGATCGCGCTGTGGCGCGCCGCCGGCTTGCTGGTCAATCCGCTGAACGATCCGGCAGCGGATTTCGCGCTGGTGCGCGAGAGCGGGCATGGCACGGTCTTGCTGGCCGAGCAGGCGGGCGCGGTGGTGGCGACGGTGATGGTCGGCCATGACGGCCATCGCGCCTGGATGTGGTACCTGGCAACCTGCCCGGACAAGCGCAAGCGCGGGCTGGGCCGCGTGATGGTGCACGCGGCGGAGGATTGGGCGCGCGCGCGCGGCCTGCCGAAAGTGCAGCTGCTGGTGCGCGACAGCAACCTGGCGGCGATCGGTTTTTATCAGCGGCTCGGCTATGTGCACGAGCCGCGCGAGGTTCTGTCGCGCCGGCTGGACAACTGGCCGGTCAAGCTGGGTGGCCAACGCGACGACGAGCCGCTCGTTATCACCTATCTGGAGATGACCGAGCGCCCGGCGATTCGGCGTATCGAACCGCCCGGCCTCAAGCTTACCCTGCTTCGCGCCAACCCGCCGACCGTTGCCTTCTACCGCTATCTCTATGACGCGGTCGGGCGGCCCTGGTACTGGACCGACCGCAAGAAACTGGACGATGCGGCGCTGGCGGCCACCGTGCAGAATCCCAAGGTGGAGCTCTATGTGCTCTACTGCGACGGCGTGCCCGCAGGATATGCCGAACTCGACCGCCGACGAGACGGGGTTATTGATCTGGTCTATTTCGGCATCGCGCCGGAATTCATCGGCCGCGGCCTGGGACCGTTTCTTCTGGCCAGCGCATTGGAGACCGCGTGGAGTTATGCGCCGTCGCGGTTGACCGTGAACACCTGCACCCTCGATCATCCGCGCGCCTTGCCGATGTACCAGCGCTTCGGCTTCCGCCCCTATGCCCGGCGCGAGGTGCCACCACCCTGGGCACGGGCCGATTGGGCGGCAGGTCCCCGGCCGGCCGATTGAAGGTCGTCGTCGCCCGCGGCGAGCTTGCCCGGGCTCGCAGTAATCGATCGAGCGGATATTGCCTCGCCCGCGGATTTTTCATGCCCCAACAAGACAAGTTTCGAGCGGAGTTTCTGTTGTCTCAATTCGTCCATGTCCACCGGCCGGTTCGCCATAGATTGGGACTTTTTCTTAGGCTGATCAACAATTAAGCATGGTTCTTGGCGTGATCTGGCCGACCATATGCGGGGCAGCGGCGGGCCGTTGCCCCGGCTCGCCAAGTAATCACGCGGGGTTTTATTGTCGGCGCCTTGATTTTCCAGTTGCAAAGACAACTTAGTTGCCGGACAAGTTCCCGGGTCGGCGGCGTGCGCCAGTCCAATCGGACGACCGGTCGCTGGGCGCGGGGGCAACCGCGGATTGATGTTGGGAGCTTCACGAAAATGAACGATTTGCGGCGTGGCGTGGTCGGCGATCTTCGCCCTCCCAGTCCGGGCAGCCTGCCTATTTCGGACGCCCCTCGGAACGGCGCCCATCCAGCGGAGCGTTTGGCTCGGCCGGGGGCGCCGTCGGTGCTTGTGGAGAAGAAGCGCGAACGCTTCCCGATCTCCGACCGTTCCGAAGCCTTCCGCAAGCGCTTCTTCCCCGAAGCCTCGCGCTGGGACTGGAACGACTGGCGCTGGCAGTTGCGTCACCGCATTCGCGATCTGAAGGGCCTGGCGCGGTTCTTCCAGTTGACCGAGGACGAGCGCCAGGCGGTCGCCAAGCACGAAGGCTCACTGCCGCTGGGCATCACGCCCTATCTCGCAAGCCTGATGGACGCGGGCAACCCGTCGGATCCGATGCGGCGCACCCATGTGCCGGTCGGCGCGGAGTACCTGCAATCGGCCGGCGAAGCCGACGATCCGCTGGCCGAGGATAGCCACTCCCCGGTCCCCGGCCTGGTGCATCGCTACCCGGACCGCGTGCTGTTCCTGGTCACCAGTTTCTGCTCGACCTACTGCCGTTACTGCACCCGCGCGCGCATGGTGGGCTCGACCGGCGAGTACCATTTCAGCGTGCCGCAATGGGAACGGGCGCTCGCCTATCTCGAGGAACATCGGGAAGTGCGCGACGTGCTGATCAGCGGCGGCGATCCGTTGACGCTGGTCGACGAGAAGCTCGACTTCCTGCTGGGTCGCCTGCGCCGCATCAAGCATATCGAATTCGTACGCCTGGGCACCAAGATGCCTGTGGTGACGCCGCAGCGCGTGACCCGCGATTTCGCGCGCATGCTGCGCAAGCACTATCCGCTGTTCATGAGCCTGCACTTCACCCATCCCGACGAACTGACGCCGGAGGTGAGCGAGTCCTGCGCCCGGCTGGCCGATGCCGGCGTGCCGCTGGGCAGCCAGACCGTGCTGCTGGCCGGCATCAACGACAACCTCGAGAGCATGAAACGCCTCATGCACGGTCTGCTGATGCGCCGGGTCCGGCCGTATTACATCTTTCAGTGCGATCCGATCAGCGGCTCGGCGCATTTCCGCACGCCGGTCGAGAAGGGCCTGGAGATCATCCAGGGCTTGCGCGGCTTCACCACGGGCTACGCCAACCCGACGTTCGTGATCGACGCGCCGGGCGGCGGCGGCAAGATCCCGTTGCTGCCCGACCATGTGCTGGGCCGCGACGGCGACGACCTGGTGCTGCGCAATTTCGAGGGCAAGGTATTCCGCTATCCCGACCCCAACGGCCGGCTGGGTGCCGGCCGCCGGCTGCCGGAAGAGGCGCGGCGGCGGGACTGACGGCGATGCGCGTTGGCCTCACCTACGACTTGCGCGCCGACTACCTGGCGGAGGGCTACGGCGAGGAAGAGACCGCCGAGTTCGATAGCCCGGACACCATTGCCGCGATCGAGGAGGCGTTGCGGGCGCGCGGCCATCAGGTCGTCCGCATCGGCCATCTGCGCGCCCTGACCGCCCGGCTGGTGGCAGGCGAGCGCTGGGACTGGGTGTTCAACATCGCCGAGGGCCTGCACGGCATCGGCCGCGAGGCGCAGGTGCCGGCGCTGCTCGATGGCTACGGCATCCCCTATACCTTCTCCGATCCGCTGGTCATGGCGCTGACCCTCGACAAGGCCATGGCCAAGCGCGTGGTGCGCGACAATGGACTCGCCACCGCCCCGTTCGCGGTGATCGCGGCGGGCGAGGAGGTTGCCGGCCTGACCCTGCCCTACCCGCTGTTCGCCAAGCCGCTGGCCGAAGGCACCGGCAAGGGGATCAGCGATGCCTCGCGCATCGGCGAACCCGCGCGGGCGGCCCGGGTGATCGGTGAGTTGCTGGCGCGGTTCCGGCAGCCGGTGCTGGTCGAGACGTTCCTGCCCGGCCGCGAGTTCACCACCGGCATCGTCGGCAACGGGCGAGCCGCGCGGATCGTCGCCACGGTCGAGGTGAAGCTGAAGAACGCCGAACAGGCGCTCGCCTACGGCTATGACAACAAGGAGCATTACGACCGTTTCGTCGACTACGTGCTGGTCGAGGATGCGGAAGCGCGTGCCGCGGGGGATCTGGCGTTGGCCTGCTACCGCGCGCTCAACTG
Organism: Alphaproteobacteria bacterium; assembly: GCA_016869175.1. GTDB lineage: Bacteria > Pseudomonadota > Alphaproteobacteria > VGEV01. The sequence goes on from VGEV01000037.1 coordinate 21,340, forward strand.
CCGCGATGCCGGCCGGGTCGACCTGCGCAGCGATGCCAGCGGTCGGCCGCACTTCCTGGAGGTCAACCCGTTGGCTGGCCTCAATCCGGTCAAGTCCGACCTGCCGATCCTGGCCCGACTGGCCGGCTGGAGCTATCGCCGGCTGATCGACGAGATCGTCGATGCATGTCTTGCGCGCACAGGCTTGGCCACCGAGCGCCGCAAGGCGAGCTGAGCGAGGCCGGTGCCCGCACCGATCGCCATCGTCCATGACGAGGTGCCAGCCGACGCGGCGCCCGACGTGCAGGATACGCTGGTGCAAGTGGCGCATGTCGAGGCCGCGCTGCACCAGCTTGGCCATGGCTGTCGGCGCCTGCCGGTCGGCCTCGACCTGGGCGACCTGCGTCGTCGCCTGCTCGCCGAGCGGCCGGCGGCAGTGTTCAATCTGATCGAATCGCTGGCCGGCCAGGGCCAGCTGATCGCCCTGGCGCCGCAGCTCATCGAGAATCTGGCGATCCCGCTCGCCGGCTGCCCGGCGGCGGCGCTGGCGCTCTGCTGCGACAAGCTGGCCGCCAAGCGCTGGCTGACGGCGCACGGCCTGCCGACCGCGCCCTGGTACACCGCCGGCGCGCTTGCCAACGCCGAGGCCCCGCCGCCCGGCCGCTACATCATCAAGTCGGTCTGGGAGCACGCCTCGATCGGCCTTGACGCCGCCTCGGTGGTCGCGGCGGAAGCCGTCGCTGCCCGGTTGGCCGAGCGCCAGGGCCGGTTCGGCGGCCGCTGGTTCGCCGAACGCTTTGTCGAGGGACGCGAGTTCAACATCGCGCTGCTGGAAGGCCCCGATGGACCGGAGGTGCTGCCGCCGGCCGAGATCGACTTCGTCGATTTCCCAGCCGATCGCCCGCGCATCGTCGACTACGCGGCGAAATGGCTGCCCGACAGTTTCGCCTACCACCACACGCCACGGCGCTTCGCATTCCCGGCGGCCGACGCGGCGCTGCTGGCCGAACTGCGCCGCCTGAGCCTGGCCTGCTGGGATGCGTTCGCGCTCAAGGGCTTCGCGCGCGTCGACTTCCGCGTCGATGCGACCGGTCGGCCGTGCATCCTGGAGATCAATCCCAATCCCTGCCTGTCGCCCGATGCGGGGTTCGCTGCGGCGGCGGCGGAGGCCGGCCTCGGCGCTGCCGCGGTGGTGGGCCGTATCCTGGCGACGGCCGCGGCGGAACCTCGCCCCGCCTTGCGGTTCCGCGCCGAGCCGGGCCCGGGCGACGGCGAACGGGTGGCTGCGCTGGTCGCCGCCTGCGGCAATTTCCAGCCGTCCGAGATCGCCATCGCCGAGGAATTGGTGGTCGAGGCCTTGGCCCGCGGCAGCGCGACCAGCGGCTATCACTTCGTGTTCGCGGAGCGCGGCGCCGAACTGGCGGGGTACATCGCCTTCGGCCCGATCGCCGGAACCGAGGGCGCCTTCGACCTCTACTGGATCGGCGTGCATCCGCTGCACCAACGCGGCGGCCTGGGCAGCGAGCTGTTGCGGCGCGCCGAAGTCCGCATGCGTCGGCAGCGCGCCGTCCGTGTCTATATCGAGACCGAGACGACGCCCCAATACGCGGCGGCGCGCGCCTTCTATCTGCGCCACGGCTATCGCCTGGATGCGGAACTTGCGGACTTTTACCGGCCGGGCGCCGGCAAGGCGATCTTCGTCAAGCCGCTGTGACGGGCGCGGTCGGCGCCGCTCAATGCCCCAGGATCTGGCTGAGGAACAGCCGGGTGCGCTCGCTCTTCGGGTTGGCGAAGAACTCCTCCGGCCGGTTCTGCTCGACGATCTCGCCCCGGTCCATGAAGATCACCCGGTCGGCCACGGTGCGCGCGAAGCCCATCTCGTGCGTGACGCAGAGCATGGTCATGCCTTCGCGCGCCAACTCGACCATGACATCGAGCACCTCCTTGATCATCTCGGGGTCGAGCGCCGAGGTCGGCTCGTCGAACAGCATCACCTTCGGGTTCATGCAGAGCGCGCGGGCGATCGCCACCCGCTGCTGCTGCCCGCCGGAGAGTTGCAAGGGGAACTTGCCGGCCTGTTCGGGGATTTTCACCCGGGTCAAATACTGCATGGCCACCTCTTCGGCCTGCCGGCGCGGCATGCGACGCACCCAGATCGGCGCCAGCACGCAGTTCTCCAGCACCGTGAGGTGGGGAAACAGGTTGAAGCTTTGGAACACCATGCCGACTTCGCTGCGGATGCGGTCGATGTTCTTGAGATCGTTGCTCAGTTCCACGCCGTCGACCACGATCTGCCCGCACTGGTGCTCCTCCAGTCGGTTGATGCAGCGGATTAGCGTGGACTTGCCGGAACCCGAGGGACCGCAGATCACGATCCGCTCGCCCCGGTACACGGTCAGGTCGATATCCTTCAACACATGAAAGGCGCCATACCACTTGTTGACACGCGAGAGCTGCACGATCACCTCGTCGTCGGCGCCGCTGGCCAGGCTCGCAGCCCGATTTCCCGCCTGTGCCATCCGCTGCCTCCCCTGCCCTAGCGGCGATAGCCGGTCCCGAGCTTGCGCTCGAGATAGAGCGAATAGCGCGACATGCCGAAACAGAACACGAAGAACACCGCGCCGGCGAAGGCATAGCCCTCGGTCGCCAGGCCGATCCACTTGCTGTCGGTGGTCGCCAGCTTGACCATCTGCAACAGGTCCGAAAGGCCGATGATCAGCACCAGCGTGGTGTCCTTGAACAGGCCGATGAAGTTGCTGACGATGGCCGGAATGACGTAGCGCAACGCCTGCGGCAGCACGATGAGCCGCATGGTGCTCCAGTAGCCCAGGCCGAGCGCCGCCGCCGCTTCGGTCTGACCCTTGGGCACCGCCTGCAAGCCGCCGCGCACCACCTCGGCCATGTAGGCGGCGGCGAACAGCGAAACGCCGATCAGCGCGCGCAGCAACTGATCGAAATTGCTGCCGGGCGGCAGGAACAGCGGCAGCACGACGGAGGCCATGAACAGCACGGTGATCAACGGCACCGCGCGCACGAATTCGATGAAGCCGATCGACAGCAGTTGGATCACCGGCATCTTGGAGCGACGGCCGAGCGCCAGCGCGATGCCGAGCGGCAGCGAGGCCGAGATGCCGACGGACGCGATGATCAAGGTCAGCAGCAGCCCGCCCCATAGCCGGGTCTCCACCGGCGGCAAGCCGAACATGCCGCCCAGCAGCAGGATGTAGGCCAACACCGGGTATGGCAGGATCAGGAACAGCGCCACCCATTTGCGCCAGGGCATCGCCTCGCTCAGGGCATAGGTCAACGACCCCAGGCCCAGCAACACCACGACATTCGCGCGCCAGCGCTCGGCCTGCGGATAGAAGCCGTAGATGAACTGCTCGATGCGGACGTTGACGAACACCCAGCAGGCGCCGGGATTGGGCGCGCAGGCCTCGCGGCTGTCGCCGACGAAGGTGGCCTCCGCCACCGCCCAGCGCCATACCGCCGGCACGAGATAGTAGAGCGCCGCCAGGCAAGCCAGGGTCAGCAGGCTGTCGAATCGGCTGCCGAACAGATTGCGCTTCACCCAGGCCAGCGGGCCGACGCTCAAGGCCGGCGGCGGTTGGTCCGGCTTGGGTCGGAACTCCCCGGCGGCCGGCCGGTCGATGTCGCTGGCGGTGGCCATCGCTAGCGCTCCACCAGCGCGATGCGCCGATTGTACCAGTTCATGAAGAACGAGATGCTGAGCGAGATGGTGAAGTAGACCAGCATCACCATGGCGACGCACTCGATCGCCTGTCCGGTCTGGTTCAGCACCGTGCCGGAGAAGATCTGCACCACATCGGGAAAGCCGACGGCGGCAGCCAGCGAGGAGTTCTTGGTCAGATTGAGATACTGGCTCGTCAGCGGCGGCACGATCACCCGCAGCGCCTGCGGGATGACCACCAGGCGCAGCGTCTGGCCGTCGCCCAGGCCCAGCGATCGGGCGGCCTCGGTCTGCCCGTGGCTGACCGCCAGGATGCCGGCGCGCACCACCTCGCCGATGAAAGCGGCGGTATAGAGCACCAGCGCCGCCAGCAGCGCGACGAATTCCGGAATGATGACGAAGCCGCCCTGGAAATTGAAGCCTTGCAGCACCGGGTACTCGAAGCTGACCGGCATGCCGGTCAGCAGCGCCGCCACGGCGGGCAGGCCGAGCAGCAGGGCCGCCGCCGCCCAGCCGGTCTGGAACGGCTGGCCGGTCTCGCGCTGCCGACGGCGCGCCCAGCGCCAGATCCAGAAACTCGCCGCCACGGCAACGGCGAAGGCGATCGGAATGGCGGCGAAGCCCGACTGCAGGATGGGCGCGGGCGCGAACACGCCGCGGATGTTGAGAAACACGACGCCGCCGATCGACAGGCTTTCCCGCAAGCTGGGCAGGGTTTGCAGCACGCCGAAATAGAGCAGCAGGATCTGCAGCAGCAGCGGCACGTTGCGCACCAGTTCGACATACATGCCGGCCAGGCGCGACAACAGCCAGTTGTTCGACAGCCGGGCGATGCCGACGAGGAAACCGAGCAGGGTCGCCAGCACCACGCCCAGGCTGGCAACCAGCAGCGTGTTCAGCACGCCCACCAGATAGGAACGGCCGTAACTCGACAGCTCGTCATAGGGCAGCAAGCTCATCGCCAGGCCGAAGCCGGTCGGCTGGTAGAGGAACTTGAAGCCGCTGGCGATGCCGCGGGTCGCCAAGTTCTGCAGGGTGTTATGCGCCAGGTAGCCGACCGCCAGCAGGAACAGCAAGACGGTCAGCACCTGGTAGCAAATGGCGCGGACGCGGGCATCGTAGAGGAAAGCCAAGCCGTTGCGCCGGCCACCCCGTGCCTCGATGCCGCGAACCGCCATGTCGTGTCCCTCGCCTCGTCTGGGCCGTGCCGCTGAGGTCGACCTTCGGCGGCATGGCCGCAGGCGCTCAGCGATAGGGCGGCGAGTAGACCAGTCCGCCGGACGACCACAGGTTGTTCACCCCGCGGTCGAGGCCGATCGGCGTCTTCGGACCGATATGCCGCTCGTAGCTCTCGCCGATATTGCCGACCTGCTTGATCACCTTGTACGGCCAGTCGTTCTCCAGGCTCAGGCGGGTACCGAAGTCGCCCTCGACGCCCAGCAGCCGGCGCACTTCCGGATCCTGCGAGGACGCCTTCACCTGGTCGACATTGGCCGCGGTGATGCCCTTTTCCTCGGCGATGATCATGGCGTTGAAGGCCCAGCGCACTACATCGCCCCACTGATTGTCGCCGTGCCGCACCAGCGGACCCAGCGGCTCCTTGGAGATCACTTCCGGCAGAACCACGTGGTCGTCCGGCTTCGACATCTGGGTGCGCTGTGCCGCCAGGCCGGAGCGGTCGGTGGTGTAGACGTCGCAGCGGCCCTGGTCGTAGGCCACGCGGATTTCGTCCGCCTTCTCATAGATCACCGGCTTGTAGCTCATCTTGTTGGCGCGGAAATAGTCCGCCAGGTTGAGCTCGGTCGAGGTGCCGGTCTGCACGCACACCGTGGCGCCGTTCAACTGCAGCGCCGACTTCACGTTCAGGCCCTTCTTCACCATGAAACCCTGGCCGTCATAGAACGACACGCCGACGAAATCGAAGCCCAGCTTGACGTCGCGGTCATAGGTCCAGGTGGTGTTGCGCGACAGCAAGTCGACTTCGCCCGACTGCAGGGCGGGAAACCGGCTGACGGCGGTGGTCGGCACATACTTGACCTTGGTCGCATCGCCGAACACGGCGGCGGCGACGGCACGGCAGACATCGACGTCGAAACCCGCCCACTCGCCCTTGTCGTTGGGCGCGGCAAAACCGGCCAGGCCGGTGGTCACGCCGCACAGCAGGCTGCCGCGTTTCTTCACGTCGTCCAGCGTGCCCGCGCCCGCCTGGCCCGCTGCCAGCGCCGCCGCCACGCCCATTGCCAAGTACCCGACGAACCGCATGTCGTGATCCCCCTTCTGCCCTGTCGGCCATTGCCGCCAACGTTCGCCGCCCATGCCTTCCGGTAGAGCGATTGCCGCGACGCTAGCACGGCGATTCGTCCGCCAACAAGGCAACTCGCCGCGCCAGCCGACTGGCGGGGTGGCGGCGGCGATGCCATGATGCCCGCCGCAGCATCGCACAAGCCCTTGCAAGAGCTCCGCCCGATGAAGGACGACACCCTGCTGGTGACCGCCGGCCGCGACCCCAAGGCCAATTTCGGCATCGTCAATCCGCCCGTCTATCACGCCTCGACCGTGCTGGCGCATACGCTGGCCGAGTGGGAGGCGCGGGCGGAAGCGCGCAAGCATGGCGAGCGCGGCGTGTTCTACGGCCGCTATGGCACGCCTACCATCTTCGCCCTGGAGGATGCGGTGGCGGCCATCGAGGGCGGCTATCGCGGCCTGGTGTTTCCTTCCGGCCTGGCGGCGATCAGCGCATCGCTACTGGCGTTTCTCAAGACCGGCGACCATGTGCTCATGGTCGACAGCGTTTATGGTCCGGCCCGGCGGGTATCCGACACCCTGCTCAAGCGCTTCGGGGTGGAAACCAGCTATTACGATCCGCTGGTGGGGGCCGGGCTCAAGGCGTTGCTACGGCCCAGTACCCGCATCGTCTATGTCGAATCGCCCGGATCGCTCACCTTCGAGGTGCAGGACATTCCGCAACTGGCGGACATCGCGCATGCCCATGGCGCCATCGTGATGATGGACAATACCTGGGCCTCGCCGCTCTACTTCAAGCCGTTCGAACACGGCGTGGACGTCGCCATCCAGGCCGCCACCAAGTACATCGTCGGCCATTCCGACGCCATGCTGGGCACGGTGACCGCCAGCAAGGCCGCCTGGCCGGTTCTGGAGCAGACCACGCGCGACCTCGGGCAGACGGCCGGCCCGGACGATGTCTACCTGGCGCAGCGCGGCATCCGCACGCTATCCGTGCGCTTGCGGCGGCATTGGGAAACCGGCCTCATGCTGGCGGAATGGCTTCGCGCGCGCCCGGAGGTGGAATGCGTCATGCATCCGGCCTTGCCGCAGGATTCCGGCCACGCGCTCTGGAAGCGGGATTTCCTTGGCGCCTCGGGCTTGTTCGGCGCAACCTTGAAGCCCTATCGCAAGGAAGCGCTGGCCGCCCTGGTGGACGGCCTGACGCTCTATGGCATGGGGGCCTCGTGGGGCGGCTACGAGAGCCTCTTGCTGCTGACCAAGCCCAATGGCATGCGCAGTGCCAAGCCCTGGCCCTATGCCGGGCCGACGTTGCGCATCCATGCCGGGCTGGAGGATGCCGGCGACCTGATCGCCGATCTCAAGGCCGGCTTCGACCGGCTGACCAAGGCCGCCTGATGGCTGCCGCGCCCAGCCCGGAGCAGGTGGCGGCGCTGCTGGCGGAAGTGCGCTTCGATGCGCGCGGCCTGGTGCCGGCCGTGGCGCAGCGCCACGACGACGGCGAAGTGCTGATGCTGGCCTGGATGGACGCGGCTGCCATCCGGGAGACGCTGGCGACCGGACAGGTTTGCTATTTCTCCCGTTCGCGCAATGCGCTGTGGCGCAAGGGCGAGACCTCGGGGCAACGGCAGCGGCTGGTCGAACTGCGGCTCGACTGCGACGGCGACACGATCCTGCTGAAGGTCGAGCAGACCGGCGTCGCCTGTCATACCGGGCGGCGGAGTTGCCTCTTCCGGGCCTTTCAGCACGGCCGTCTGGAAACCGTGCTGCCGGTGGAAATCGATCCCCGCAACCTCTACCGCGCGGACTTAGGCGCGCTCTCGGGCGGCATCGCGAATTCGACCGACGGCGTCTCGTGCAAGCCGGCGGGCAGGCTGACCGGCTCGCCCGCGCTCAAATCGTAAATCAGCGCCGGCACCGCGCCGGCCAGGACGGCGGCAACCAGGCTGCCCAGCCGGTGCAGCTCGCGCAGCCGCGCGGCCCGGCCGCGCCGCAGCGACACGGCCAGATAGAGCGCAAGCCACGCCAGCAGCGCCGCGCCCGCCCAGATGCCGATCGCCGCTCCACTCATGGACACCTCGAGGAACCCCATCATTGACGACGAAGCATCGCCGATGAGGGCATGGCCTGCGGCCCAGCCTGCGGATTGGGTGCTGTGGCGGGGTCTATTTGGTCTGCGGTGGCGTGTCGATGCAGTGAGCGGCGCAGTG
>VGEV01000038.1 GCA_016869175.1 Alphaproteobacteria bacterium
TTCTGCAAAATAGCCTCGTTCAATCCAGATTAACTTATTGATTCTTATATCTGAATCTCTAAGAAATTGCATCACAATACGGTGTCATCCGGCGAATGCGGGATCAAATCCGCCACATTAGGCCGCCTGGCGCAGCCGCTCCGCCGTCGGCTTCAGCTTGTTGAGCTCCGGCAGCACCTCGCGGGCGAACAGCCGCATGCTGCCCTCGGCCAGGTCCCACGGCATGCCGGCATAGCTGAACACGCCGACGAAGCCGTCCGCGCCAGTGCGGTTGCTGACGTCGACGATCTTCTCGTAGCACATTTCGGGCGTGCCCCAGACCTGCAGGCTCAAGAAGAACTCGGTCGCCCCGTCGGCGCCGTATTGCCGGATCTTGTCCGCCATCTTGCCGTAATACTCGTAGCCCTTCATCACCTTCAGATGGTCGCCGGCGAACTGGTAATGCTTGAGCACGCTTTCCCAGTAGCCGCCAATATAGCGCCTGGCCATGGCGTAGGCTGTGTCCTTGTCCTGGTGCACGAAGGTCCAGCCGGCGGAGATCGGCGGCGGCGCGTCGTCTCCGTTCACCTCGCGGAACACCTGGCGGTAGGCGGTCAGTTCCTTTTCCACCTCATGCCAGGGCTTTTGCGGGATGATCAGCAGGCCGACGCCCAGCCGGGCCATGATCTGCGAGGATTCGGGTGACACGGCGGCGGCGTAGGTGCGGCCGCGGAAGGTTTTGAGCGGCGCCGGGCGGATCGCCACGCGCGGCTGATTGGCGAACTTGCCCCGGTACTCGCAATAGCCCGTCTCCAGGCCATTCAGCAGCATCTCGGCATATTCGACAAAGCGCTCGCGGCTCTCGCCCATGTCCAGGCGGAAGCCGTCGAACTCCACCTTGCCGGCGCCACGCCCCAAGCCCAGGATCAACCGCCCGCCCGAGATGTTGTCCAGCATCGCGAGCTGTTCGGCCACGCGCATCGGATCGTGCCAGGGCAGCACGACCACCATGGAGCCAAGCTGCGCGGTGCGCGTGCGGCCCGCCATGTAGGTCAGGAACTGCAGCACGTCCGGGCACATGGTGTAGTCGGTGAAGTGGTGCTCGACGCTCCAGATCGACTGGAAGCCCAGCGGCTCCGCCGCTTCCGCCAGCTTCAGTTCGGCCTGATAGACCTCGTAGTCGGTGCGCGCCCGGTCCGGGTTCTGGAAGATGGTGGCCATGCCGACATGCATGCGAAAGGCTCCCTCTTGGACAAGGCAGGCAGGGCCCAACCGCCGCGCCGGCCGCGAATGAACCGGAACCTCACGTTTACGTCAACGTTAAAGCCGCGCGACCCTCTCAGCGCGCGAGCCGGGCCAGCGCCTCCGGCAACTCGGCGAAGTGGTCGATCACGCAATCGGCACCGAGTTCGGCGACGGGCGTGGCGGAATAGCCGAAGCTGACTGCGACCGTGCGCGTGCCGGCGGCCCGGCCCGCCCGCACGTCGTTGGCGCTATCGCCGACCATCGCGGCCGCCGCCGGCCGGGCGCCGATGGCCGCCAGCGTGCCCAGCACATGGCCCGGGTCGGGCTTCTTGACCGGCAGGCTGTCGCCGGCGAACACGGCGGCGAAATACCGCTCGAGCTGCAACACGCGCAGCAGCCGAGTGGTGAAGCGCAGCGGCTTGTTGGTGCAGACCGCCAGCACGAATCCCTTGTCCGCCAGCGCCTGCAAGGTGTCCTCGACGCCTTCGAACGGCCGGCTCGCATCGGCGATATGCTGCCAATAGTGCGCCAGCATCCGCTCGACCAGCCGGTCGACGATGTCCGGCGCCGGCAGGCCGCCGCTGGCCCGCAAGCCCCGTTCGATCAGCGCCCGGGCGCCGTCGCCCACCATGTGCCGCACCTGCTCGATCGCCAGGCTCGGCCGGTCGAATCCTTCCAGCGCATGGTTGACCGCGGCGCACAAGTCGGGCGCGGTTTCCACCAGCGTGCCGTCGAGATCGAACAGGGCGGCGGAGAGCGCTTCTGGCATGCGCCGACTGGTGCCACGGGCCGGCCGCCCCGGCAAGCGGGTAACCGCAAGCTCGGCACGCGACCTGCATGTCTGCCGGTCAAGGTGCTGATGTGCCACGGCCTCTGTTGCAATGTGACACGGGCGATTCCGCGCTGTCCCGTATTCGGCCGCGCCAATCCAGCCGGGTCTTGGCCGTTACATTTGGAAAGAAGTAGTCATTTGGTCAGGAGTTGCCGCTATGTCAGGTTGTCGTGAGCGAGGCTGCCGAGAGGGGGCGCAAGTATGATGGTTCGCGCATGAGCAGGACGCCCTTTCAAGCTCTCGTCCTGGCCGCCGGTAAGGGCACCCGCATGCGCTCCGGTCTGCCGAAGGTGCTGCACCGGTTGGCGGGCCGGCCGATGCTGCAGCACGTGCTGACCGCGGTCGAACGCCTGCTGCCGTTGCGCACGGTGCTGGTGGCCGCGCCGGACAATCGCTTGGCACTGGCGCAGACGGCACCGGAAAGCACGGTCGTGGTGCAGGATCCGCCACTGGGCACCGGCCATGCGGTGATGTGCGCGCGGCCGCTGCTGGAGCATTTCCAGGGCGACGTGCTGGTGCTCTACGGCGACACGCCGCTCATCCGCCCGGAAACCCTGAACGCGATGCTGGCGCGCCGGCGCGAAGGCGACGATCCCGCCGTGGTCGTGCTAGGCTTCCGGCCCGCTGACGCCGCCGAATATGGGCGTCTGCTGACCGACGGTGCCGGCATGCTGGAGCGGATCGTCGAGTTCCGCGAAGCCGCCTCAAGCGAACTGGCGGTGGGCCTGTGCAATTCCGGCGTGATGGCGATCGATGGCGCCGTCCTGCCGGCGCTGCTGGACCGGCTGCGCAACGACAATGCCAAGGGCGAATACTATCTGACCAACATCGTCGCCATCGCTCGCGCCATTGGCCGCGCGGCGGCGGTCGTGGAGGGCGAGGCCGACGAGGTGCTGGGCGTCAACAGCCGCAGTGAACTGGCGGCGGCCGAGGCGGTCATCCAGCAGCGTTTGCGCCGGATGCACATGGACAACGGCGTGACGCTGATCGATCCGGCCAGCACCTGGTTCTGCGCCGACACGCGGCTGGCGCAGGACGTCGTGGTCGGTCCGTCGGTCGTCTTCGGGCCGGGGGTCGAGGTGGGCGAGGGTGTCGAGATCCTGCCGTTTTCCCATCTCGAAGGCTGCCGGGTCGCCGCGGGCGCGCGCATCGGGCCGTTTGCCCGGTTGCGCCCCGGCGCGCAGTTGGGCGAAGGGGTCCATGTCGGCAATTTCGTCGAACTGAAGAATGCCAAGGTCGAGAACGGCGCCAAGATCAACCACCTGAGCTATGTCGGCGATGCAAGGGTGGGCGCCAAGGCCAATGTCGGCGCCGGCACCATCACCTGTAACTACGACGGTTTCGGCAAGGCCCATACCGAGATCGGTGCCGGGGCGTTCATCGGCTCGAACACTGCGCTGGTGGCGCCGGTCAAGGTGGGCGACGGCGCCATCGTCGGCGCGGGCAGCGTGATCGCGGAGGACGTGCCGGCCGACGCGCTGGCGATGACCCGCGGGCCGCTGACGCAAAAGGAAGGCTACGCGGCCGAATACCGCCGACGACGGTCGAAGTCGAAGGTCACGGCGATCAAGTCCTAGGCGTCAGGGAGCAGCGGCGGCATGTGCGGCATCATCGGCATCCTGGGCAAGGCAGAGGCGGCGCCGATCCTGCTGGAGGGACTGAAGCGCCTGGAATATCGCGGCTATGATTCCGCCGGTATCGCCACGCTGGTGAACGGCCATATCGAACGGCGGCGCGCGGAGGGCAAGCTCGGCAACCTGGAACGCTGCCTGGCCAGCCAACCGCTGGCGGGCACCATCGGCATCGGCCATACGCGCTGGGCGACGCATGGCGTGCCCAGCGAGGCCAACGCCCATCCGCATTGCACCGACAAGGTGGCGGTGGTGCACAACGGCATCATCGAGAATTTCCGCGACCTGCGTGGCAGGCTGGTGGCGAAGGGCTGCCGCTTCGCCTCCGACACCGATTCCGAAGTGATCGCCCATCTCATAACCCAGCACATGAACGAGGGCCAGCCGCCGGTCGCGGCGTTCGAGGCCACCTTGCGGCAACTGGAGGGCGCCTTCGCGGTCGCGGTGATCTTCCGCGGCGAACAGAACCTGATGATCGGCGCGCGCCGCGGCAGCCCGCTGGTCGTCGGCTATGGCGAGGGCGAGGTGTTCCTGGGCTCCGACGCCATCGCGCTCGCGCACCTGACCCGGCAGATCAGCTATCTCGACGATGGCGACTGGGTGGTGCTGCGCAACGACCGGGTGGACGTGCGCGATGCCAACGGCGAGCCGGTCAAGCGCGAGGTGAAGACCACCGCCGCCTCACTCGGCGAGATCTCCAAGGGCAACCACCGGCACTACATGCTGAAGGAGATCTACGAGCAGCCGACTGTGATCGGCAACGTGGTCAATGCCTACTTCAATCCGCAGGAACGCAGCATCAGTCTGCCCGAACTGTCGATCGACTTCGCCAAGGTGCCGCGCTTGTCCATGGTGGCCTGCGGCACCTCGTTCTACGCCGCCAGCGTCGCGCGCTATTGGTTCGAGCGCTATGCCCGGCTGCCGGTCGATATCGACATCGCCTCGGAGTTCCGCTATCGCGAGCCGCCGCTGGCCGAGGGGGGCGTGGCGCTGTTCGTCTCACAGTCGGGCGAGACCATGGATACACTGGCGGCATTGCGGCTGGCCCGCCAGCGCGGCCAGCGCATCATCAGTGTCGTCAACGTGCCGGAAAGCTCGATGGCGCGCGAGAGCGACGCCGTGCTGCCGACCCGTGCCGGGCCAGAGATCGGCGTCGCGTCGACCAAGGCCTTCACCACGCAGTTGGCGACGCTTGCCTGCCTGGTCATTCATGCCGCCAAGCAGCGCGGCATGCTGGATCGCGCCAAGGAGGCGGAACTGAGCCTGGCGCTGGCGGAACTGCCGAGCCGGGCCGCCGAAGTGCTGCAGCATGACGGCCGTCTGCGCGAGATCGCGCGCGAGATCGAGAAGGCGCAGGACGTGCTTTACATCGGCCGCGGCACCGCGCAGGCGGTGGCCATGGAGGGCGCCCTCAAGCTGAAGGAAATCTCCTATATCCACGCCGAGGGCTATGCCGCTGGCGAGTTGAAGCACGGGCCGATCGCGCTGATTTCGGAGGCGGTGCCGGTGGTGGTGGTGGCGCCTTCCGACGAATTGTTCGAGAAGACCGCCTCCAACGTACAGGAAGTGGCGGCGCGCGGCGGCCGGGTGGTGCTGTTGAGCGATGCGCACGGCATCGTCGATATCGCCGACAAGACCTGGCAGGCGGTCGAACTGCCGCGCGTGCACCCGTTCGTGGCGCCCATGCTCTACGCCATTCCGGTGCAGTTGCTGGCCTATCACGTCGCGGTGCTGAAGGGCACCGACGTCGACCAGCCGCGCAACCTGGCGAAGTCCGTCACGGTGGAGTAAGCGGGGCATTAACCCGGTTGGCGCCATGCTGGCGGGGCCATGTCGATCGCGCCCGTCCGCGTGCCGCCCAAGCTCTCGCCGTTCGTCGGTTTCACCCCGTTCCGCGGGCTGGTGCCGGGGCATTTGTGGGCCAATTGGCTGGGCGTGCTGGCAGCACACCATTTCGCCGCCGAACCGGCGCCGCACAATCCCGCCGAGCCCGCCTGGCAGCAGCCGCCGCTGCCGCGCATCGAGGATGGCGAAAGCTTCTTCGAGTGGCTGAATGTGCTGAACGCGGTGACCGATGCGGACGGCTTGCTGACCGTGGTGTCGCTGGGCGCGCATTACGGCCGCTTTCTGGTCAATGCGGCGGCCCTGGCGGCGGAACTCAACCCCATGCCGTTCCGCCTGGTGGCGGTGGAGGCCGATCCGACGCAGGCCGATTACGTGCGCCAGCATTTCCGCAACAACGGCATCGACCCCGACCAGCACGCGGTGATCAACGCCGCGGTCGGCGCCGACAACCGGCCGCTGCTGTTCCCGACCGGCCCCGGCACCGGGGCCAACACCGCCTTCACCAAGCCAACCGATCGCGCCGGCATCGCCGAGCAGATCGTCGCCCCCGACCTGGCGCCGCACGTGGTGCGCCGGCTGTTTGCCGACGGCCGGACCGGGCTCGACGTGCCGCTCTATCCGGGCGGGCCGGCGGGCGAGCTTGCCTTCGTTTCCAGCCTGACGGTGGCCGACGTGGTGGCGCCCTACGACCGCATCGACTATCTGGAGGCCGACATCCAGGGCGCCGAGGCGGCGGCCTTTCCGCCGGCGCGCGGCATCCTCGGGCGCAAGGTCCGCCGCTTGCATATCGGCACGCATGGCGACGAGGTGCATGCCGACCTGCTGCGGCAATTCGTCGAGGACGGCTGGCGGGTGGAAGCGGATTACCGCCCCGGCGCCCAGCACCTGTCGCCCTACGGCGCCTTCCGCACCAACGACGGCATCCTGACCCTGGCCAATCCCGAGCTGTTGCGCTGAACGGCTTGCGGGCGGCCGCGCGCGCGGCCATGCTCGGCGAATGAAGCGGACCGCCACCTGGCGCACCCCCCTGGTCGTGCTGCTGGCGGGCGGGGCGGTGCTGGCGCTCGGCATCGGCATCCGGCAATCGTTCGGCTTGTTCCTGGCGCCGATGAGCCAGGAGCTCGGCTGGGGCCGCGAGGTATTCGCCTTCGGCATCGCCGTGCAGAACCTGGTCTGGGGCGCCTCGCAGCCGTTCCTGGGTGGTCTGGCCGACCGCTATGGCGGCGGCCGGGTGGTGGCGCTGAGCGGGCTGGCCTATGCCGCCGGGCTTTATCTGATGGCCAGCGCCGGCGATCCGCTCGCCTTCCACTTGAGCGCCGGTCTGCTGGTCGGCCTGGCGTTGTCCGGGATGAGCTTCGCCGTGGTGCTGGGCGCGGTTGGCCGGGCCTATCCGCCGGAACGACGCTCGGCCGCGCTGGGCCTGTGCTCGGCTGGCGGCAGTCTGGGCCAGTTCCTGATCGTGCCGGCGGGCCAGGCGCTGATCGCCAGCTACGGCTGGTTCTTCGCGTTCAGCCTGATCGCCGCGCTTGCGTTGCTGGCGGTACCGTTGTCGACCGCGCTGGCGGGGCAGCCGGCGGCGAGCGGTCCGCGGCAGAGTTTCCGGCAGGCGCTGGCCGAAGCCGGTGGGCATTCCGGCTACCGCCTGCTCATCGCCGGCTTCTTCGTCTGCGGCTTTCACATCACCTTCATCGGCACGCACCTGCCGGCCTACCTGGGCGATCGCGGCCTGAGTCCGACGGAAGCCGCCAACGCGCTGGCGTTGATCGGGCTGTTCAACATCGCCGGCTCGCTCGGCTGCGGTTATCTCGGCGGCAAGTTCAGCAAGAAGTATCTCTTGAGCGCGGTCTACGCGTTGCGCTCGCTCGCCATCCTGGCGTTCCTGCTGGCGCCTTCGCTGCCGGCGACGGCCTACGCCTTCGCCGCCGTCTTGGGCCTGTTGTGGCTCGGCACCGTGCCGCTGACCAGCGCGCTGGTGGCGCAGATCTTCGGTCCCGCCTATCTCGGCGCGCTGTTCGGCCTGGTGTTCTTCAGCCACCAGCTCGGCGCCTTCGTGGGCGTGTGGCTGGGCGGCTATGCGTTCGACACCGTCGGCAGCTACAATGCCGTATGGTGGCTGGCGATCCTGCTGGGTGTGCTGGCCGCCGTCCTGCACCTGCCGATCCGGGAAGCGGCGGTCATACGGCCGCGGCCGGCGGCCGGCGCGTCATAGCAGTTTGCGGGTGAAGCTGAGGTAGCGCAGTCCCGCTGGCGCCGACAGCGAGCGCAAATGGTGGCGCCAGGCGCTGCCGAGCTGGCCGGCGGCCAGCGCCAGCTCGGCCTGCATGTGCCAGAGCCTGCCCAGCCTGCCGCGCAGTGTGCGCGCCGCCGCGGGCGAGATGGGCTGGCGCAGCAGATAGCGCAGGAAGGCCACGGCATCCGGCAGAGTGTCGGGGGTCTTGGAGAGCGAGTGGGCGCTGTCGCGAATGACATAGGTCGGGCGGTCGAGCAGCGCCACCTTGCGCGCCTGAGCCACGCGGAAGCCGACCACCGTCCATATCAATGGGTTAGTGTTTCGGTTCAACAGACGCTTGGCTCCCAAGCGTCGGCATCGAACCACTAGAAGTGGGTGGAGCGATGGCGAAACTGTTGCGCGAGGCGGAGGTCGCGGCCTTCTGGCGCGATGGCTTCCATTTCCCGGTGCGGGTCATGAGCGCGGGCGTCGCTCGGGCGGCACTTCCGGTGGCGGGTTTGGCGCCGCGCCGCCGCGCCCGCGAGCGGGCGAGGTCGATCGCTTCGCGTTCGATGCCCGCGGGCCGGCCGGCCAGCAGCCAAAGCACGAACAGGCCGGCGGCATAGCAGAGCCCGCCCGCCAGCACTTGGCAGACAAGCGCGACGATCGGCGGCGCCGAGAGATGGGGACCGAGGCCCCAGAGCGCACCGGCCATGCCGGCGACGGCGACCAGCGGCCGCCAGCTCGCGCCCAGCACGGCGGATGGCCGCACCCCGACATAGCGACGCAGCAGCCAGCAGGTCTGCGCCACATTGACCGCGCCAAACGCCACCTTCAACCAGCAGACGCCCAGGATTCCCCAGGCTTGGTAGGCCGGCACCAGGGCCGCCAGGAACAGGCCGTTGCGCAGCCAGGCGAGGCCGACCCAGACGCGAGGGGGTGCGCGCAGGATCAGCAGATTGCCGAGTGTGCCGAAGGTCGCGCGCAGGCCGAAGAACAGCGCCAGGATCCGGATGATCGGCACCGTCTCGCGCCATTGCTCGCCCAGCAGCACGGGCACCAGGTTCGGCGCCACCAGGGCGATGCCGATGCTGGCCGGCAGCGACCATACCGCCAGCGCACCGAAAGCGCGCAGGAAAGCGCGCCGCTGCCGATCCGGCTCGCCCGCCAGTTGCGCCACGCCCGGCAGCAGCGCGCGCGAGACCGGCAGCACCAGTTCGTTGGTCGGCAGGCCGGCGATCTCGGCACCGATGCTGTAATGGCCAAGCTCGCTGGGCGAAGCGAAGCGGCCAAGCAGGATGCGATAGCCGCTGGAATAGACCACCCCTGCCAGCGAATTGGCCATCATCCACAGGCCGAAGCCGCCGAACTCGCGCCACAACGCCAGGCTGATGCGCGGGCGATAGGGATGCACGACATAACTGAGGGCGACCTGGCCGAAATACCGGGCGGCAATCGGGATGACCAGCGCCCAGTAGTTGCGCAGCCAGAACGCCAGCGCGATGCAGAGCACGGCGCAGAACAGGCGAACGGCGAACAGATAGGCGAATTCCTTGGCGAACTGCAGCCGCTTGCGAAAATCCACCACGCCGATGTTCTCGAAGCCGTTGCAGGCCAGGCCGCAGACCACGACGATCAAGATCAGGCGCACGCGGTCATCGTCGTAGAAGTCGGCCAATAGCGGCGCCACCGCCAGCACCAGGCTGCCGACGCCGAGATACTGGAGAATGCGGATCGTCCAGGCGGTGTCGTAATGGGCGCGGGTTGCCTTGGTGTTGCGGATCAGCGCGATGTCGACGCCGACCGCGCTCAT
The DNA here is from genome assembly GCA_016869175.1 of Alphaproteobacteria bacterium. Lineage (GTDB taxonomy): Bacteria > Pseudomonadota > Alphaproteobacteria > VGEV01. Next base: position 9,555 of record VGEV01000038.1, read on the forward strand.
CGCCTCGATCAGCTCCACCGCCACCATGGCGAGCGCCACCAGGCCATAGTCCTCCGGCAGCAGCAGGCGAGCGACGATGGCGGTGCTGACGACGCCAAGCAGCCGCGCCGACCAGCGCAGGCCCACCATCCAGCCGCCGCCGCGCAGCACGGCGCCGGCCAACGGCGGCGGGCTGGCCGCGGTGGGCTCGGGGGGCGGCGGGCTGGAGATCGACTGGGCGCCACTCACCATCGCTCTCCACCGAACCGTGCTCGCACCGTAGCATGTCGAGCCTTAACATCGGCGGACGCTTGCCGGACGCGGGACCCTTGGGCCGCCTGTCCACATGGCCTATCCTGCCGGTCAGCCATAGCCACGCGAGGGCCTGCCATGCAGCTCAAGGACCAGAGCCTGTTCCGCGAGGAATGCTACATCGCCGGCGAGTGGGTGGGGGCCGGCAACCGCGCCACGATCGCGGTCGACAATCCGGCGACCAAGGCGGTGCTGGGTCGCGTGCCGCGGCTGGGCGGGGTGGAGACGCGCCGGGCCATCGAGGCGGCGCGCGACGCCATGCCGGCCTGGCGGGCCCGAACCGCCAAGGAACGCTCGGCGGTCTTGCGCCGTTGGTACGACCTGCTGCTGGCCAATGCCGACGATATCGCCCTCATCATGACCAGCGAGCAGGGCAAGCCGCTGGCCGAGGCCAAGGGCGAGGTGCTCTATGCCGCGAGCTACATCGAATGGTTCGCCGAGGAAGGCAAGCGGATCTACGGCGACACCATCCCGGCGCATGCCGCCGACAAGCGCATCGTCGTGATCAAGGAGCCGATCGGTGTCTGTGCCTCGATCACGCCGTGGAACTTTCCCGCCGCGATGATCGCCCGCAAGGTGGCGCCGGCCTTGGCCGCCGGTTGCACCATGGTGGCCAAGCCGGCCAGCCAGACGCCCTTCACCGCGCTGGCGTTGGCGGTGTTGGCCGAGCGCGCCGGGCTGCCCAAGGGCTGCTTCTCGGTGATCACCGGCGGCGCCGACGAGATCGGCCGCGAATTGTGCGACAACCCAATCGTGCGCAAGCTCACCTTCACCGGCTCGACCGAGATCGGCAAGAAGCTGATGGCGCAATGCGCCGGCACGATGAAGAAGGTGACCATGGAACTGGGCGGCAACGCCCCCTTCATCGTGTTCGACGATGCCGACCTCGACCAGGCGGTGGAGGGGGCGATCGCCTCCAAGTTCCGCAATACCGGCCAGACCTGCGTCTGCGCCAACCGCCTGCTGGTGCAGGACGGCGTCTATGACGCCTTCACCGAGAAACTGAAGGCGGCGGTGGCCAAGATGAAGGTCGGCAACGGCCTGGAGGCCGGCGTGGCGCAAGGGCCGCTCATCGACATGAAGGCGGTGGAGAAGGTCGAGGAGCATATCGGCGACGCCGTGAAAAAGGGCGCGCGCGTGATCATGGGCGGCCGGCGGCACGAGCTCGGCGGCAGCTTCTTCCAGCCGACCGTGCTGGCCGACGTCAACCCCGGCATGCTGGTGGCCAGGGAGGAGACCTTCGGGCCGCTGGCGCCGCTCTTCCGCTTCAAGACCGAGGCGGAAGCGATCCAGATGGCCAACGACACCGAGTTCGGGCTGGCCTCGTATTTCTTCTCGCGCGACATCGGCCGCATCTGGCGGGTGGCGGAAGGCATGGAATACGGCATGGTCGGCATCAACACCGGCCTCATTTCCACCGAGGTGGCGCCGTTCGGCGGGGTGAAGGAAAGCGGGCTGGGGCGCGAGGGCTCGAAATACGGCATCGAGGACTACGTCTCGATCAAGTATCTCTGCCTGGGCGGCGTCGACCGATAGACGGGCGCAAAGGAGAGGGCGGCGGATGGCGCGCTACGACTGCGATTTGTTCGTCATCGGCGCCGGTTCGGGCGGGGTGCGCGCGGCGCGCATCGCCGGCGGGCACGGCGCGCGGGTCATGGTGGCCGAGGACGACCGGGTGGGCGGCACCTGCGTCATCCGCGGCTGCATTCCGAAGAAGCTGTTCGTCTATGCCAGCCGGTTCGCGCCCGAGTTCGCCGACGCCGCCGCCTATGGCTGGACGCTGGGCGAGACCCGTTTCGACTGGCCGACGCTGCTTGCCAACAAGGACAGGGAGATCGAGCGCCTGTCCGGCATCTACCGGCGCCTGCTGGCGAATGCCGGGGTCGAACTGATCGAAGCGCGGGCCCGCCTGCTCGACCGCCACCTGCTGGAGGTCGGCGGCCGGCGGATCAGCGCCGAGCGTATCCTGATCGCCACCGGCGGCCGGCCGGTCTATCCGCCGGTGCCGGGCGCCGAACTGGGCGTCACCTCCAACGAGGCGTTCCATTTCGATCGCCTGCCGGGCCGCATCGTGATCGTCGGCGGCGGCTATATCGCGCTCGAGTTCGCCGGCATCTTCAACGGCCTGGGGGTCGACACCACGGTCGTCTACCGCGGTCCGCAAGTGTTGCGCGGCTTCGACGACGACGTGCGCCAGGCGGTGGCCGACGGATTGCTCAAGCATGGCGTCAAGCTTCTGACCCGGCTCAACCTCAAGGCGCTGGCGCGGGCGGAGCCGGGCGTCGCGGCCACGCTGACCGACGGGCGGGTGCTGCGGGCCGACCGGCTGATGTTCGCCACCGGCCGGGCGCCCAACACCGCCGACCTGGGGTTGGCGGCGCTGGGCGTGGCGCTGACGCCGACCGGCGCGGTCAAGGTCGACGAATGGTCGCAAAGCTCGGTTCCCGGCATCTACGCCATCGGCGACGTGACCGACCGGATCAACCTGACGCCGGTCGCCACCATGGAAGGGCATGCGCTGGCCGACACGCTCTATGGCGGCCGCGCGCGGCTGGCCGACCATGCCAACGTGCCGCACGCGGTGTTCAGCCAGCCCGAAGTGGCCGCTGTCGGGTTGACGGAAGCCGAAGCCCGCGCGCGCTTTCCGCATGTCGACATCTACCGGACCAGTTTCCGGCCGCTGAAGCACACTCTGACCGGCCGACCGGAACAGACGATGATGAAGCTGGTGGTCGACGCCACCTCGGACCGGGTGGTCGGCGCGCACATGGTGGGCGATCATGCCGCGGAGATCATGCAAGGGGTGGCGATCGCCGTGAAGCTCGGCGCCACCAAGGCCCAGTTCGACGCCACCGTCGGCATCCATCCGTCGGCGGCGGAGGAGTTCGTCACCCTGCGCACGAAGGTTCCGGCGCCTCTGGCCAAGGCGGCCGAATAGCCGGAACGTGATTTGCCCGGTTGCCGGCCGGCTGTCTCAATCCCGGCGGGTCGGAAGGGAGCGGTTCACCATGCGGCGTCGCGATTAGCTGGCGGGATTGGTCGCGGGCATTTGCCTGGCTTACGCGGGCGGAACCTTGGCCGCCGCCAAGGTGGGCGAGGCAGCGCCCGATTTCGCCTTGCGCGATGCCGGCGGCAAGCCGGTCACGCTGTCCGCGCTCAAGGGCAGGACGGTGGTCCTGGAATGGACCAACCACCAGTGCCCGTTCGTCGGCAAGCACTACAACAGCGGCAACATGCAGAAGCTGCAGAACGAGGCGACGGCGCAGGGCGTGGTCTGGCTGACGCTGGTTTCCTCGGCACCGGGCGAGGAGGGCCATGTCAGCGCGCAGAAAGGGGCCGCGATCTATGGCAAATGGTCGGCCGGCTTCTCGCACATGCTGCTCGACCCCGAGGGCAAGGTGGGCCGGGCCTATGGCGCCCGGGTGACGCCGCACATGTATGTGGTGGCCCCGGACGGCAAGCTCGCCTATGTGGGCGCCATCGACGACAGGCCGACCACGCGCCAGTCGGACATCGCCGGGGCCCGCAACCATGTGCGGGCGGCGCTCGCGGAAGTCGCGGCCGGCCGCCCGGTCAGCCAGCCGGCGACCCAGGCCTATGGCTGCACGGTCAAGTACAAAAGCTGACGGAGCGTTCCGCCGACTTGGCAGGGGTGCGGGCGGCGGCCTATAAGGGGCGTTCGCGTAAACGCCAAGGTCATGCCGATGCCCCAGGAGTGGAGCCCCGATAGCTGGCGGGCCAAGCCCGCCGCGCAACTGCCGGCCTATCCCAGCCCGGCCGCGCTGGAAGCCGTGCTGGACGACATGCGGCGGTTTCCCCCGCTGGTATTCGCCGGCGAGGCCCTGGCGATGCGCGAGAAGCTGGCCAAGGTCGCGACCGGCAAGGCTTTTCTGCTGCAGGGCGGCGACTGCGCGGAAAGCTTCGCCGAATTCCACCCGAACAACATCCGCGACACCTTCCGCGTGCTGATGCAGATGGCGGTGATCCTGACCTATGGCGCCTCCATACCGATCGTCAAAGTCGGACGGGTGGCCGGCCAGTTCGCCAAGCCGCGCAGCGCCGCCACCGAGAAGCAGGGCGCGGCCGAGCTGCCGTCCTATTTCGGCGACAACATCAACGGCATCGAATTCACGCCCGAGGCGCGCCAGCCCGATCCCAACCGCCTGCTGCAGGCCTATTCGCAGTCGGCCGCCACGCTCAATCTGCTGCGTGCCTTCGCGCAAGGCGGCTATGCCGACCTGCACGCCGTGCACCGCTGGAACCTGGGCTTCGCCGAGAACAGCAGCGCCGGCAAGCGCTACCGCGAGACCGCCGACCGCATCGCCGAGGCGCTGGACTTCATGGAGGCCTGCGGCATCACCGGCGATGCCGTGCCGGAGGTGCGGCAGACCGACTTCTATACCAGCCACGAGGCGCTGCACCTGCCGTTCGAAGCCATCATGACCCGGCGCGACACCATCACCGGCAACGGCGGCTGGTTCGACTGCTCGGCGCATTTCGTCTGGATCGGCGATCGCACGCGGCAACTGGACGGCGCGCATGTGGAATTCGCCCGCGGCATCGAGAACCCGATCGGCATCAAGGCCGGCCCCAGCCTGGCGCCGGACGAGCTGGTGCGGCTGGCGGCCATGCTTAACCCGAACAACCTGCCGGGCAAGCTGACCGTGATAGGCCGGTTCGGCGCCGACAAGGTGTTCGAGAAACTGCCGGGGCTGATCCGCGCCGTACAGCGCGAAGGCCAATCCGTGGTGTGGAGCTGCGATCCCATGCACGGCAACACCATCAAGGTCGGCAACGGCTACAAGACCCGGCCGTTCGACCGCGTCATGGCCGAGGTGCGCGGCTTTTTCGCGGTGCATCGCGGCGAGGGCACGCATGCCGGTGGCATCCATGTGGAGATGACCGGCCAGGACGTGACCGAGTGCCTGGGTGGCGGCCAGCGCATCGAGGAGGTGCATCTCTCCGAACGCTACAACACGCACTGCGATCCCAGGCTGAATGCCAGCCAGAGCCTGGAACTCGCTTTCCTGATCTCCGAGATGCTGAAACTGGAGCGGCTGAGCGCCCAGCCGGCGCGCCCGGCGAACGCCGCGGAATAAGCGGGCGCCGCCTGGCCCGGCCAACGGGGCCCCAGGGAGGGAACGCAGCCGGTGTCAACGCCTGAGGCCATCGAGCGGGAGATCGCGCGGCAGGTCGACCACTATTTCCGCCGCACCAAGGCGGCGGTCGGGCGGTTCGGCGATTGTCGGGCGACCTATGCCGTGTTCATGCGCCGGCCGGTGATCTTCACGCCGAAGTTGGCGCTCGACTGGCTGGCCGAGGTTGCGGCGGCGCGCCAGACCGCCTACGACATCAAGCTCAACTACAAGGAAGGCGATTGGGTCGGCGCGGGCGAACCGTTGATGTATCTCGCCGGCTCGTTCGAGCATCTCGTCGATCTGGAGACGCAGGTCTTGCAAAAGCTCGGGCCGGCCTGTGTTGCCGCCTACAACGCCTATTCGATGTGCATGGACATGCCCTATGCGCGCTTCCTGGCCATGGATGCCCGGCACTGCGCCGGCGCGGAAATGGCGGAGATGATGGCCTATGCCGCCAGCGTCGGCAGCGCCGCCGCACGGCGCGACGGCGCGCTCGGCTTTGTCGGCAATGCCAGCGACGCGACGGCGCATTTCTTCGGCAACCAGGGTGGCCTTGGCACCATGCCGCACGCACTGATAGGCTATGCCGGCTCAACCGTGCGCGCGGCGGAGATGTTCGTGGAGACCTTTCCGGGCGATGCCATGACCGTGCTGGTCGACTATTACGGCCAGGAGATCACCGATGCACTGGCCGTCTGCCGGCGGTTTCCCGAGATGGCGGCGGCCGGCAAGCTGTCGTTCCGCCTGGACACCCATGGCGGTCGCTTTGTGGAAGGCCTGGGGCCACAGGAATCCTATGCCGTGCTGGAGCGGCACGCGCCCAAGGCCTTGCGCCAGTACCGCACCGAGGAGGAGTTGCGCTGGCTGGTCGGCACCGGAGTCTCCGCCGCCTCGATCTTCCATCTGCGCGACCAGCTCGACCGCAACGGCTTCCAGGCGGTGAAGATCGTCGCCTCCTCCGGCTTCAACCCCGCCAAATGCCATGTTATCGGCAGCGTCAAGGCGCCGGTCGATGTGGTCGGCACCGGCTCCTATCTGCCGGACAATTGGCGGGAAACCTATGCCACCGCCGACGTCATCGCCTATGACGGCCGGGTGTCGGTCAAGCTCGGCCGCGAGTTCCTGCTGCAGAAATGGCAGAACGGCGGAGCCGAGCGATGAGCGCCGGTGCGGCCATTCGCGATGCCAGTGTGTGGCGGGCCTCCGACTTTCCGGTCGCGCGTTCCTGGGCGCGACCGTTCACACCGGCGATGCTGGCGGAGATCGACGGCGCGATCCGGAACGCCAAGCGCCAGGGCTTAGGCTTCGAGCGACCTGGCAAGGCCGATTTCCCGCTGCCGTTGACCGCCCCGCTGCTGGCGGCGACGGCGAAGGACCTCGATGCCGGGGCTGGCTTCGCCGTGCTCTCGGACTTCCCGGTCGAGCGCTATGACTACGACGACAATCGCCTGGCTTTCGCCGGCCTCTCGGCGCATTTCGGCCGGCTGACGCCGCAGAGCCATGCCGGCGCCATGGCGATGGACGTGAAGGACATCGGCCTGCCCTATTCGCCGCAGAACCGTGCCTACAAGAGCAACCGCGCCTTGCCGTTCCATTCCGACGGGGCCGCCATCGTCGGCCTGTTCTGCCTGGAGACGGCGGCCGAGGGCGGGTTGAGCGTGCTGGCCAGTGCCGGCGCGGTGCACAACGCCTTGCTGGCCGAGCGGCCCGACCTGTACGACATCTATCTCAAGGGCTTCCGCCACCACCGGCGCGGCGAGCACGGCCCCGACGAACCCAGGATTTCGCCCGAACCGATCCCGGTCTTCGCGTTCCACGATGGGCTGCTGCATTGCATTTTCGACCGCAACCAGTCGCTGTGGGCGGAATTGGAAGGCGAATGCTTGACGACCCGCCAGCGCGAGGCGATCGAGGTGTTCTGCGCCACGGTGAACCGCCCCGAGTTCCAGCTGCACATGGAGTTGCGCAAGGGCGACATGCAATTCGTCAATAACTTCACGCTGCTGCATGCCCGCACCGAGTATCGCGATCCACCCGACCGCAAGCGTCACCTGATCCGGCTCTGGCTCGATCTGCCCGATGGCCGCCGGCAAGGGCGCACCATGATGGATCTCTATGTGCCCAAGGACCGCCGGCGCTTGGCGTGACGGCGTCTGATACACTACTAATCTGCCATGACCGACCGGCTGGACATCGCGCTGGCGCAGCTCAATCCGACCGTGGGCGACGTCTCCGGCAATGCCCAATTGCTGCGCCAGGCCCGGGCCCAGGCGGCCGCGGCCAAGGCCGACCTAATGCTGGTTGGCGAGTTGGCGTTGGTCGGCTATCCGCCGGAAGACTTGGTGCTGAAGCCGGCCCTGCAGGAGGACGCTGAGGCCGCGGTCAGGGCCCTGGCCCAGGAAACCGCGGACGGCGGGCCCGGCCTGATCGTCACCACGCCCTGGCGCGAGGACGGCAAGCTCTACAACGCGGCGCTGCTGCTGGATGGCGGGCGGATCGTCGGGCAGCGCTACAAGCACGACCTGCCCAATTATGGCGTGTTCGACGAGAAGCGGGTGTTTGCCCCCGGCCCGATGCCGGGGCCGGTCGTGTTTCGCGGCGCGCGGCTCGGCATCCCGATCTGCGAGGACATGTGGACGCCTGACGTGACCGAATGCCTCGCGGAAACCGGCGCCGAACTGCTGCTGGTGCCGAACGGCTCGCCCTACGAGGCGGACAAGCTCGACACGCGGCTGAACCTGGCCGTCGCTCGGGTCAAGGAGACCGGGCTGCCGCTGGTCTATGTCAACCAGGTGGGCGGCCAGGACGAACTGGTGTTCGACGGCGGCTCGTTCGCGCTGAACGCCGATTGCCGCCTGGCGGCGCAATTGCCGACCTTCCGCGAGGCGCTGGCGCTGACCCGGTGGCGGCGCAACGGCAACGGCGGCTGGACATGCGCCGTGGCCGAGCGCGTCGCACCGCACGGAGGCCTCGCGGCGATCTACCAGGCGATGCTGCTGGGCTTGCGCGACTACGTGAACAAGAACCGCTTCCCCGGCGTGGTGCTGGGCCTGTCGGGCGGCATCGATTCGGCGTTGAGCGCGGCCGTCGCGGTCGATGCCCTGGGTCCGGAGCGGGTGTGGTGCGTGATGCTGCCCTCGCGCTACACCTCGGGCGACAGCGTCGGCGACGCGGAGGTCTGCGCCGGTCTGCTCGGCACCAGGTTGGACCGCATCGCCATCGAGCCGGCGGTGACGGCCTTCGCCGACATGCTGGCGCCCAGCTTCGCCGGCCGCCAGCCCGACATCGCCGAGGAGAACATCCAGAGCCGGGTGCGCGGGCTGACCTTGATGGCGCTGTCCAACAAGTTCGGCCACATGGTGCTGACGACCGGCAACAAGTCGGAAATGTCGGTCGGCTACGCCACCATCTATGGCGACATGTGCGGCGGCTATTCGGTGGTGAAGGACGTCTACAAGACGACCGTCTATGCGCTGTCGCGCTGGCGCAACCAGGAGCGGCCCTATGGTGCCCTGGGGCCGGTCGGCCGGGTGATCCCCGAGAACATCCTGATCAAGGCGCCGACGGCGGAGTTGCGCGCCAACCAGAAGGACCAGGACAGCCTGCCGCCGTACGACGCGCTCGACGACATGCTGCAATGCCTGGTCGAGAAGGAGATGGCGTTCGAGGAGATCGTGGCGCGCGGGCACGCGCCGCAGACGGTCAGGCGCATCGAACACCTGCTCTATCTCGCCGAATACAAGCGCCGCCAGGCGCCACCGGGGGTCAAGATCACCCGGCGCAATTTCGGCCGCGACCGCCGCTATCCCATCACCAACAAGTTCCGCGACGCGCCCCGATGAGCCCGGGCGCCGCCCGCGTCCGCTTCGCCCCCAGCCCGACCGGCCGCCTGCATGTCGGCAATGCCCGCACGGCGCTGGTCAACTGGCTCTATGCACGCCAGCAAGCGGGCTGGTTCCTGCTGCGGCTGGACGACACCGATCGCGAGCGCAGCCGCCCCGAATTCGCCGCCGCGATCGAGGAAGACCTGCGCTGGCTTGGCCTTGCCTGGGACGCGCTGGCACGGCAGTCCGACCGGCTGGCGCACTATGCCGCGGCCGCGGAACGGCTGAAGGCGGCGGGGCGGCTCTATCCCTGTTACGAGAGCCCGATCGAACTCGACCTCAAGCGCAAGGCGCTGCTGGCCCAGCATCGCCCGCCGGTCTATGACCGGGCGGCCCTGGCGTTGGGCGCCGCCGAGCGGCAGGCGCTCGAAGCGGCCGGCCGGCGGCCGCATTGGCGCTTCAAGCTGGAGCACGCGGCGATCGAGTGGCCCGACCTGATCCGGGGCGCGCAGCATTTCCACGGCCGCGACCTGAGCGATCCCGTCCTGCTGCGCGAGGACGGCCAGCCGCTCTACAGTTTCACCAGCGTGGTCGATGACATCGACTTCGCCATCAGCCACGTGATCCGGGGCGAGGATCATGTCTCCAACACGGCCGTGCAGGTGCAGGTCTTCGCTGCCCTGGACGCGCCGGTGCCCGCGTTCGCGCATTTCAGCCTGCTGATCGGCGCCGGCGGCGAAAAGCTGTCGAAACGGGCGGGCGACCTTGGCCTGTCGGCCTTGCGCGAGGACGGCATCGAGGCCATGGCCGTCGCCAGCCTGCTGGCGCGGTTGGGCTCAGCCGATCCCGTGGAAGCAAAGGCTTCGCTCGGCGAGCTGACATCGGACTGCCACTTGCAACGGTTCGGCCGCGCGCCCGCCAAGTTCGACCTGGACGAACTTTGGCAACTCAACCGGAAAGTGCTGCACCTGCTGCACTATCGAGCGGTCAAACCGCGCCTCGCGGCGCTTGGCGCCGACGGCGGCGAGGCGTTCTGGCTGGCCGTCCGCGGCAATATCCAGCGGCTGGCGGAAGCCGGCGAATGGCTGGCAGTCTGTCGCAGCGAACTGCAGCCGAAACTGGAAAATCCGGGCCTGTTGGGCGAGGCGGCGGCATTGCTGCCGGCCGGGCCGTTGGACGAGCGCAGCTGGGCGGCCTGGACCGGCGAGGTATCGGCGCGTACCGGCGCCAAGGGCAAGCAATTGTTCCGGCCGCTGCGCCTGGCCTTGACGGGGCGCGAGCAGGGCCCCGAAATGCGCCTTTTGCTGCCGCTCATCGGGCGCGAGCGGTCGCTGCGCCGCCTGCGCGGCGAAACTTCGTGAATCAATAACTTAGGTGGAGTTATTCGCGTGGTTTTGCATCTACACAACACCGGTAGCGGACGGCGCGAGGCGTTTCGACCCATCGATCCGGCACAGGTGCGGATGTATGTCTGCGGCCCGACCGTCTATGACCACCCGCATATCGGCAACGCCCGCCCGGCCGTGGTCTTCGATGTGCTCTATCGACTGCTGAAGACGCTATATCCCAAGGTCACTTACGTCCGGAACTTCACCGACGTGGACGACAAGATCAACGCCCGGGCCCGGGAGGAGGGCGTGCCGATCGCCGAACTGACCCGGCGGATGACCCAGATCTATCTCGACGACATGAGCCAACTCAACGTGTTGCGACCGGATGTTGAGCCGCGGGCGACGGCGCATGTGGCGGAGATGATCGCGCTGATCGAACGGCTGATCGGCAACGGCCACGCCTATGCGGCGGACGGCCATGTGCTGTTCCATGTACCGTCCTGGGCCGACTATGGCAGGTTCGCGCGCCGCTCGACGGACGAACTGATGGCCGGCGCACGGGTGGAGGTGGCGCCCTATAAGCGCGACGCCATGGATTTCGTGCTGTGGAAGCCCTCGGACGCGAAAACGCCGGGCTGGGACAGCCCGTGGGGCCGCGGGCGGCCCGGCTGGCATATCGAATGCTCGGCCATGGCCAAGCAATATCTGGGCGCTACCTTCGACATCCATGGCGGCGGCCAGGACCTGATCTTTCCCCACCACCAGAACGAGGTGGCGCAAAGCGTCTGCGCGCATGATGGCGCACCCTTGGCGAACTACTGGGTGCATAACGGCTTCGTCATCGTCGAGGGCGAGAAGATGTCGAAATCGCTCGGCAACTTCTTCACCATGCACGACCTCCTGGCGGAGTTCCCGGGCGAGGCGATTCGCTTGGCGCTGTTGCAGACGCATTACCGCCAGCCGCTCGACTTTACCAAGGAGGGCCTGCGCCAGGCCAAGCGCATTCTCGACCGCTGGTATCGCCTAGTCGGAGACGATCTGCGCACCGACGACGTGCCATCCGAGGTTCAAGCGGCGCTTGAGGATGACCTCAATACACCGAAAGCGATCAGCGAGATGCACAAAATCGCTGACGCTCGACATCTTGAGGGCATCGTGAACCACGGATCACCGCTCGGCGGATACATGCTAGGAAGGATGTCAAAACAGGATCTAGTCAAGCCCATGACTTCTCCTGGTCGAAGACTACGTGCCGCTGCCAATTCGATTGGCCTCCTAACGCTGAGGGAATCCCAATGGTTCGGGCGGGAACAATCCGACTCTCTTGTCTTGACAGACTCTGTGGCGATAGAGGTGTTTCGCTGGGTCGAGGATCCTAGAAACATCGAGAAGAGAATTAACGAACGAAATGAAGCGCGTAGGGCGCAGAACTTCAAGCTGGCAGACGAGATCAGAGATGAATTAGCCACGTATGGCATCGTGCTGGAGGACGGGCCCAAGGGTACCACCTGGCGGCGGGCGGGGTAGTGGCCGGCACCGACCGCAGCCAGCCGGCGATCGGGGGCGGGCCGGCGGTCGTCCTGGTGCGCCCGCAACTGGCCGAGAATATCGGCGCAAGCGCCCGCGCCATGGCCAATTTCGGCCTGTCGGAGCTGCGTCTGGTGGCGCCGCGCGACGGCTGGCCCAACCCGAAGGCCGAAGCGACGGCTTCGGGCGCCGACGCGATCCTGGCCGGCGCCCGGGTGTTCGACGACCTACATTCCGCAACCGCCGACTTGCGCTACTTCATCGCCACCACCGCCAGGCCGCGAGAGATGGCGAAGCCGGTCCTGTCGCCGCGCGAGGCAGCCGGGGAGTTGCGTCGCCACCATCATGCAAGCCATAGCTGTGGCGTGGTGTTCGGCCCGGAGCGGGCAGGCCTGGACAATGACGAGGCGGCGCTGGCGCCGGCGATCTGCGAGATTGCCGGCAACCCGGCCTTTCGCTCGCTCAACCTGGCGCAAGCCGTCTTGCTGTTGAGCTACGAATGGTTCCAGGCCGTGGCGCCGGCCAGCCGGCCGTCCGCGGCGCCGCCGGCCACCGCTTCCAACCTGGAGTTCTTTCTTGACCGGCTGGAGCAGGCCTTGGACAAGGCGGGGTTTCTGCACCCGCCGGAGAAACGGCCGGGCATGGCGCGCAACGTCCGCAACATCTTCCGCCGCCTGCAGCCCGTGGAGCAGGAGCTGCGCACCCTGCAAGGCATCCTCTCGGCGCTGCTGCGCCCGCAAGGGCGGGAGGTCGGCTGATGGAGATCGAGCACGGCTTTGCCGAGGGCGAGGGCGTGCAGCTGCATTATGCGCGAGCGGGGGTGGGGCCGCTGATGCTGTTCCTGCACGGGTTTCCGGAGTTCTGGTACGGCTGGCGCCGGCAACTGCCGGAATTCGGCCGCGACCACCTGGCGCTGGCGCCCGACCAACGCGGCTACAACCTGTCGGACAAACCCGCCGGCAAGGAGGCCTACCGGATCGACCGGATGGTGGCCGACGTGGCGGCACTGGCCGGGCGCTTCGCCACCGGGCCGATGGTGCTGGTCGGGCACGACTGGGGCGGCGCGGTGGCCTGGGCCTTCGCCATCAAGCATCCGGAACTGGTCGAGCGGCTGATCATCCTGAACGCGCCGCATCCGGTGCTGATGCAGCGCCGCCTGGCGAGCGACCCCGAGCAGGCGGCGGCCAGCCAGTATATGCGGCGGTTTCGCAAGCCGGACGCCGAAGCCTGACTGGCGGCGGACGATTTCGCCGGGCTCGCGCGCTTCGCCTTTGGCGGGCTGGGGCTGTCGGAAGTCGAGCTCAAGCACTATCGCGATGCCTGGGCGCAGCCGGGGGCGCTTACCGCCATGCTCAACTGGTACCGGGCCACGCCGCTTCGGCCGCCCGCGCCCGATGGCGGCGACGGCCCGCCGGAACTGCCGGCGGGGCAATTCCTGGTGGACGTGCCGACGCTTGTGCTCTGGGGCGAGGACGACGCCTACCTCAGGCCCTCGTTGCTGGAGGACCTTGAGGCCTTCGTCTCCGATCTGACCGTGATCCGGCTGCCGGCGGCCGGGCATTGGCTGGCGCACGAGGCCGCCAGGCCGGTCAACGACGCGATCCGCGCCTATTTCGCCAAGCCATTGCCGCCGAAGTTGACTATGCCCCCGAGGCCGCTATAAATCGCCGCTTCCCGCCGCCGGCCCGCCGGCGCGGGGAGCGCATCGCCACGTTCCCTCGGAAGCATCGGCCGAGCCCCCGCATGACCAAGCGCGCGACCTCGAAATACAAGATCAACCGCCGTCTCGGCGAGAACCTGTGGGGGCGGCCGAAAAGCCCGCTCAACAAGCGCCAGTATGGCCCCGGCCAGCACGGCCAGCGGCGCAAGAAGCCGTCCGACTACGGCACGCAATTGGCCGCCAAGCAGAAGCTCAAGGGCTATTACGGCAACATCACCGAGCGGCAGTTCCGCAAGGCCTATGCCGAAGCCTCGCGGCGGCGCGGCGACACCTCGGAGAACCTGGTCGGGCTGCTGGAGCGGCGGTTGGACGCGGTGGTCTATCGCATGAAATTCGCGCCCACGGTGTTCGCCGCGCGGCAGATGGTGAGCCATGGGCATGTGCAGGTCAACGGCCAGCGCGTCACCATCGCCAGCTATCAGGTGAAGGATGGCGACGTCATCGCGCTGAAGGAGAAGGCGCGGGCCATGGCGCTGGTGCTGGAGGCGGCCGAAAGCCCCGAGCGTGACATCCCCGATTACCTTGATGTCGACGTGAAAAAGGCGGCCGGCAAGTTCGTGCGCGCGCCCAAGCTGGCCGACGTGCCCTATCCGGTGCGCATGGAACCCAACCTGGTGGTTGAGTTCTACTCGCGCTGATCGCTCAGCCGTTCAGGTTCCGCTTCAGATACCCGGCGATCTCGCGCAGGCATTCGTTGCCCTGCGGGATGACGCGCGTCAGGATGGTGAAGCCGTGGATCTGCCCCGGCCATTCGCGGTATACGACCGCCACGCCGTCGGCCGCCAACTTGTCGGCGTAGGCCTTGCCCTCGTCGCGCAAGGGATCGAAGCCGGCGGTGACGATCATGGCCGGCGGTTGGCCTTTCAGGCTTCCGGCCAGCAGGGGTGAGGCGCGTACGTCGAGTGCGTCGGCCTCGCCGCGCAGGTAGTGCCCCTTGTACCAGTCCATCCGGTTGCGCGGGATGATGTAGCCTTCGCGCATCTCGGCGTGCGAGGGCAGGTCCATGGCGAAGTCGACCGCCGGATAGATCAGCACCTGGGCCTGGGGCGATGGCTCGCCCTTGGCCGCCAGTTGCTGGCAGACGACCGCCGCCAGGTTGCCGCCGGCGCTGTCGCCGGCCACCGCCAGGCGCTTGCCATCGGCACCCAGGCTGGCGGCATTGTCGCGCAACCAACGCACCGCCGCCACCGCGTCCTCCACGCCGGCCGGGAACTTGTGCTCCGGCGCCAGGCGGTAGTCGATGGCGACCACCATGACGTTGGCCCAGGCCGCCAGCTTGCCGCAGCAGCCGTGGTGACTTTCAAGGTTGCCCTGCACCCAGCCGCCGCCATGCAGGTAGCAGACGAGGGGCAGTGCCGTCCCCTTCGGCGTCGGCGAATAAAGCCTGAGCGCAATGGGGCCGGCCGGACCGGGACAGCTCAGGTTCTCGATCCGCGCCAAGGCCGGCGGCGGCTCGTCCATCAGCGCCACCAGCTTGGCCATCTGCTCGCGCGCCTCGGCGGCGCTGGCCGGCAGCACGTGCGGCGGGCGGATCTGCTTGCCGAACTCGCCCACGACCTGCGCCTTGGGATCCAGCATGCGGTGGCCGGACGACAGCCGCCGGCCCGCCAGAAGCCGCAGCGCGTCGGCCTCCGACAGGTAGGCGTGTTCCAGCGTGAATGGCGGCGTTTCGCTCATGGCGTCGGCTCTCCGAATCCGTCGGCTAGACAATAGGCCAGTGTGGCAAGGCAAAGGATTCGCGCGCAAGCGAAGAACCGGGCTGCCGTGGAATCGACCGGCTTGGCGAACGATTCCACGCCGCCTTCGGTCGCCTTCTTCCCATGCGGAAGAGGGTTGGGTGAGGGGGGTTGGCTAAGCCAGTGTGATTACGCGCTCGTAGGCCGGCAGCGTCAGGAAGTCCTCGAACTCGGGCGCCGTTACCATGCCCTCGAACAGGGCGGAGGCTTCGGCGTAGCGGCCGCTGGCGTAGGCCGGTTCGCCCACCAGGCTGCGGATCTTGGCCATTTCCTCCGCCATCAGCCGCTTGACCAGGCCGGCGTCGATGGCCGGGCCGCCGGCGGAGATGCGCTGGTTGTGGCGGACCCACTGCCAGACCTGCGCGCGGCTGATCTCGGCGGTGGCGGCATCCTCCATCAGGTTGTGGATCGGCACGCAGCCGATGCCCCGCAGCCAGGGGTCGAGATAGAGCACGCCGACATTCAGGTTGAGGCGCAGCCCCGCTTCCGTGATGGTGCCGTCCGGCACTTCCAGCAGGTCCTTGGCGCCGACCGTGACATCCTGCCGCTTGCGAGGCAGCTGGTTGGCGCCGGGCATGCCGGCGTCGAACACCGCCTTGGCAAGCGGCACCAGGCCCGGATGCGCCACCCAGGTGCCGTCGTGGCCGTCGCCCACCTCGCGCTCCTTGTCGGCGCGCACCTTGGCCAGCGCCTCGTCGTTGGCCCGGGCGTCCGCCTTGATCGGGATCTGCGCCGCCATGCCGCCCATGGCGAAGGCCTCGCGCCGGTGACAAGTCTTGATCAAGAGCTGGCTGTAGCTGCGCAGGAAGTGCCGGGTCATGGTGACCTGCGCCCGGTCCGGCAGCACGAAGTCGGGGCGGAAGCGGAACTTCTTGATGAAGCTGAAGATATAGTCCCAGCGGCCGCAATTGAGCCCGGCCATGTGCTCCTTGAGCTCGTAGAGGATCTCGTCCATCTCGAAGGCGGCCATGATGGTCTCGATCAGCACGGTCGCCTTGATGCTGCCCTTCGGCAGGCCGAGCTTGGCCTGCGCGTGGACGAATACGTCGTTCCACAGCCGGGCTTCCTCGGCATGCTCCATCTTCGGCAGGTAGAAATAGGGGCCGCTGCCGCGCTGCAGGAGTTCGGCCGCGTTGTGGAAGAAGTAGAGGCCGAAGTCGAACAGGCTGCCCGACATCTGCCGCCCGTCAACCCGCACATGCGCTTCCGGCAGGTGCCAGCCGCGGGGCCGTACCAGCAGCACGGCCGGCTTGGCATTGAGCGCGTAGCTCTTGCCGCTGCCGGGATCGCTATGGCTGATCTCGCGCCTGACCGCGTCGCGCAGGTTCATCTGGCCTTGCAGGTTGTTGTCCCAGGTCGGGGTCGAGGCGTCCTCGAAATCCGCCATGAACACCGAGGCGCCGGAATTGAGCGCGTTGATCACCATCTTGCGGTCGGTCGGCCCGGTGATCTCGACCCGCCGGTCGCGCAGGTCGGCCGGGATCGGCGAGATGCGCCAATCGGCCTCGCGCACCTTCTGCGTGTCGGCGCGGAAGCCCGGCAGCCAGCCGTCCTTCAGCTTGGCCTGCACGGCCCTGCGGTGCTCCAGCCGCGCCAGCCGTTCGGCTCCGAACTTGCGCTCGAGCTCGGCCAGGAAGGCCAACGCCGGCGCTGTCAGGATGGTCTCGTAGCCGGGGCGCATCGGCCCCAGCACTTCGACGCCGGTGGCGGTGGCAGGGCGGGCTTGGCTCTGGCTCATGGGCACTCTCTTGGCGGGACTTTCAGGGGCAATCTAGGCGGGACAATGATGCGATGCAGCAGCAGGAAAAACTACCACCTCGGCAGCGTCTTCAAGTTACTTTGCCGAACAGGTAGCCCAAGGCCAACGTCAGGAACGGGCCGAGAATCTGGATCGTTTCGGTCGCCAACAATTGATCTGAACGCAACAGGACGACACAAATGATGATCGCCGCCATGCCCAGGGCTATGACGCCGGCAATATAAATCGGTGCATGCGAACGGTCACCGAACACGTGTCCTAACCAGCCTTGTGCGCGTGCTTCCCCGCGGGCTTGAACGTCCAGTATTTTTTCCCGCAGGCGCTTGTCATCGACTTTCGCCAGCGCCTTTTGCGCAGCCTCCAGCTCCCGGACCTTGTCTTCCAGTGTAGAGGGGACGTGGTTACTCAAGGGTCATTCGTTGGGTGGGGCGTTGGCGCAGGCCATCGGCGCCATGACAGGCCTGCCGACCACCACCTTCAACGCGCCCGGCATCGGGCGCCTGCTCCCGAACCTGTTCGACGAACTGGCGCCCGTGATCCCGGACGGCGCGACCCCAGTTCCTAACATTTTCAACATCAGACTGTACGGAGACCAAGTTTCCGGGGTTGACTTTCACGTAGGAGAAATCACAACTTACGACTCTCCGTTTGCTTTTGAGGATGTCATTAACGTATTCGCGCTGGCCTTGGCTCTACAGAGCCATAAGCTTGAGACTTTGATATCCAAGATCGAGGCAGGTTCATCGATCGAACAGGGACTCAGCAGCTCGCCTCAATTCTCCGGGCTTGTTTATCTTGTTTGATCCACAAATTTAATGGGATGTGGTGCTAAATATATCTACGATGTGAACGTATATATTTTGTAATATCTGATTTATTATTGGTTATATCCGCCGGAATCGTATATATATTCGATCGAATACACTGACGGTGGCCATTTGTTCAATTCCTTTGCACCCACATACTTCGGGTCGGATATTGGATACAAGCTTTACCTGTGGGACGATACCACCTGGGCGTTCGAGGCGGACATCTTGCCGACCTTGACGGCCTATGTGTTCGACGACCCAGGCGTCGACAAGTTTCAACTGCGCGTATATGACTTTGACGACGACGCGTTCGTGAAAGCACCAACGGCGTTCATCCTGGGCGTGACCTTCGCGTCGCCCGGACGCTTCACTGGCTCCATTGCCTTGCTGAACAGCGATGGATCGCCGGTGCACGTTTCCGAACCGGGTTCGCTCTGGTTGCTCGGCCTGGGCGTCGTCTGGCTCGTGTACAGGGGCCGGCGGCAACGATAGCCGCGGCCAGAGGCCAGTTTCATCGATCTCCAGAAAGCACCCTGGCGACATCGAACGGCTCGTGGCCGACGCGCTGCCAGGGTTCCAGCAGGAACTCGGGGTCGGGCGACGGGTCGGAGCCGAAGCCAGCGGGATCTAGCATGGTCTTGAACAGGATGAAGCTGGCGCCCGTGCCGCCCGTGAGCTTTGACAGGAGCTTCATCATGCCGGCCATGCGTTTCGCCGTGGTGGTGACGATGGGCACGAGCATGTTGGGGAAGCTGAACCGCGCCGGGTTTCCCGGAGGCTCCGACTTGTGAGAAGGAGGAGCTGCCATGGGAACACATTCGACGAGATATCCGGCGGAGGTTCGCGAGCGGGCTGTCCGGCTGGTTCTGGATCATCAGGGCGACTATGGGTCGCAATGGGAAGCGATCAGCTCGATTGCGGGCAAGATC